>NZ_JBNHIN010000006.1:109793-194831 GCF_050054615.1 Streptomyces sp. YGL11-2
CGGCCGCGACGGCCGGTGCCCCCTCCGTGAGCGCTGCGGCTGCGCGCGTCAGGCAGCTCAGTCTTCGCTTGCCGCGCTCGGCAGCTTCGCCTGGATCAGGTCCATGACGGAGGAGTCGGTGAGCGTGGTGACATCGCCCAGGTCGCGGTTCTCGGCGACATCGCGCAGCAGCCGCCGCATGATCTTGCCCGAGCGGGTCTTGGGCAGCTCCGCGACCGGCAGGATCCGCTTGGGCTTGGCGATCGGCCCGAGCTGCCGGGCGACGTGCGCGCGCAGCTCGTCGACCAGGCCCTCGTCCTCCGACGCGCCGCCGCGCAGGATGACGAAGGCGCAGATGGCCTGGGTGGTCTGCGGGTCGGTGGCGCCGACCACCGCGGCCTCGGCCACCTTCGGGTGCGCGACCAGCGCGGACTCCACCTCGGTGGTGGAGATGTTGTGGCCGGACACCAGCATCACGTCGTCCACCCGGCCGAGCAGCCAGATGTCGCCGTCCTCGTCCTTCTTCGCGCCGTCCCCGGCGAAGTACTTGCCGGCGAAGCGGGACCAGTACGTGTCCAGGTAGCGCTCGTCGTCGCCCCAGATGGTGCGCAGCATCGACGGCCACGGCTCGGTCAGCACGAGATAGCCGCCGGAGCCGTCCGGGACCTCGTTGGCGTCGTCGTCGACGACCGTCGCCGCGATACCGGGCAGCGGCACCTGGGCCGAGCCGGGCTTGGTGTGCGTCACGCCCGGCAGCGGGCTGAGCATCATCGCGCCGGTCTCGGTCTGCCACCAGGTGTCCACGATCGGCGCCGCGTCCGCCCCGATGTGCTTGCGGTACCACATCCACGCCTCGGGGTTGATCGGCTCGCCCACCGACCCCAGGACGCGCAGCGAGGACAGGTCGAACTTCGCCGGGATGTCGTCGCCCCACTTCATGCAGGCGCGGATCGCGGTCGGCGCGGTGTACAGGATCGTCACGCCGTACTTCTGGACGATCTCCCACCAGCGGCCCTGGTGCGGGCTGTCCGGGGTGCCCTCGTAGAGCACCTCGGTCGCGCCGTTGGCCAGCGGTCCGTAGGTGATGTACGAGTGGCCGGTCACCCAGCCGACGTCGGCGGTGCACCAGTAGACGTCGGTCTCCGGCTTGAGGTCGAAGACCGCGTGGTGGGTGTAGGCGACCTGGGTCAGGTAGCCGCCGGTGGTGTGCAGGATGCCCTTGGGCTTACCCGTCGTCCCGGAGGTGTAGAGGATGAACAGCGGGTGCTCGGCGTCGAACGCCTCGGGGGTGTGCCGGTCGCTCTGCCGGTCGACGAACTCGTGCCACCACACGTCCCGGCCGTCGGTCCAGCCGATGTCCTGCTGGCCCGTGCGGCGCACGACCAGGACGCTGCGGACGTCCTCCGTGCCGGGCCGGGTCAGCGCCTCGTCGACGGCCGGCTTGAGGGCGGACGGCTTGCCGCGGCGGTAGCCGCCGTCGGCGGTGATCACCACACGGGCGTCGGCGTCCTGGATGCGGGTGGCCAGCGCGTCCGCGGAGAAGCCGCCGAAGACGACGGAGTGCGGGGCGCCCAGCCGGGCGCAGGCCAGCATGGCGACGACCGCCTCCGGGATCATCGGCAGGTAGATGGCGACCCGGTCGCCGCTGCGCACTCCCAGGGCGGTCAGCGCGTTGGCGGCCTTGCACACCTCGCTCTGGAGCTCGGCGTAGGTGATCGTGCGGGTGTCGCCCGGCTCGCCCTCGAAGTGGATCGCGACCCGGTCGCCCAGACCGTTCTCCACATGGCGGTCCACACAGTTGTAGGCGACGTTGAGCTTGCCGTCGGCGAACCACTTCGCGAAGGGCGGGTTGGACCAGTCAAGGGTCTCGGTGGGCTCGGTCGCCCAGGTCAGACGCTTGGCCTGCGTGGCCCAGAAGCCCAACCGGTCGGCCGCGGCCACTTCGTACGCGGCGGCCGTGACGTTGGCGTGCGCGGCCAGCTCGGCGGGCGGCGCGAACCGCCGCTCCTCCTTGAGCATGTTGGAGATGGAAGGACGCTTGTCCATGTCGACGGCTCCCGAGGACGCAGTGGTGTAGACCAATAGGCCGATAGGTCAAATGCTCAATGATCAAGCGGAGGTTGGTCAACCCCCATCGATCCTGGCACTAACGACGCGTCGGGTACAGCGTCACTCGGCGGCGTGTGGACCCCGGCGAGACGGGGCGCCCGAGGCCCGGCGCCGCCCCGGGCCGGGCCTCGGGGCAGCAGGCCGTCCTACGGGTCAGACCCGGGCCATCTGCACATCGGCGCCGACCGCGCGGAACCACCCGCCGGGCCCGTCGAGCACGTACGCCTGGGCCTCGGCGACATGGAAGTACATGCCGTGCAGCGTGAGCGAGCCCTCCGCCATCCGGCGGGCGACGGACGGATGCGCCCTGAGGTGGTCGAGCTGCTGGCGGACGTTGACCAGCGCCAGCCGTTCCTGGTCGTCGGCCACCGGCCGTTCGACGAGCGCGACTTCGCCCCTGCCCAGCCGCCCGATGCGCGCCATACGGGCCAGGCTCGGGCGGCCGTGCCGCAGCCAGCGGGTGAGCGGGGTCGCCGCGGCCGGCTCCGCCGGGGCGTCGAGCAGCGCGGCCATGGCGCCGCACCCCGAATGCCCGCAGACGGTGATCGAGCCGACCCGCAGCACCTCGACCGCGTACTCGATCGCCGCGCCCACCGAGTCGCAGGAGGCGTCCGAGCCGGGCGGCGGCACCAGATTGCCGATGTTGCGGACGGTGAACAGGTCGCCCGGACCGCTCGATGTGATCATGCTCGTCACCAGCCGGGAGTCGGCGCAGGTCAGGAAGAGCTGGGTGGGCCGCTGCCCCTCCCGGGCCAGCCGGGCCAGCTCCTCGCGCACCAGCGGGGCGGTGTGTCGCTGGAACGCGCTGATGCCGCCCAGTAGTTGGCTGCCGCTGCTTTCGTGGGGCGCCGTACGGTCCGGGGCGGGCCGGGTGCAGTGGTGATTGCGCCAGGGCGTCCACGGGTGGCAGGCGTGCGCGCCGGCCGGCTCGGCGACCGGACGGCCCGAGCGCCCTCCGAGGCTCACCCGGCCGCCGCTCGCCCGATGGGCGGCCGACCAGGACTGGAGTGCCTCGTAGGCGGCGTGGTCCATGAACGAGCCGCACAGCTCGACGACGGCATGCGCGCCCGGCGGCACCATGGCCAGTGCCCTAGTCAGCCGTGGCACCGCCAGGAACGTCAACTGCCCGCTGACGCGTACCCGGTGGCCGCCGGACTCCTCCGTCACCGCGACCCGGGTGTGGGTCAGCCGGCGCAGTGCCAGGAAGACCCCGACGACGATGCCGGCCACGACGCCCTGGAGCACGCCGAGGAGCACCACCGCGCCCAACGTGGCGGCGTACACCGGGAATTCGCGGTGCCGCTGCACATGCCGGATGTGCGCGAAGCTCACCATCCGTACGCCGACGACCATCACCAGCGCGGCGAGCGCGGCCAGCGGGATCAGCTCCAGCACGCCGGCCAGCAGGCCCGCGCAGAGCAGCACCCAGACGCCGTGCAGCACGGTCGCCCGGCGGGTGGCCGCACCGGCCCGCACATTCGCCGAGCCGCGGATCGCTCCCCCGGAGACGGGCAGCCCGCCCGCGAGCCCGGAGACGATGTTGGCCACCCCCTGGCCGACCAGCTCGCGGTTGAGCCGCAGCCGTCCCGCCGGGGCCCCGGGCCGTTCGGCGGCGAGCCGGTCCACGGCCACCGCGGACAGCAGCGATTCCACACTGGCGACGAGGGTGACGGTCAGGACCGCCGCGGCGACGCCCGCCACGGACGCGTCCGGCAGCACCGGCAGCTCGGGCAGCCGCCAGGACGGCAGCTGGACCCGCGGGACCGCCGCCCCCGCGCCGACCGCGGTCGCGGCCAGCACCGCGGCCAGTGGGGCGGGCAGCCGCCGCGCCCAGCGCCCGGCGCGGCCCGGCAGCCGTGGCCAGCCGGCCAGCACGGCGACCGTGACGGCGCCGACCGCCGCCGCGACGGCATGCGGATGCGCCAACTGGCCGGGCAGCGCCGCGGCGTTGTCGACGGCCGAGCCGTCCGGGCTGCCGCCGAGCACCACATGGAGCTGTCCGACGGCGATGGTGACGCCGATGCCGGCGAGCATGCCGTGCACGATCGCCGGGCTGATCGCCAGGGCGGCGCGGGCCACCCGTACTGCCCCCAGGGCGAGTTGGGCGAGGCCGGCCAGGGCCGTGATCGCGCAGGTGGCGCGCCAGCCGTAGCGCTGGACGAGATCGGCGGTGACCACCAGGAGGCCGGTGGCCGCGCCGGTCACCTGGAGCGGGGCGCCGCCGAGCAGGCCCGCGACGATCCCGCCGACCGCCGCGGCGACCAGGCCGGCCTGGAGCGGGGCGCCGGTGGCCAGGGCGATGCCCAGCGACAGCGGGACGGCGAGCAGGAAGACGACGGCGGAGGCGGAGAGGTCGCCGCGCCAGGCCGCGCGCCGGGCTCCTTTCGGGCGGGGGCCGGGCCCGGTGGGCGTGCCGGGCCCGGGAGGGATCCCGGTCCCCTGCGGCGGCGGTGACTTCTGGATCTGCGACATTCCCGTCTCCTCCGGGGCGGCGCGCTCGCGCAGGGGCGCGAGCGTGGGGCGGCGGTGTACTGCGGCGGGACGCGAGCCGGCCGGCGGACGTCGCGATGGGCGACGGTCCGGTGACTCTCAAGCATCGGTAAATGAATCGTAATGGAGCGTAAAGCCTCCGAGCCCCCATTTCGGGCATACGAGTCAGCCCTTCCGTCTATCGAGTGAATAGGGTGACGACTGTCTTGCCGCTTTGCTCGTTTGTCAGCGCATATAGGAATTTAGGCGTGATTTTTCCTATAAATCACCCGGAAGGTGCGCCCGGCGCCAGGAATGAGGCGGCTGATGGCAGCCATATCGAAGGCGACCGCACGCCTCGCGGTCGCGGTGGTGCTGGCGGCGATAGCCGGCTGATCCGGGGCGGCCCAGGGAGGGCCGCCGCAGGGCACCGGAAAGGGCCGGGCCGAGCCGCCCGGAACCCCGGCCCGTACGGTCCGCCTCATAGGCGACGGGTCGACCGCGTACACCGGGGCGCAGCCGCACCAGCCGCGTCCCCAGCGCCTCAAGCCGGGCCGGAATCCACCGCAGTTGGTGGTCTTCTCCTGGGACGGGGCGGGGGAGGACGGGCAGAAGCTGTTCTCGCACTTCCGGGCCGTCGGCAGGTACGCCGCGACGATGACGTACTTCCTCGGCGGCGTCTACCGGGGGCGTCGGCAGATGGACGCCGGAGAAGTGGCGGAGCGAGATCGAACAGGCCGTGTCGTTCGTCCGGAACCGGAAGACCAACTCCGGCCTCCGGCACGCGCCGCCGCTCCCGTACGACTACGCCAGGGAGCTGCTGGTGGGGGGCCGCGCGCCCTGGTTGGAAGGGCAGCCCAACCTCATGCCCGCGGCCAAGGAGATGGGCTTCCGCCATGACGCCGGCTCGGCGGGCGGCCTGCGGACCTGGCCGCGGCGGATCGACGGCATCGGGGACTTCCCGTTGCAGGAGATACCGTTCCCCGGCCGCGACTTCGAGACGCTCTCGATGGACTACGACTTCCTCTCCGATCCCCGCGAGGCGCCCGGCCCGGAGCAGGCGGCCCCGGTCAGGCCGGTTGCGGGGTAGCCGTCCCCTCGAAGAGCACGAAGGCGGGGTCGACCTGGGCGGCCAGGTCGGCGCCGGTCCTGGCGTTGCCCCAGCTCTCCGCGTTCTTCAGGTGGAAGTGCACCATCTGGCGCGTGTAGCGCTCCCAG
Source organism: Streptomyces sp. YGL11-2 (assembly GCF_050054615.1). Taxonomy (NCBI): domain Bacteria; kingdom Bacillati; phylum Actinomycetota; class Actinomycetes; order Kitasatosporales; family Streptomycetaceae; genus Streptomyces; species Streptomyces sp. YGL11-2. Next base: position 115,569 of record NZ_JBNHIN010000006.1, read on the forward strand.
TCGCGGCCCTCGTAGGACGCGTCGGCGGCGTCGTGCAGCGCCTCCAGGGCACGGCGGTTGGCCTCCTCCAGCAGCGCGAAGGGGGCCGGGCGGCCCTTCTCCACGGCGCGCACCCAGTCGGAGTGCCCGACGCTCACCAGCAGGTCGTCGCCCACCTCGGCGCGCAGGAACGCCAGGTCGTCGGGGCCCTGGACCTTGTTGCCCACCACCTTCAGCGGGACGCCGAAGTCCTGGGCGTACTCCTTGTACTGGCGGTAGACGGCGACGCCCTTACGGGTCGACTCGGCGACCAGGAACGTCATGTCGAAGCGGGTGAACATCCCGGAGGCGAAGGAGTCCGATCCGGCGGTCATGTCGACCACGACGTACTCCGCGCGGCCGTCCACGAGGTGGTTCAGGCACAGCTCGACCGCGCCGACCTTGGAGTGGTAGCAGGCGACGCCCAGGTCGGACTCGGTGAACGGGCCGGTGGCCAGCAGGCGCACGGCTCCGTCATCGAGGGCCACGGTGCGGGCGCAGGCGTCGTAGACGGGGTTGTCCTCGCAGATCCGCAGCAGCCGCGAGCCCTCGCCGGGCGGCGTCGTCTTGATCATCGTCTCGGTGGACGGGATCCGGGGGTTGGCACCGCGCAAGTAGTCCTTGATCAGCGGGAGATGAGCGCCCATCGCGGGCAGCGCGGCGGCCTCCGCCTCGTCCAGGCCGAGCGCGACGCCCAGATGCTGATTGATGTCGGCGTCCACCGCGACGACGGGGACCCGGGCCGCGGCCAGCTGCCGGATGAACAGCGAGGACAGCGTGGTCTTGCCGCTGCCGCCCTTGCCTACGAAAGCGATCTTCATGTTCACCAAGCGTAGGTGCGAGATAGCTCTCCGCGAGAGGTTTACGTGAAGAAGACCACTCCTTCGAGGGGTCCGGCCTGGTGGTGCGTAGGGTCGTCCTCATGGCTGGAATCTCCGGGGGGACGCCCCCCGAACCCCCGAAGGCGAGCGCCGATCCGCTCGCGGCGCTGGCGACGCTCCCTGGTGTGACCGACGCCGTGGACTCTGTACGCAAGGCCGTCGACCGCGTCTACGGGCACCGGATCATGCGGCGCCGCAGCACCGAGATCACCGCCGAGGCGGCGCTGCGCGGAGCCCGCGCCTCCGCGGCGCTCTCGGGGGCCGACTGGGCGCTCGAAGAGGTCCGGCGACGCACCGACTTCGGTGTGCCGGGCGAGCCGTGGACGGTGGGTGCGGCGCTGCGGCTGACCGCCGAGGCGGGCCAGCTGCTGAGCGTGTGGCGGCAGTCGCCGCTGCGGGTGCTGGCACGGCTCCATCTGGTCGCGGCCGGCGGTGGCGCGGCGGACGAGACCGTGGGCCGGCCCCGGCTGGGCGCCGAGCCGGTGGACGAGCCGCTGGTCGAGCTGGCGCTGCCGGACGCCGACGAGGTCGCCGGGCGGCTGGACGGGCTGGCGCGGCTGCTGCTGGCGGGCACCGAGGCGCCGGCCCTGGTGACCGCCGCGGTGGTGCACGGCGAACTGCTGGCGCTGCGGCCCTTCGGTTCGTACAACGGGCTGGTCGCGCGGGCGGCGCAGCGCGTCGTGCTGGTCGGCAGCGGACTGGACCTGAAGGCCATTTGCTCGGCGGAGGTCGGCCACGCCGAACAGGGGAGCGCGGCCTACGCGGCGGCCCTCCAGGGATACGCCTCGGGCACGCCGGAGGGCGTCGCGGAGTGGATCGCGCACTGCGGGCGCGCGGTCGAGCTGGGCGTACGGGAGAGCACCGCCGTCTGCGAGGCGCTGCAGCGCGGCGCGGCGTAAGCGCGGCTCACGCGGGTCAGGGCTCCTGACAAGGGTTGCGGCGGTACCAACCCTGAGGTACCGCCGCTGGCACGTCTGCCGAGTTACCAAGCGTGCACGATATTTGCCCATCAGGTCGGAATCGTCGTCCGGTTACCTGGTGCGGCTGGCCCGTAATCGACGGGTCGGCGTCGCGTGGGTGCTCGACATTCATGCGTCGGTCCGTGGGCCTTGATGCGGTAAAGGTGTTCCTCTCGGATGTCCTTGGTCTCGCGGGCCGTTACGTCCTTTGTACTACTCATGTGGAGTAAGCGGAACCCCAGCCCCCAGATCTTTACGTTTGCTCACAAATACGGGCATTACGGCAAGGCGTTTCTTTCCGGTATTGCGCCGGTTCGCGTACCAGACCAGGGTCGCGGTCGCGGCGGCCGCGCCCACCGCGGCGACGGCGGCGAGCACCGGCCGCGAGGGCATCGACAGCGACGGCAGCCGCTGCTTGAGCGGGACCGGCCGGCTGAAGGTGCGCACCGGCCAGCCGCGGGCGACCGCCTCGCGGCGCAGCGCCCGGTCCGGGTTGACCGCACAGGGGTGGCCGACGGTCTCCAGCATCGGCACGTCGGTCACCGAGTCGCTGTACGCGTAGCAGCGCCGCAGGTCGTATCCCTCGGAGGCGGCCAGCTCCCGGACGGCCTCCGCCTTCGTGGGGCCGTAGGCGTAGTACTCCACCTCTCCGGTGAAGCGGCCGTCCTCGCCGACGACCATCCTGGTGGCCACGACCCGGTCGGCGCCCAGGAGTTCGCCGATTGGCTCGACCACCTCGGCGCCGGAGGTCGAGACGATCACGACGTCCCGCCCGGCCGCGTGGTGTTCCTCGATGAGCGAGGCCGCTTCGTCATAAATGATCGGGTCGATGAGATCGTGCAGTGTTTCGGCGACGATCTCCCGGACCTGTGCCACATCCCAACCGCGGCACAGCGAGGAGAGATATTCGCGCATCCGCTCCATCTGGTCGTGATCCGCGCCGCCCGCGAGGAACACGAACTGGGCGTACGCGGTGCGCAGTACGGCCCGCCGATTGATCAGGCCGCCTTGGTAGAACGACTTGCTGAAGGTCAGCGTGCTCGACTTTGCAATGACGGTCTTGTCCAAGTCGAAGAACGCGGCAGTACGGGGAGTCGAGTGAGGCACGGAGTGGTTTTCCACGGGGCGAGCATAGGCGCCCACCATTCGGCGTAAGGTGTGGCGCGTGGGTTTGCCTGAGAAGGCTCTCGGGTACACCATGGAAGTCACGGATCGTTCGCGACCGTGCTAACCCGGTCCGGCTCCTCCCCCCCCGAGTCGGCCGTGGGGACGACCCCCGCTCTCCCCCCCGGCGGGGGTCGTCGCATGTCCGGACGCATTTTGCGCCGTGAGCCCCCGAACCACCGTCTGTACGGGCATAGCCCCCCGGCATCGCTTGTCATGCATACGCCATCACCCAGCGTAGTCGTCAGACTGCTCAGCGGAGGCTTCTCGCGCGCCCCAGAAGGCTCCGTCCGTCGCTGGAATAGGTGACGGGGATATTCACAACCGCGGAGTTGTCCACAGTTTTGGGTCAAGATCCACGGAGATTTCCCGATCGCTGCACCGTAAAAGCCCGCGGAGTTCGCGGAGGTGTGAGTTGTGTAGCGATAGGGGGACAGAACGTGTCCGGATCATCTACTTCCGACCAGCCGGTGCGAAGCGGTGAAGAGCGGGACGGGCCGCTGCTGATCACCGAGGACGAACAGCTCCTCGACGACCTTCTGCGGCTGTGCGCGGCGGCCGGTGCGTTGCCCGAAGTGGGGCCCGGCCTTCCGGTCGGTAAAGCGGGCGGGGAATGCGCGCGGCTGGTGATCGTCGGTGCGGACTGCGCCGCCCGGTTATCCGGCGTCGGGCGCCGCGCGGGCGTCATCCTCGTCGGCCGGGACGCGGACGACACCGCGCTGCTGCGCCAGGCCGTGGCCATCGGGGCGGAGCGGGTGCTGGCGCTCCCTGAGGGCGAGCGCTGGCTGGTGGACCGGATCGCCGACGCGGTCGAGGGGGTGGGGCCGCCCGCCCTGACGGTCGGCGTCATCGGAGGGCGCGGCGGCGCCGGGGCGAGCACGCTGGCCGGTGCGCTGGCGGTCACGGCCGCCCGCACGGGGGAGCGGACCCTGCTCGTGGACGGCGATCCGCTGGGCGGCGGGATCGACGTCCTGCTGGGCGGCGAGAAGGAGAAGGGGCTGCGGTGGCCCGCGTTCGCCGAATCGCGCGGCCGGGTGGCGGGCGGCGCGCTGGCGGAGTCGCTGCCGCGGATGCACTCCCTGCGGGTTCTCAGCTGGGATCGGGGCGCCGAGGTCGCCATCCCGCCCGCGGCGATGCGCGCGGTGCTGGCCGCCGCGCGGCGGCGGGGCGGGGCCGTGGTCGTGGACCTGCCGCGCCGGGTCGACGAGACGGCGGCGGAGGCGCTGGCCCAGGTGGACCTGGGGCTGCTGCTGGTTCCCGCGGAGCTGCGCGCGGTGGCGGCGGCGCGGCGGGTGGCCGACGGGGTGCGGATGGTGCTCCGCGATGTGCGGGTGGTGGCTTGCGGGGCTCCCGGGCTCCAGTACGGCGGCGGGCTGCCGGCGGCGGAGGTCGCGCGGCTGATGAGGCTGCCGCTGGCGGGTGAACTGCCCTGGGAGGACGGGGTGGTGGAGGACCTGGCGCGTGGTGCGGTGCCGGGGGCGGACGCGCGGGGGCCGCTGGCGCGGTTCTGCGCCGGGTTCTGGGGGCGGGTGCGGGGCGGCGACGTCGGGGACGCGGGGGCGGCGGCCAGGAGGGGCGCGGGGCCCTGCGGAGAGCAGGGGGGTGTGCCGGTATGAGGCGGTGGGTGCGCGGTGCGGTGTGGTGGCGGCCGGCGGGAGCCGGTGGTGCCCCGGTCGGGTGCCGGTTCGGGGGCTGGTGGCGGGACGGGCTCTGGTGCGGTGCGGGGTGGTGGTGCCGTAGGGGCCGGGGCGCCGTCGGTGCGTTGGGCGCCGGATGGCTCGGGGTCGCCGGCGGGGGCGGTGTCCTCGTATGAGCCAGGAACTGCTGGAGGTGGTGCGCCGGCGGCTCGCCGAAGCCGGGGCGGAGGCGACGCCGGCCCGGGTGGCGGTGGCGCTGCGCGAGGCGGGGCGGCTCCTGGGGGACGCCGAAGTGCTGGGCGTGGTGGGCGCGTTGCGGTCGGAGATGGTGGGCAGCGGGCCGCTGGAGCCGCTGCTGGCCGCGCCTGATGTGACGGATGTGCTGGTGACCGCGCCGGACGCGGTGTGGGTGGACCGGGGCGGCGGACTGGAGCGTACGGACGTCCGGTTCCGGGACGCGGCCGAGGTGCGCCGACTGGCCCAGCGGCTGGCGGCGGTCGCCGGGCGGCGGCTGGACGACGCCCGGCCGTGGGTGGACGCCCGGCTCCCGGACGGCACCCGGCTGCACGCCGTGCTGCCCCCGGTGGCGGTCGCCGGGACGTGCCTGTCCCTGCGGGTGCTGCGGCCCCGGGCCTTCGCGCTCCCGGAGCTGGTGGCGGCCGGGACGGTTCCTCCCGGCGGCGAGCGGCTGCTGGCGGCGCTGCTTGCGGCCCGGCTGTCGTTCCTGGTCAGCGGGGGTACGGGCTCCGGCAAGACCACCCTGCTCAGCACGCTGCTCGGGCTGGTCGGCCCGGCCGAGCGGATTGTGCTGGCCGAGGACTCGGCGGAGCTGCGGCCGGATCATCCCCATGTGGTGCGGCTGGAGACCCGGCCCGCCAATCAGGAGGGCGTCGGTCGGGTCACCCTGCGGGATCTCGTGCGGCAGGCGCTGCGGATGCGCCCGGACCGGCTGGTGGTCGGCGAGGTGCGCGGCCCCGAGGTGACCGATCTGCTGGCGGCGCTCAATACGGGACACGAGGGGGGTTGCGGGACGGTCCACGCCAATGCCGCGTGCGATGTCCCGGCCCGGCTGGAGGCGCTGGGGTCGACCGCCGGGCTGGACCGGGCGGCGCTGCACAGCCAGCTGGCGGCTGCGCTGTCCGTCGTGCTGCATCTCGTACGGGACCGGGCCGGGCGGCGGCGGATCGCCGAGGTCCATGTCCTGGAGCGGGATCGTGACGGCTTCGTGGTGACCGTACCGGCCGCGGTCTGGAGTCCGGACGGGTTCCAGGAGGCGCGCGGCTGGGGGCGGTTGACGCGGCTGTGCGAGAGGGGTGGCGAGGGGTGCTGAGGGCAGGGGTGGTGCCGGTGGTGGCCACCGTGCTGTGTGCCGGGGCCGCGGCCAGGATGGCCGCCGGCTGCCGGCGGGACGCGGTGTTGCGGAGGAGGGCGGCCGCGGTGCTCGGCGGTGGAGCGGTGGTGTCCGACCCGGCAGCGGCGCGGTGGCCGGCGCGGTGGCGCGCATGGTGGGCGGGGCGGGTGGTCGACGGGGCGGCGGGGCGGCGGTGGCGGCTCGGTCGCGGGGTCGCGGTCGGGGCGGAGCTCTGGTGCCTGCCGGCGGGGATCGGGCTGGGGCTGCTGGGGCGGTCGGTGCTGCCGGCGGTGGCGTCGGTGGCGGGCGTGGCCGTCGTACGGCGGTGGCTGGCCGCGCGGGGGAGACGGCGGCGGGCGGACCGTCGGGCGGCGGCGGTGATCGCGCTGTGCACGGCGGTGGCGGGGGAGCTGCGGGCCGGGCAGCAGCCGGACCGGGCCCTGGTCGTGGCGGGGACGGAGGAGCCGGGGCTGGGAGAGGCGGGGGCGGTGGTGCGTGCGGCGGCGCGGTACGGGGGCGACGTGCCCGCGGCGCTGCGTGCGGCGGCGCGGCTGCCGGGTGCCGAGGGGCTGACCGGTATGGCGGCGTGCTGGCAGGTGGCCGTGGAGGGCGGCGCCGGACTGGCCGGCGGGCTGGAGCGGATCGCGGCCGGGCTCGGCGTGCGGCGGGACCAACGCGAGGAGCTGCGCGCCCAGTTGGCGGGGCCGCGGGCCACGGCGCTGATGCTCGCGCTGCTGCCGGCGGGCGGGCTCCTGATGGGCGGCGCCCTCGGCGCCGATCCGCTCGGGGTGCTGCTGCACACCCCGGCCGGCTGGGGGTGTCTGGTGACCGGCGGGCTTCTGGAGTGGGGCGGGGTGGCCTGGACGGCCCGGATCGTTGCGGATGCGGCGGAGGTGGGGGAGTGAGCGGGGTGGGTGCGGTGAACCTGGAAGTTGTCCACAGGGTGGGGATAGTGGCGGCGACTGTGATGGCGGTGACGGCCGTGGCGCGGTCGGTTCCGCTGGTGCGGGCGGCGCAGCGCGGGCGCGCCGTACGGCGGCGGGTGCCGGCCGTGCTGGGCGCGGTGCGCGGCGGACGGTACGGCAGGGCGGCCGGTGTCCGCGGGCGGTGGGCGGCCGTCAGAGGCCGAAACAGGGGAATGGCGGCGGCGCGGCAGGGAGGTCGGTGCGGCGGTCGGCTGAGGGAGTGGGGCGGGCCCCTGGGGGCGGCCGGTCTCGTTGCCGTCCTCCTGGGCGGGGTGGCCGGTCTCGTTGTGGGACTCGCCGTCGGGTGGGGAGCGTACCGCTGGCTGGTCCGGCAGCGCGCTGCGGCGGCCGGCCAGACGGCGGCGGTCGGGGTCGGCGCCGAACTGGCCACGGCCGGCGATCTGCTGGCGGCCTGTCTGGCGGCCGGGGCCGGGCCGCGGGAGGCGGCCGAGGTGGTGGGCCGGTCGCTGGAGGGGACCGTGGCGGAGCGACTGCGCCAGATCGCGGCGGAACTGCGTCTGGGCGGTGAACCGGCCGCCGTATGGCCCCGACTGGCCGCCCTCCCAGGAGCCGCCGGACTGGCGCGGTGCCTGGCGCGCGCCGGGATATCCGGTGCCCCGGCCGTCGAGTCGGCGTCCCGTGTCGCGGCCGGGCTCCGCGCCGAGCGGGGCAGGGCGGCGACCGCACGGGCCCGGCGGGCGGGGGTGCTGGTCACCCTCCCGCTGTCGGGGTGCTTTCTGCCGGCGTTCCTGGTGCTCGGTGTGGCGCCGGTGCTGATCGGGCTGGCGGGCGGGCTGCTGGGGCGCGACTGAACGGCGCGGGAGTGCCAGGGCCCCGCGGCCGGCAAGGGAAGACGAGTTCAAGTTCAGGCTGTGTCAAGGAGGTTGAGATGTTTCGACGGTGGTGGGCGCGGGTGCGCGCGGCCGGGCGGGATCGCGGGATGAGCACCGCGGAGTACGCCGTGGGGACGCTCGCGGCGTGTGCGTTCGCGGCGGTGCTCTACAAGATCCTGACGAGTGGTCAGGTGATGTCGATGCTGCGGTCGGTGGTCCAGAGGGCGCTCGATGCGCCGTTCTGAGAGCCGGAGTTGTGGGCCGGCCCGCGGTCCCCGCGCGGGCCCGGGCCGAGCCGGCGGGCGGAGGGCGCCGGATGCCGGGTTCGTGACGGCGGAGGCGGCCGTGGTGCTGCCGGTGCTGGTGGCGGTCGCGGCGGCGCTGATCTGGGGACTGATGGCGGCCTGTGCCCGTATCGCCTGTGTGGACGCCGCCCGGGCCGGGGCGCGGGCGGCGGCGCGGTCGGAGCCGCCGGCGCGGGTCCTTGCGACGGCGCGCGGCGCGGCTCCCAAGGGCGCGCGGATCGCGGTGGCGCGGGAGGGCGACCTGGTGCGCGTACGGGTCGAGGCCGGCCTGCCGGGGGTGGGCCGGATGACGGTGCGGGTCGGCGGGGAGGCGGTGGCTCTTGCGGAGGACACGGTGCGGTGACGAGGGGTCCGCGACGGTGTGGACGGTCTTCGCGGCGGCGGCGCTCTGCGCGGTCTTCGCGGCGCTGATGGCCGCCGGCCAGGCCGTCACGGCCCGGCACCGGGCGGGTGGTGCCGCGGATCTGGCGGCGCTGGCCGCCGCCGACCGGGCGCCGTGGGGCCCGGAGGCGGCCTGTGCGGCGGCCCGCCGGGTGGCGTCCGGGCAGCACACCCGCCTGGTGCGGTGCTCGGTGGCCGCGCTGATCGCCGATGTCACGGCCGAGGCCGGCAGTCGCCCGCTCACCTCACGGGTACGGGCACGGGCGGGCCCCGCCGGGGACGTGGCGGGGCCGGCGGGCGCCCGCGGCCCGCGGGTCGGATTCCGTACGCTGAGCGGCCGGGCCCGCCCCGCGCCGCGCGCACCCGCCGGACCGGCCCTACGCCTTCGGCGCGCCCCGCAGCAGCTCCCCCAGGAGCCGGACGGCGCCCCGTTTGTGGAGCGGGTCGTTTCCGTTGCCGCACTTGGGGGACTGGATGCAGGACGGGCAGCCGGCCTCGCATTCGCAGGCCGCGATGGCGCTACGGGTGGCGGTGAGCCAGGCGGCGGCAGTGTGGAAGGCGCGCTCGGCGAAGCCGGCGCCGCCGGGGTGGCCGTCGTAGACGAAGACCGTCGGCAGCAGGGTGTCCGGGTGGAGGGGCACGGAGACGCCGCCGATGTCCCAGCGGTCGCAGGTCGCGAAGAGCGGCAGCATGCCGATGGAGGCGTGTTCGGCGGCATGCAGGGCGCCTCCCAGCTGCTCGGGATTGACCCGGGCGGCGTCGAGCTGGTCCTCGGTGACCGTCCACCACACGGCGCGGGTGCGCAGCGTACGGGGCGGCAGGTCGAGCTTGGTCTCGCCGAGGACCTCCCCGGTGATCAGTTTGCGGCGCAGGAAGGAGACGACCTGATTGGTGACCTCGACGGAGCCGAAGCACAGCCGGGCGTCGCCCCAGGGGACCTCCGTGTCGGTCTCCAGGACGGAGATCGCGGTGGTGTCCCGGGCGGTCGTGGAATAGGGCGGGTCGGCCTGTTCGACGAGGGCGACGTCGTCCTCCAGGTCGAGGTGCCGGACGAGATAGCTGCGGCCCTGGTGGAGGTGGACCGCGCCGTCGTGGACGGTGGTGTGCGCGGCGGCGGCGTCGACGGTGCCCAGCAGCCGCCCGGTGCCGGCCTCGACGACCTGGACGGGCGAGCCGCCCTGGCCGCGGATGTCGGTGAGGTCGGCGGCTCGCTCGCGGCGCGTCCAGTGCCAGGCCGTGGTGCGCCGGCGCAGCAGGCTCGCCGCCTCCAGCTGCGGCAGCAGCCCGGCGGTCTCCGGTCCGAAGAGCGGGAAGTCGGCCTCGGTGAGCGGGAGTTCGGAGGCGGCGGCGCAGAGGTGCGGGGCGAGGACGTACGGGTTGTCGGGGTCCAGCACCGTCGATTCGACGGGCTGGTCGAAGAGCGCCTCGGGGTGGTGGACGAGATAGGTGTCCAGCGGGTCGTCGCGGGCCACCAGGACAGCCAGCGCGCCCTGCCCGGAGCGGCCCGCCCGGCCGGCCTGCTGCCACAGCGACGCCCGGGTGCCCGGATAGCCCGCGATGACCACGGCGTCCAGGCCGGAGACGTCCACGCCCAGTTCGAGCGCGGTGGTGGCGGCCAGGCCGAGGAGTTCGCCGCTGTGCAGGGCGCGTTCGAGGGCCCGGCGCTCCTCGGGCAGATAGCCGCCCCGGTAGGCGGCGACCCGCCCGGGCAGCGAGCGGTCCACCTCCGCGAGCCGCTCCTGCGCGATGAGGGCGATCAGCTCGGCGCCGCGCCGGGAGCGTACGAACGCGACGGTGCGCACGCCCTGGATGGCGAGGTCTGTGAGCAGATCGGCGGTCTCGGCGGTGGCGGTGCGGCGGACCGGCGCGCCCTGCTCGCCGTGCAGTTCGGTCAGTGGCGGCTCCCAGAGAGCGAAGACCAACTCGCCGCGCGGCGAGGTGTCCTGCGTGATTTCCGCCACGGGCAGACCGGTGAGCCGGGAGGCGGCCTGCGCCGGTTCCGCGGCGGTGGCGGAGGCCAGCAGGAAGACCGGCTCGGAGCCGTAGCGGGCGCAGATCCGGCGCAGCCGGCGGACGACCTGGGCGACGTGGGAGCCGAAGACACCGCGGTAGGTGTGGCATTCGTCGATGACGACGTAGCGCAGCGCGCGCAGGAAGGAGGACCAGCGGGGGTGGGCCGGGAGGATGCCACTGTGCAGCATGTCCGGGTTGGTCAGGACGTAGTTGGCGTACTGGCGGACCCACTCGCGTTCCTCGACCGGGGTGTCACCGTCGTAGACCGCGGGCCGGACGGCGGTGCCGAGCGGGGCGGCCAGCTCGCGTACGGCGCGCCGCTGGTCGGCCGCGAGGGCCTTGGTGGGCGCCAGGTACAGGGCCGTGGTCCCCCTGCCGTTCGGCGCCTCTGAGCCGTCCAGGAGCGTGGAGAGGACCGGCGCGAGGTATGCCAGGGACTTGCCGGAGGCGGTGCCGGTGGCGACCACGACGGATTCGCCGCGTAGTGCGTGTTCGGATGTCCGTGCCTGGTGGGCCCAGGGGCGATCGATTCCGGCCGAACGGATGGCGTCGATCACTTCCGGCCGGATCTGTGCCGGCCAGTCGGCATGGCTGCCGATGCGCGGGGGCAAGTGCTCCGTATGAGTGATGCGCGCAGCGCGGGTCGCGCCCCGGGCGAGACGGTCGAGAATCATGCCTGGGGAAGTGCGCGCGCCCGGATCCGGCGGGAGTCGATTGGAGGCCATTGGCACCGAGTGTGTCACCGGAGTGACGGACAATGCTCACAAGGCGTCGTGCACGCCTGCTGGTAAGTGATTGAATGCCATCGCGGCTGCCGATCCGCCCCTACCTTCGGTGGGGAGGCCCCAGGGGGGCGACCGCTCGATAGCAAGGTGCTGGAGGATCCGTGGACCTGTCCCTGTCGACCCGGACCGTTGGCGACCGTACGGTCGTCGAGGTCGGTGGCGAGATTGATGTATACACCGCGCCCAAGCTGCGGGAGCAGCTGGTCGAGCTTGTGAACGACGGAAGCTACCACCTCGTGGTGGACATGGAACGTGTCGACTTCCTCGACTCCACAGGGCTCGGCGTCCTGGTGGGCGGGCTGAAGCGGGTGCGTGCCCATGAGGGTTCGCTGCGCCTGGTCTGCAACCAGGAGCGCATTCTCAAGATCTTCCGTATCACCGGTCTGACCAAGGTGTTTCCGATTCACACCTCGGTCGACGAAGCCGTCGCAGCCACTGACTGACGGTTCGCCGGTCCCCCGCGCCCATGGCGCGGGGGTGGAAGAAGTGTGGGGGGTTCCGGGCACACCAGTCCGGCCCCCTGCGTCGCACGCCCGCATCACTAGGGGGATGGCATGGCCACCGTCGAACTTCGCTTCAGCGCCCTTCCCGAGCACGTCCGGACCGCGCGTCTGGTCGCGGCTGCCGTGGCACGGCGGGCGGGGGTGGACGAGGCCGTGCTGGACGAGGTGCGGCTCGCCGTGGGCGAGGCGTGCAGCCGGGCCGTGGGGCTGCACGAAAGCCATGGCATCGAGGATCCCGTGCGGGTCGTGCTGATCGAGGACGAGAAGAAGTTCTCGATCGAGGTGGGCGACGGGGTGTCCGGCCCCGGTGGGGCGGGCGGTGCCGAAGCCGAGGGCGCCGCGGAAGCCGACGTCGAGGGCGAGGACGAGATGGGCCTCGCGGTCATCAGCGGGCTGGTCGACGACGTCGAGGTGACCTCCGGCGAGGGCGGCGGGCTGATCCGTATGAGCTGGCCCGCGAACCCGGCTCCGGTCCTGCCGTAGGGCGGCCGTGCGCAGCCCGGGGGAGCGCCGGGCGGACGGAGGCGGGGACCAGCCGGCCCTCCGCGCGGCCGGTGCGGCACGCGTCGCTGCGTGGACGACTTCGGGAATCCGCTGGGGCCGTCCCTGATCGTGCTCGTGCCGGTTCCCGAGAGCGTGGCGCCGCTGATCCTGCGCGCCCTCGGCCGGGCATCTCAGCGCTTCCTGTCCCGTGAGCCGCGGTCGGCCGTCGGGGAGCCCCGGGTCGGTCGGGAGCGGTGCGATCCGGACGTGATCTGACGACTCATCACCGTGTTTCGACGGGTGGCGCACGGGCCGCGTGCCGGCCGTACGGCGGCGGGGCGACGGCTCGATTTCCTCCGGTTTCACGGCGGCCACAGTCAACTCTCCTGGCAGTGCAGTGTCGTTGAGCAGCGGTAATCGGTAGGAAAGTGAGATCATCGGTCAGGGGTCAGCGAATTCGCTGGTTTCCCCCGTGCGGGCGAATTCGGCGAACCGCCAGCCTTTTGATCTTCCCCGGAGCAGGCGAATTCCCTTTGAGGCGCCCTGTTTTGATCAACCGGGGCTCCCTACAATCCGTCCACATCTTGCTCAGGACGCCTGAGCGTGCTTCCGCGCGCCCATGTGCCATAACGTCAAGGAGGACGAATGGCGGGGCCTCATACCCCTCAGTTGCTGGACTTCCCCTCATCTCTGGCCGCACCGTCGCTCACGGCGGGCAATCGCGACATCGTCCTGGTGATCGCCGTCGTCGCCCTTGCCGCGCTGGCCGTCGCCGCGGTGCTGGTCCGCCAAGTGCTCGCGGCCGGCGAGGGAACCGACAGCATGAAGAAGATCGCGGCGGCCGTCCAGGAAGGCGCAAACGCCTACCTGGCCCGGCAGTTGCGGACCCTTGGCGTATTCGCCGTCGTGGTGTTCTTCCTGCTCATGTTGCTGCCTGCGGACAATTGGACGCAGCGCGCCGGACGCAGCGCCTTCTTCCTGATCGGGGCCGGATTCTCGGCGGCCACCGGCTATATCGGCATGTGGCTCGCGGTGCGCAGTAATGTGCGTGTGGCGGCTGCGGCCAGGGAGGCGACTCCGGACGACGGCGATTCCCGGGAAAAGGATCTTACGGCCGTCTCCCACAAGGCGATGAAGATCGCTTTCCGTACGGGCGGCGTCGTCGGCATGTTCACCGTGGGACTCGGCCTGCTCGGCGCTTCCTGCGTGGTGCTCGTGTACGCGGTGGACGCGCCCAAGGTGCTGGAGGGCTTCGGCCTCGGTGCCGCGCTGATCGCGATGTTCATGAGGGTCGGCGGCGGCATCTTCACCAAGGCGGCGGACGTCGGCGCCGACCTCGTCGGCAAGGTCGAGCAGGGCATCCCCGAGGACGACCCGCGCAACGCCGCCACCATCGCGGACAACGTCGGCGACAACGTCGGCGACTGCGCCGGTATGGCCGCCGACCTCTTCGAGTCGTACGCCGTGACCCTGGTCGCCGCGCTCATCCTGGGCACCGCGGCCTTCGGCGACGCCGGGCTCGCGTTCCCGCTGCTGGTGCCCGCCATCGGTGTGCTGACCGCGATGGTCGGGATCTTCGTCGTGGCGCCCCGGCGCCGGGACCGCAGCGGTATGACGGCCATCAACCGCGGCTTCTTCATCTCCGCGGGCATCTCGCTGGCCCTGGTGGCCGCCGCGGTGTTCACGTACCTGCCGTCCAGCTACAAGGACCTCGGCGGCGTCAGCGACCCGGAGATCCTGGGCCGCAGCGGCGATCCGCGGATGCTGGCCATGGTCGCGGTCGCCATCGGGATCGTGCTGGCCGCGCTGATCCAGCAGCTGACCGGCTACTTCACCGAGACCAACCGGCGGCCCGTCCAGGACATCGGGAAGACCTCGCTGACCGGGCCGGCCACCGTCGTGCTCTCCGGTATCTCGATCGGCCTGGAGTCGGCGGTCTACTCGGCGGTGCTGATCGCGCTGGCCGTCTACGGGGCGTTCCTGCTGGGCGGCGCCTCGATCACGCTGGCGCTGTTCGCGGTGGCGCTGGCCGGGACCGGTCTGCTGACGACCGTCGGCGTGATCGTCGCGATGGACACCTTCGGCCCGGTCTCCGACAACGCGCAGGGCATCGCCGAGATGTCCGGTGACGTCACCGGGGACGGCGCGAAGGTGCTGACCGACCTGGACGCGGTGGGCAACACCACCAAGGCCATCACCAAGGGGATCGCCATCGCGACGGCGGTGCTGGCGGCCTCCGCGCTGTTCGGCTCGTACCGGGACGCGATCGCCAACGCCGTACGGGACATCGGCCATGCGGCCGGCGGGATGGGGCTGAGCCTGGACATCTCGCAGCCCAACAACCTGGTGGGGCTGGTCCTGGGGGCCTCGGTCGTCTTCCTGTTCTCCGGGCTGGCGATCAACGCGGTGTCGCGGTCCGCGGGGGCGGTGGTCTTCGAGGTGCGCCGGCAGTTCCGGGAGCGGCCCGGGATCATGGACTACACCGAGAAGCCCGAGTACGGGCGGGTCGTCGACATCTGCACCAAGGACGCGTTGCGCGAACTGGCCACGCCAGGGCTGCTGGCGGTGCTGACGCCCATCGCGGTCGGCTTCTCGCTCGGCGTCGGGGCGCTCGGCTCGTTCCTGGCGGGCGCGATCGGCACCGGCACGCTGATGGCGGTGTTCCTCGCCAACTCCGGTGGCGCGTGGGACAACGCCAAGAAGCTGGTCGAGGACGGCCACCACGGCGGCAAGGGGAGCGAGGCGCATGCCGCGACGGTCATCGGGGACACCATCGGCGACCCGTTCAAGGACACCGCGGGCCCGGCGATCAACCCGCTGCTGAAGGTCATGAACCTGGTCGCGCTGCTGATCGCGCCGGCCGTGGTGAAGTTCTCGTACGGCCATGACAAGAGCCTCGGCATCCGGGCCGCGGCCGCCGCGCTGGCCCTCACGGTCATCGTCGGCGCGGTCTACATCTCCAAGCGGCGCGGTATCGCCGTAGGTGATGAAGACAACAACTCGAAGGACTCCGGAGGCGTCGCGAAGTCAACCGAAACGGCTGTGGCGTCCTGAGAGGAGCGGCCGGCGAAACGGCCTGACGACCGCTCAACGGGCGGGTGGACGGCGCTTTTTGTGCGCGCCGGACACCCGCCCGCGGTGCGCCCGGCCGGCCCCGCCGTCCTTGGTGCAAATGGCTGCAATGCGGGCCGGAGGAGATGCCCGTCCCATCGACCAGGCCGTTTGGCCGTGTATGTTCCGGGGCCGAGAGCCATGGAAGGGACCAATCCGGTGAACAAGAAGCTTGTGGCTGCACTGTCCGGCGGTGCCGCACTCCTGCTCGCGCTGACCGGTTGCAGCAGCGACAACAGCAAGAAGCTCGACGACTGGGCGAAGTCGTTCTGCGACCCCGCGCAGGCTCCGTTCAAGCAGATCCAGGACGCCAACGCGGCCATGCAGACGGCCGACACCGGCAACACCGACTCCAAGAAGGTCCAGCAGACCGACTCGAAGGCGTTCGGGCAGATCTCGCAGGCGTACGCCGCGCTGGCCGCGTCGCTCGACAAGGCGGGGGCGCCGCCCAGCGACGGCGGTGCCGACGCGCAGAAGAACGCGGTCAAGGAACTCAACTCCCTCTCCACGGGATACGCCGCCCTCAAGAAGCAGGTCGACGGCCTGGACACCTCGGACAAGCTGAAGTTCGCGGACGGGCTGCGCAACCTCTCCGACGGGATCAACAAGCTCAACGCGCAGAGCGAGCAGGCGTTCAAGAAGCTGGAGGCCGGCGACGTGGGCAAGGCGATGGCCAAGCAGAAGGGCTGCCAGAACCAGGGCGCGTCCGGTTCGCCGTCCGCCGCGCCGTCCAAGAGCGCGTAGTGCGGGATTCCTGAGCGGGTTCGGGCGGCGGCCCGGCGACGCGCCCGAGAGGGGTGTGGCGCCGGGCCGTCGCCGATTGTCGGTGGCAGCACCGACAATGGACGGGTGACGACGCACCTCCCCACCGCAGATGACCAGGACCCCGACAGCAGTGCCCGTACGAGCCGGCTGCGCGAGGCGCTGCTGGCCGCCGCCTTCACCGCCGACGGGCTGCTGGACCTGCTCGGCGCGCCCGCGTATGCCGCGCTGGCCCGCAGCGAGACCGTCCCCGCGCTGCGGGCGACCCGCGGCGACGGCCCGCTGGAGACCCTGGTGCGGCTGTTCCTGTTGCAGCGTCCGGTGCCCGAGGCGCGGGTCCGGGCGGCGCTGCCGGTGGCCGACTGCCTCGCCGACGGCTGGCTGGTGCGGGACGGCGACCGGCTGCGCGCCACGGTGGACGTGCGGCCGTACGGCGGTCCCGAAGGGCAGGACTGGTGGATCGTCTCCGACCTGGGCTGCGCGGTCGGCGGCGCCGGCGGCATCCGGGGCGACGGGGAGGGCGACCGCGCCCAGCTGGTGCTCGGTGTCGGCGGGGCGTCCACGACCCTCGCCGGGATCACCGCGCGCCGCCCCGTCGCCAAGGCGCTCGACCTCGGTACGGGCTCCGGCATCCAGGCGCTGCACGCCGCCCAGCACGCCACGCGGGTCACCGCCACCGACCTCAACCCCCGGGCGCTGCGGATCGCCGCGCTGACGCTGGCGCTCTCCGGGGCGCGGCCGGCCGACCTGCGGGAGGGGTCGCTCTTCGAGCCGGTCGGCGAGGAGAGCTTCGACCTGATCGTCTCCAACCCGCCGTTCGTGATCTCCCCGGTCCGTCCCGAGGGGGCCCGGCTCACCTACCGGGACGGCGGTATGGGCGGCGACGACCTGTGCCGCACCCTCGTCCAGCAGGCCGCCGCGCATCTCAACGACGGCGGGTACTGCCAGCTGCTGGCCAACTGGGAGCATGTGGCGGGCGAGGAGTGGCAGGACCGGTTGCGCTCCTGGGTGCCCCGGGGGTGCGACGCCTGGATCGTGCAGCGCGAGGTGCAGGACATCACCCAGTACGCCGAGCTGTGGCTGCGGGACGCCGGCGACCACCGCACCGGCGAGGACGCGTACGCCGCGCGGTACGACGCCTGGCTCGACGAATTCGAGGCGCGCAAGACCAAGGCCGTCGGCTTCGGCTGGATCACGCTGCGCAAGTCCGGTGCCCAGGACCCGTCCATCACGGTCGAGGAATGGCCGCATCCGGTGGAACAGCCGCTGGGGGACGCGGTGCTGCGGCACTTCGACCGGCAGGACTATCTGCGGGCCACGGACGACGCGGCGCTGCTGGCCGGGCACTTCCGGCTGGCCGACGAGGTGGTGCAGGAGCAGGTCGGGCTGCCGGGCGCGGAGGACCCGGAGCATGTGGTGCTCCGTCAGAACCGCGGTATGCGGCGGGCGACGAAGGTGGACACGGTCGGCGCGGGCTTCGCCGGGGTGTGCGACGGCTCGCTGCCGGCAGGGCGGATCCTGGACGCCATCGCCCAGCTCGTCGGTGAGGACCCGGTGCTGCTGCGGGACCGTACGCCGAGCGCGATCCGGATGCTGATCGAGCAGGGGTTCCTGGAGCCGGTGAGCTGAGCCGGGACGCGGGCCGCGCGCGGCGAACAGGGCGCCGTTCGGGGGAAGTTCGCGCGGGCGCCGTACGACGTGCCGTACGAGGGCGCCGGGCTGCCCGTACGGAGGCGGGCGTCCTCGCGACGGGGCGGCCTGCCCGGGATGTGGCGCGGCTGGGGCAACTGTCTTGCCGGGGGCGGTCGTTCGGATTCGGCCAGATCCGGCGAAGTGGGCCGATTTCGGAGCGGAATGGGAACCTCCGCCCGAGGTTCGCCGTATTCCTGAAGGAAGGTCACCAACAGGCTCATTGGCCCATCAGTGAGGAATCCGACATGAACCGTACGCTTCGCTACACCGGAGTCGCCCTGGCCACCGTCGCGCTGTTCGCCGGAGGTTCGGCCGTCGCCATGGCCGCGCCGCAGGTCGTCCACACGTCGGCGCCGATCGTCGCCACGGCGCCCGCGGCGGCGACGCTGACGGCCAAGGCCAGCGTGACGACGGTCAAGGCGTGGCAGCAGTTCCGGATCAGCGGTGTCGCCAAGGGCGTCAAGGCGGGCACCAAGGTCACGGTCCAGCAGAAGCAGGGCAAGAAGTGGGTGTCGCTGCCGGCCCAGGCGCCGATCAACGCCAAGGGCGGCTACTCGATACGCGTGAAGCTCGGTATCAAGGGCGTCAACCAGCTGCGTATCGCGGCCGGCAGCGCCGTCTCGCCGGTGGTGAAGGTCACCGTTCGCTGACCGAGGCGGGCTCCGCGGTCAGTCGATGAGGTTGCGGGCGACCATCCACACCGCGGCGATGCCGACGACCACGGCGTTGCCGCGGGCCGTCAGCCGCAGCGGATGGCGCTGCCCGCGGAGCCCGGCGGCCAGCCAGCGCACCAGCACGTACGCGACGGCCGGCACGCCCAGCGTGAGCAGCACGGCGTTGTCGTGGAAGGCCTCCGCGACGTCGCCGTGCATCAGGTCGTACGCCATCCGCGTGCCGCCGCAGAACGGGCACTGCAGCCCGGTCGCCCAGCGGAACGGGCAGGGGAGCAACAGCTGCCCGGAGTGGTGCGGGTTGGTGTTCCAGAGGTAGCCGGCGCCCAGCGCACCGATGCCGAGCGCGAGTGACGCCCGGCGGACGGTGCGCCGGCGGACGGACGCGGCCGCGGGGTCGCCGGGCGCGTCCGGCGGGACGGGTCCGCCCGGCGGCAGCGTTCCGGCGGCCCCCTGCGGCTCGTGGCGGCTCACACGCTCAGCGACCGGGCGTAGTTGACCTGGTTCATGACGAACATGACCTGCTCGCGCGACTGCACCGGGATCATCGTGGAGTGGTGGCGGCCCCCGCTGTTCACCGTGACCTGGACGAAGCCGGTCGTGGTGCGCTCCTTCATCAGGAGGAAGAGCAGGCCGAGGAGGCAGAAGAGGAAGAAGACGATGGCGAGGACGATCGCGTGCGCGGGGATCTTCTCCTCCGTGCGGGACATGTCGGTGGCCGTCCAGACGGCGCCCCGCAGCGGCATCGGGCCGGCCGGCGTCATGATCGTGTCGCCGCTGACCGCGATGTCGCCGAGCGAGATCGCCATGCCGCCGACCGGGGGCGGCTGCTGGGCCGTGAAACCGGCGGCGGGCGGCGGCGGGAAGCCGGGCGCGGGCGGCGGAGCGGCCTGCGGGTAGCCGTAACCGGGCTCTCCGGGGCGGCCGCCCTGCGGGTAGCCGTAACCGGCGTCGGCGGGGCGGCCGGGCTCCGGAGCGGCGTACGGGTTCTGTCCGGGCGGGCCGGGCGGCTGCTCCGGTGGCGGTCCGGGGTACTGGTTCGCCATGGGTGATCTTCCCCCCGAGGATGCGTGATGACGGCAGTACACGGCTCAAGCCGTGAGCCGTGCCACGTCCATCCTGCCAGTCCGCTCACCTGACGTATCAAGGTGATGACCGCATCCGCCGTCACCTTGTGACAGTCGCGGCCCGCCGCGGGCACCGCCGGCGGGCGCGGTGCCGCCCGCCGGGCGGTTACTCTGCGAGATCACCGGCGGTACCGGTGCGGTGGCGCGCCGGGGACCGCCGGGAGGTGCGCGGTGCGGTGCCGCGGGTCCGCCATGATCCATCCGAGCCCGCGCAGGGCGGCCGGAGAGCGGCTGGGACGGTCGGGGCGGCGCGAAGGCATGTAGTCGGGTTACCGTTCGAGTGGCGTTGCGGGGTTTTTCCGTTTGACACGGGGGCGGGAGGTACCGTCACACTCCGCAGCGTCAAGCGTCACCGCAGTGCGCCCCGGGCGTCCGGCCCGGGAGCATTCCCAGCGTCGACCGGAGAGAAGAGCGAAGTTGTCCCCGACCAGCGAGACCGCAGAGGGCGGCGGCCGCCGACTCGTCATCGTCGAGTCGCCTGCCAAGGCGAAGACGATCAAGGGCTACCTCGGCCCCGGCTACGTGGTCGAGGCCAGCGTCGGGCACATCCGCGACCTCCCCAACGGCGCGGCCGAGGTCCCGGCGAAGTACAAGGGCGAGTCCTGGGCCCGCCTCGGCGTGAACGTCGACGCCGACTTCCAGCCGATCTACGTGGTCAACAGCGACAAGAAGGACCAGGTCAAGAAGCTCAAGGAGCTGCTGGCCGAGTCCGACGAACTCTTCCTCGCCACCGATGAGGACCGCGAGGGCGAGGCCATCGCGTGGCACCTCCAGGAGATCCTCAAGCCGAAGGTCCCGGTCCACCGGATGGTCTTCCACGAGATCACCAAGGACGCGATCCGCGAGGCCGTCGCCAACCCCCGCGATCTGAACAAGAAGCTGGTCGACGCCCAGGAGACCCGCCGGATCCTCGACCGCCTCTACGGCTACGAGGTCTCGCCGGTCCTGTGGAAGAAGGTCATGCCCCGGCTGTCCGCCGGCCGGGTGCAATCCGTGGCGACCCGGCTCGTCGTCGAGCGGGAGCGCGAGCGGATCGCGTTCCGCTCCGCCGAGTACTGGGACCTGACCGGCACCTTCGCCACCGGCCGGGCGGGTGACGCCAGCGACCCCTCGACCCTGACCGCCCGGCTGAACAGCGTCGACGGCCGCCGGATCGCCCAGGGCCGCGACTTCGGTCCCAACGGGCAGCTCAAGAACGACGCGCTCCACCTGGACGAGGCGAACGCCCGCGCGCTCGCCGCCGCCCTGGAGAACACCGACTTCGCGGTCCGCTCGGTCGAGTCCAAGCCGTACCGCCGCTCGCCGTACGCGCCGTTCCGGACGACCACCCTCCAGCAGGAGGCCAGCCGCAAGCTCGGCTTCGGCGCCAAGGCCACCATGCAGGTCGCGCAGAAGCTGTACGAGAACGGCTTCATCACCTATATGCGTACGGACTCCACCACGCTCTCGGACACCGCGGTCGCCGCGGCCCGGGCACAGGTGACGCAGCTGTACGGCGCCGGGTACCTGCCGGACAAGCCGCGGACGTACGCCGGCAAGGTCAAGAACGCGCAGGAGGCGCACGAGGCGATCCGTCCCTCCGGCGACCGCTTCCGCACGCCCGCGGAGACGGGGCTGACCGGCGACCAGTTCCGGCTCTACGAGCTGATCTGGAAGCGCACCGTCGCCTCCCAGATGAAGGACGCGACCGGGAACTCCGTCACCGTCAAGATCGGCGGCCGGGCCGCCGACGGGCGGGACGCCGAGTTCAGCGCGTCCGGCAAGACCATCACCTTCCACGGCTTCCTCAAGGCGTACGTGGAGGGCGCCGACGACCCGAACGCGGAGCTGGACGACCGTGAGCGGCGGCTGCCGCAGGTCGCCGAGGGCGATGCGCTCGCCGCGCGGGAGATCACCGCCGACGGCCACGCCACCAAGCCGCCCGCCCGCTACACCGAGGCCACGCTGGTCAAGGAGCTGGAAGAGCGCGAGATCGGCCGCCCGTCGACGTACGCGTCGATCATCGGCACGATCCTGGACCGCGGCTACGTCTTCAAGAAGGGGACGGCGCTGGTTCCGTCGTTCCTCTCCTTCGCGGTGGTCAACCTCCTGGAGAAGCACTTCGGCCGGCTGGTCGACTACGACTTCACCGCCAAGATGGAGGACGACCTCGACCGGATCGCGCGCGGTGAGGCGCAGGCCGTGCCGTGGCTGCGGCGCTTCTACTTCGGCGAGACCGGGCCTGACAGCGGCTCCGCCGCGGGCGTGGGAGGTGCGGCGGACGCCGGGAACGGCGACGGCGACCACCTCGGCGGCCTCAAGGAGCTGGTCACGGACCTGGGCGCGATCGACGCCCGGGAGATCTCGTCCTTCCCGGTCGGCGACGGCATCACGCTGCGGGTCGGCCGCTACGGCCCCTACGTGGAGCGCGGCGAGAAGGACGAGGAGGGCCACCAGCGGGCCGACGTCCCCGACGACCTGGCGCCCGACGAGCTGACGGTTCAGTACGCCGAGGAGCTGCTGGCCAAGCCGAGCGGCGACTTCGAGCTGGGCATGGACCCGGTCTCCGGCCACCAGATCGTGGCGAAGGACGGCCGCTACGGCCCGTACGTCACCGAGGTGCTGCCCGAGGGCACCCCGAAGACCGGCAAGAACGCGGTCAAGCCGCGCACCGCCTCGCTCTTCAAGTCGATGTCCCTGGACACCGTGACCCTGGAGGACGCGCTCAAGCTGATGTCGCTGCCGCGCGTCGTCGGCGCGGACGCAGAGGGCGTGGAGATCACGGCGCAGAACGGCCGCTACGGCCCGTACCTGAAGAAGGGCACCGACTCGCGCTCCCTGGAGAGCGAGGAGCAGCTGTTCACGATCACCCTCGACGAGGCGCTGGCGATCTACGCCCAGCCCAAGCAGCGCGGGCGCGCCGCCGCCAAGCCGCCGCTCAAGGAGCTGGGCACGGACCCGGTGAGCGGCAAGCCGGTGGTGGTCAAGGACGGCCGGTTCGGCGCGTACGTCACGGACGGCGAGACCAACGCGACGCTGCGCCGGGACGACGACGTCGAGACGATCACCGCCGAGCGCGGCTACGAGCTGCTGGCGGAGAAGCGCGCCAAGGGGCCGGCGAAGAAGACCGCCAAGAAGGCGCCGGCCAAGAAGACGGCCGCGAAGAAGACGGCTGTGAAGAAGACGGCCGCCAAGAAGACCGCGGCGAAGAAGACGACCACCGCGAAGAAGACGACCACCGCGAAGAAGGCCACGGCCAAGACGGCGGCGAAGAAGACGGCCGCGCCGGCCGAGGACTGAGCCGCCCCGGGCCGCCGGAGCCGGCGTGGACCGGCGCGGCACAAGGGCGGGCCAGGCGGACGAGTTCGCCCGGCCCGCCCCTTCGCATCCGACGGTGCCCGCCTATTTGTTCGGGCGGGCGCCCGGTAGTGTGCCCTGTCCCGATAGGCTGGCGGGATGACGCGTGCCGAGCAGCCAACGGTCGTGCCCCCCACCTCAGACGCGCTCGCAGCGGACTCCCGCGAGCGTGCGGTGCGAGCCCTGCTCCGCTTCCCTCCTTTGAAGCGGCTGTGGAGCGCCCAGTTCGTCGGGGGTATCGGCGATGCCCTGTCCTTGCTTGTCCTGGTATTGCTCGCCCTTCAGGCGGCGCTGTATGTACCGCTGGGCGGCCACGCCGTGTTCGGCGGAGGCTATAGGGGCGCCGCCTTCGCGGTCACCGCGGTCTTCGGCGTCCGGCTGCTGGCGACACTGCTCTTCGGGGCCGTCCTCCTGGGGCCGCTGTCCGCGCTCACCGCGCCCGACGGGCCGCTGGACCGCCGCTGGACGATGATCGGCGCGGACGCGCTGCGGCTCGCGCTGCTGGTCATCGCCCCCCTCTGGATCGACTGGACGCCGGCCGACGCGCTCGCCTGGCTGCTGGTGACGGTCTTCGTCTCCGGCGTCGCCGAGCGCTTCTGGACCGTCGCCAGGGAGAGCGCGGCACCCGCGCTGCTGCCCGCGCCGCCCCCGGAGGGCGCCACCGTCCGGCCGCTGCCCGACAACATGGACGCGCTGCGCCGACTG
Organism: Streptomyces sp. YGL11-2; assembly: GCF_050054615.1. NCBI lineage: Bacteria > Bacillati > Actinomycetota > Actinomycetes > Kitasatosporales > Streptomycetaceae > Streptomyces > Streptomyces sp. YGL11-2. Next base: position 139,251 of record NZ_JBNHIN010000006.1, read on the forward strand.
TCGCTGCGCACCAGTTTCGTCTCGCTGCCGATCGCCGCCGCCGCGCTGGTGGTCGTCACGCTGATCGGGAAGCTGCTGGGCACCGGCGTCGAGTGGTTCCACCTCCACCAGGCCGCGCTGGGCTCGTACGTGGCGGCCGGCCTGTTCGCCGCCTCCGTGTCGATCCTGTACTTCATCGAGCTGCCCGGCGGTCAGACCCCCCGGCCGCGCTCCCCGCTGGAGGGCCTGCGCCGCCCGAAGTCCGCCGGCAAGCCGGGCGCGGGGCCCGACAAGGGCCGTACGGGCGCGATCCCGCTGTTGGTGCCCGCCTGCGCGGCGGTGGCCGGCGCGATCGCCGCGGCCGTCGCGCTCTCCGTACTGCACGCCTTCGACCTGGCCACCGGCCCTGCCACCTACGCGCTGCTGGTGCTCGCGCTGACCGGCGGCACGGTCATCGGCATCCGCGCCGCCCGCAAGGTGCTGCCCGCGCTCTCCCGGCGCCGGCTGCTGGCCATGGCGGTCGCCGGCACCGGCCTGGCGCTGCTGGCCATGGGGCTGGTCCCGGACCCGACGACGGTGCTGCTGCTCGCGCTGCTGGCCGGTGTCTGCGCCGGTATCGCCGCCAATACGGGCCATGTGCTGCTGGACCAGGAGTCCGAGGCGTTCCGCAGCGCCCGTACGACCGAGCATCTGCACGCCGTCGTCCGGCTCGCGGTCGCGCTGGCCGCCATCGCCGCGCCCCTGCTGGCCGGTGTCATCGGCCCGCACCACGTCGGCAGCGGCGCCTTCGTCTTCGCGCACGGCGGCGCCGCGTACACCCTGATGCTGGCCGGCGCGCTGCTGCTGCCGGTCGCCGCCTGGGTGCTGGGCAAGACCGACGACCGGCAGGGCGTACCGCTGCGGCGCGACCTGCGCGAGGCGCTGCGCGGAGGCGACCCGGCCCAGGCGCCCGCCGCCACCGGTTTCTTCATCGCCCTGGAGGGCGGTGACGGCGCCGGGAAGTCGACCCAGGTCGAGGCGCTGGCGGAGTGGATCCGCAGCAAGGGCCACGAGGTCGTGGTGACCCGCGAGCCGGGCGCCACCGCCGTCGGCAAGCGGCTGCGGGCGATCATCCTGGACGTGTCCACGTCCGGACTCTCGGACCGGGCCGAGGCGCTGATGTTCGCCGCCGACCGCGCCGAGCACGTCGACAGCGTCATCCGGCCCGCCCTGGAGCGCGGCGCGATCGTCATCACCGACCGTTACGTCGACTCCTCGGTGGCCTACCAGGGCGCCGGCCGCAACCTCGCACCCACGGAGATCGCCCGGATCAACCGCTGGGCGACGGACGGCCTGATTCCGCATCTGACCGTGCTGCTGGACGTCTCGCCGGAGACCGCGCGCGAGCGCTTCACCGAGGCGCCGGACCGGATGGAGTCCGAGCCCGCCGAGTTCCACGAGCGGGTGCGCGCCGGATTCCTGGCGCTGGCCGCCGCCGACCCGGCCCGCTACCTGGTCGTCGACGCCGGCCAGGAGCCGGAGGCCGTCACCACCGCCGTACGCCACCGCCTCGACCAGGTCCTGCCGCTGTCCGAGGCGGAGCTCAAGGCACAGGCCGAGGCCCGCAAGGCAGCCGAGGAGGAGGCCCGCCGCAGGGCCGAGGAGGAGGCCGCGCGCAAGGCGGAGGAGGCGCGCCTGGAGCGTGAGCGCCAGGAGCAGCTGGCCAAGCTGCGCGCCGAGGAAGAGGAGCGCAAGCGCCGCGAGGCCGAGGAGGCCAAGGCCCGGGAGACCGCCCGCCAGGCCGAGGAGGCGCGGCAGCGCGCCGAGGAGGCCCGTGCGGCGGCGGAGGCGGAGCGGCAGCGCCGCGAGGCGGAGGAGAAGGCCCGCCACGCCGAACAGGAGCGGCTGCGCAGGCAGCACGAGGAGGAGGCGCGGCTGCGCCGGGAGGCCGAGGAGCGCCGCCTGGAGAAGCAGCGCAAGGCCGAGGAGGCGCTGCTGCGCGCCGAGCAGGCCCGGGTCGAGGCGGCCCAGGCGGCTGCGGCCGCGGAGGCGAAGGCGGCTGCCGAGGCGGCCGAATCGGCCGAGGCGCAGACCACGGAGACCGACGTCACGCAGCTGCGGAAGCGGGTGGCCAAGGAGAACGAATCCGGGTCCGTTTCCGCGAACGGGGCTTCCGGTTCCGGTACGGGCGCCGCGTCGGACGCCGAGCGGACCGCGGCGCTGCCGCGGCCCGAGGCGCGGGAGGCGGACGAGACGGCGGTGCTGCCGCCGGTCCGGGACGCCGGCCGGGGAGGCGGTGCGGACTCCGAGGAGACGACCGTGCTGCCGCCCGTACGGGACGACGACCCGGCGGACCGGGTGCCGCCGTGGGTGTTCCAGGAGGACGGCAAGGACGCGCACGGCGAACCGGCCGACGGCGGCCCGGAGCGGACCCGCGAACTCCCGCAGGTCGACCCGGCCACCGGCCGCCCCGCGGAGAACGGGCAGCATGGCCGCCCGCGCCCGGAGTGGGCGGAGGAGACCCCGCTGGACGACCTGCCGACGCTGGCCGACGAACTCCTCGGCACGCGCCCGGACGACGACGCGGAAGGCGGCGCGGGCGGCAAGGGCCGCCGGGGCCGCGGCCGGCGCGGCTGACCGGAGCGCTCTGACCGAACGGCCGTGGGGGCAGCAATTCCCGCTGCGGCCACGGCCGTTCGGCGTGCGAGGTGGGGCGGCAGCGGCGGCGCCGACGGCTGCCGTGATTCGGTTGTCAGTGGGGTGGACCACAATGGGATACGCGCGGAGGAGGCGCCGGGCGGATCCGCCCGGACCCGCGACCGCGCCGGCACGGCACGCAGAACGGACAGGACGGCGGCAGCGATGGCGGTATGGGACGACGTGGTCGGCCAGGAGCGGGTGACGGCGCAGCTCGCCGCGGCCGCACGCGACGCGGACGCCGTCGTGGCCGCCGAGAGCGCGGCGCGGGCGGGCGGCGAGCAGCCGGCGGCCGAGCGCACCGGCACCTCGCAGATGACCCACGCCTGGCTGTTCACGGGCCCGCCCGGCGCCGGGCGGGCATGCCGATGGCGACGACGGGGAAGGTACGTCCGGCGAGCGGGTTCCTGCGACTACCGGCGGGGGTGCCCAGGTGCGCTCCGTCCTGCGGGGTGACCTGGACGTCGCCGGGGTGGAGAGGACCGTGCCGCCCCGGCAGGTGGAATTGGATGCCTCCGCGGCCTGGTGCGGGCAGGGTGGGGCCGCCGTGATCGAAGGGTTGTAGTTCNCCTCCGGTCCCACCCCCGGCTGCGGCTTCTGCGACGGCTGCCACACCACCCTGGTCGGCACCCACGCCGACGTCGAGATCGTCCGTACGGACCTGCTGTCCATCGGCGTCAAGGAGACCCGCGACCTGGTCCGCAGGGCCTCGCTCTCCCCGGCCGGCGGGCGCTGGCAGGTGATCGTCCTGGAGGACGCCGACCGCCTCACCGAAGGCGCCGGCAACGTCCTCCTCAAGGCCGTGGAGGAGCCCGCTCCGCGTACGGTCTGGCTCCTGTGCGCGCCCTCCATCGAGGACGTGCTCCCCACGATCCGCTCCCGCTGCCGCCACCTCACCCTCCGTACGCCCCCGGTCGGCGCGGTCGCCGACGTCCTCGTACGGCGCGACGGCATCGACCCGGAGGCCGCAGACCGGGCCGCCCGCGCCACCCAGGGGCACATCGACCGGGCCCGCCGGCTCGCCACCGACGAGCGCGCCCGGGCCCGCCGGGCGGCCGTCCTGAAGCTCCCGCTCCGGGTCGACGACATCGGCGGCTGCCTCAAGGCCGCCCAGGAGCTGATCGACGCGGCGTCGGAGGACGCCAAGCAGGTCGCCGAGGAGGTCGACGCCAAGGAGACCGAGGAGCTGCGCGCCGCCCTCGGTGCCGCCGCGGGCACCGGCGGCCGGCTGCCCCGCGGCACCGCCGGCGCCATGAAGGAGCTCCAGGACAAGCAGAAGCGCCGCTCCACCCGTACGCAGCGCGACAGCCTCGACCTGGCCCTGGTCGACCTCACCGGCTTCTACCGCGACGTCCTCGCCCTCCAGATGGGCGCCTCGGTCCCGCTCGCCAACGACGAGGTGCGCGACAGCATCCAGCGCATCGCCACCGCCTCCACGGCGGAGAGCACCCTGCGCCGCATAGAGGCGGTCATCGCCTGCCGGGAGGCCCTGGACCGCAACGTCGCCCCCCTGCTCGCGGTCGAGGCGATGACGGCCGCGCTGCGCGCAGGCTGAATCACGGTCCCCACCGTCCTCAGGAGTACGCACTCACCGTCCTCGCCCCGATACGCTCCGTAAAGCACTCGCGATTAAGGACGCCCGCCCCAGGACCACCGGCCACACACCCCAGGGACCGCCCATGCAGCCCAGCCGCCTGCTCCGCACCCCCGCCGCCGCAGCCGCCGCTGCCGCCGCGGCCCTCGCCCTGCTGATCTCCGGCTGCTCGTCCGGGAGTTCGTCGCCCGGTGGCGCGCCGTCCCCGGGGCGTACGAACGACGCCGGCACCGAGCGCCAGGCGTCCGACGGCTCGCCCCTCGCGCCGCTGCCCCTCGCGGTCCCGGCCAACCTCCGCCCGTACTACGACCAGAAGCTGAGCTGGCACGACTGCGGGGTGGCGGGCTTCCAGTGCGCGACGATGAAGGCCCCGCTGGACTACGCCAACCCCAGCGCGGCCACCGACCTGCAGCTCGCCGTGGCCCGCAGGCAGGCCACCGGCCCCGGGACGCGGCTCGGTTCCCTGATGGTCAACCCCGGCGGCCCCGGCGGCTCCGCGATCGACTACCTCCAGCAGTACGCGCCCCAGCCGGCCGCCATCCGCGCGCGCTACGACATGGTGGCGATGGACCCGCGCGGCGTGGCCCGCAGTGAGCCGATCGAATGCCTCAGCAACCAGCAGATGGACCGCTTCACCCAGACCGACACGACCCCCGACACCCCCGCCGAGGTCAACCAGCTGGTCACCGCCTACCGCAACTTCGCCAAGGGCTGCGAGGCCCACTCCGGCAAGCTGCTGCCGCACGTCTCCACCATCGAGGCGGCCCGCGACATGGACATCCTGCGCGGCGTCCTGGGCGACAGGAAGCTGACGTATGTCGGCGCCTCCTACGGCACCTTCCTCGGCGCGACCTACGCGGGCCTCTTCCCGTCCCACTCCGGCCGCCTGGTCCTCGACGGCGCCATGGACCCGTCACTGAACTCGCGAGCCATCAACATCGACCAGACCGCCGGCTTCAACACCGCCTTCCTGGCCTTCGCCGCCGACTGCGTCAAGAAGAAGGACTGCCCCCTCGGCAACAAGAACCCCGAGGACGCCGGCAAGCAGCTCTCCGCCCTCTTCAAGAAGCTGGACGCCCAGCCGGAGGACACCGGCCAGGACCGCAAGCTCACCGAGTCCCTCGCCACGACCGGCGTCATCGCCGCCATGTACGACCAGGGCGCCTGGTCCGAACTCCGCGAGTACCTCGCCCAGGCCCAGTCGGGCAACGGCCGCGGGCTGCTCGCCCTCTCGGACAGCTACTACGAGCGCAAGTCCGACGGCCACTACGCCAACCAGATGTACGCCAACCCCGCCGTCAACTGCCTCGACCTCGCCCCCGCCTTCACCGGCCCCGACCAGGTCCGCGCCGCCCTGCCCGCCTTCCGCAGGGCATCCCCGGTCTTCGGCGACAACTTCGCCTGGTCCGCCCTGAACTGCGCGTACTGGCCGGTCAAGCACACCGGCACCCCCCACCGCATCGAGGCCAAGGGCGCCGACCCGATCGTCGTCGTCGGCACCACCCGCGACCCGGCCACCCCGTACACCTGGGCCAAGGGCCTCGCCGCCCAGCTCTCCAGCGCCACCCTCCTCACGTACGTGGGCGACGGCCACACCGCCTACGGCCGCGGCAGCGACTGCATCGACACCGCCATCAACACCTACCTCCTCGAAGGCACCCCACCCGCCAAGAACAAGCGCTGCACGTGACCCACCCCACACCCCCCTGACCAGCCCCCGAACCGATGACAAAGCACCCCCCGCTCCTGTGTAGACTGGGCCGCGCACCACGCCGCCTTAGCTCAGTTGGCCAGAGCAACGCACTCGTAATGCGTAGGTCTCGGGTTCGAATCCCGAAGGCGGCTCTTGTGGAAGCCCAGGTCAGGAAGTTCTGACCTGGGCTTTTTCTTGTTTGGGGTCGGGGTGCGGTTGCTTGGGCGGCGGGACCGGGGCGGCGGGGAGCGGCCGGGAGCAGTAGGGAGCAAGTCGCCGGTGGTGTGGCTGGGTTGGGGCGGGTTCGGGGCCGGGGGATCGCCGGTGGGGGCATGGATTCGGGGCGGTTGGGCTTGATCGCGGCGGGGCCTCGGGACCGCCCGTAAAGCCAGCCGATGCCCTGGCTCGCGTTGATCAGTGCGGTGAGGAGCCAGGTGAGGGCGTCGAGGGTGCGGGGGTAGGCGCCGGCGGTGAGTGGGACCACCGGGGTGCCTGGGGGCCGTCGGCCCGTAGAGGGCGCCGCGCAGGGTGGCGTTGCTGAAGCGAGCCGGGCGCCGGGCCGGGTGGCGGGGCGGGCGCGAGGGGAATCGCACGAATGGCCGGATGGGGCCCCGGAGGCCGGGGTGCGCTCCGGCCTGCGGAAAGGCGGGGTGGTGGGGTGCCGGGGGCGGTGGGGGGAGGAGGCGTTCGCCTGGCGGGGCCGCGGGGCCGGGGGCAGAGTCGGGAGGCAGGGCGTATCCGCGTTCGTGGAGGGCGGAGGGAGTCCTAGGGGGCGTACCTGACGCAGATGGGCACGTCTGCGGCCGAGCGACCTGGAGGCCCCCGCATGGTGCGGAGAACGGTGCGGATCGCGGCCGGCGGAATCGCGTTTCTGGTGATGGCGACCATGGCCTCGGCCGCGCTGGCGTCCGGACCCGAAGGGCATACGGATCTGGCCACCAGAGGCGGGACGGTCGTGGGTATCAGGGCCGGGCATCAGGCGCCCTTTGTGATCGCGCACCGTGGCGCTTCCCGTTACGCGCCGGAGAACACCCTTGCCGCCGTCGACGCGGCGCACCGCCGCGGGCTCGTATGGGTCGAGAACGACGTGCAGCGGACCAAGGACGGGCGGCTGGTGGTGATTCATGACACCACGCTCAATCGGACCACCGATGCCGCGAAGGTGTTTCCGGGGCGGGCGCCGTGGCGGGTGCGGGATTTCACCGCGGCCGAGATCGCGCGGCTGGATGCCGGGAGCTGGTTCGGAAAGCAGTTCGCGGGGGAGCGGGTGCCGACGCTCGCCGACTATCTGCGGAGGCTGGACCGTAATGGGCAGGGTCTCCTGCTGGAACTCAAGGCGCCCGAGGAATACCCCGGAGTCGAGGCGCAGGCGCTGCGTGAACTGCGCGCACTGGGGTGGCTGGACCGTGCGCATATCCGCCACCGGCTGGTGGTGCAGAGTTTCTGCGTACGGTGCGTGAAGCGGGTGCACCGGCTGATGCCGAAGGTGCGTACGGGGATTCTGGGCGCACCGTCGGTGAGGAAACTGCGGCGCTATGCGCGCTTCGCCGATCAGATCAATCCCCGTATGGCCGAGGTCAGTTCGAAGTGGGCCAGGGCTGTGCACCGGCTGCGTGGGCCGCATGGGCGGCGGCTGGAGATCTATGCGTGGGACGTGGGGGCGAAGGAGAGCGCGCAGTCGGTGCAGGGGCGGGGTGTGGAAGGGGTTATCGACTAGGGCGGTGGGTGTTGGCCCCGAGTGGTCCGGCCCGTGCCGGACCGGGCCGGCACGGTTCGGTTCGGTCCGGCCTGGCGCGGTTTGGTTCGGTGCGGTCGAGTTCGGTCCGGCCCAGGTCTAGTTGGGTACGGTTCTGTTCTGTGCTGTTCCGTTCTTTTGCTTTGCTTCGCTCGGTACGGGTTGGGTAAAGCGGCGATCCGTCGATGCCCCGGCGGGCAGAATCGCGGCCATGGAGAGTGCTCGGGCTGACGAGAGCGCGCGGGCGGATGGCAGCCGATATCCGGTCACCTGGCCGGGGTGGGCCGCCGCCGTATGGGGATTCGTTTTCGCCGTACCGAGCTTCTATTGGGAATTGGGCGGGGCGGCAGGGGCGGAGTCCACGGTTTCGCCGTCGCTGGTCCGCCTCGCGGAGGAGCGGAACGCCGGTTTTATCGCCGTGTTGTGGCTGACCGGCGTGCTCAAAGTCGTCGGCGGGCTCCTGGGGTTGGCACTGGTACGCCGCCGCGCATGGGGGCGCGGGATGAGCTGCATACTCCAGTTGCTGGTATGGGGCGCGGGGGTGCTCCTGGTCTGGCACGGGGCGCTGTTCGTCGGCCAGGGGCTGCTCGTGGAGGCGCACGCCGTCGAACTCGCGCCGGAACTACGGGGGGTGAGCCGCTGGTACACGTTTCTGTGGGGGCCGTGGTTCGTGGCCGGTGGAATTGCCTTTGTGTTTGCCGCCTGGGTCCATTCGGGGCGATTGGCCGAGCATCGGAGTGCCCGGATTGCCGGGGCCGTGGGCGGCTGCGGGGCGTTGCTGCTGTCCGTCATCGCGCTGGTTGCGGGAATCGGCTGAACTTTTCCGGTACGTGTGCGGTGCGTGCGCGCGAATGGTCCATATTTTGCGGCGTTTTTTCCGTGTTGAGTGGAGGAGCCGCGGAGGCGGGGCCGAGGTGGGCGGGCATGGCAGGGCGGGATTTACGGGATTCCGGTGGCGGGGCTAAGGTGCCTTGGGTGTTTGACGCCGCCACACTCCTCGTAAGGAAAACGAGGCGCGGGATTCGGATTTCGGGTTCCCTTTCGGGGAAATGTTCGGGTCCGTGTCCGGCTCGTCCTCTGGGTGCGTACGAGGAGGGCCCTTGATGAACGATGTTCCGGCGCCCGGCGAGCGGCGGGTGCCGCTTCCGACGCCACGGCAGATGCCGGATGACGCGCCGGACGCGGGTGGTACGGCGGAAAGTGCGGGCGCTTCGATGGCCACGCTCTCCTCCGCGGCAACCACGGGAGAGGAGAGGGCGGACGCCAAATCGCCGGCGGAGGAGGGAATTCGGGCTGATGGGCAGACGGGTGGCGATCGGCCACACGGTGTCCTGACGGGCGGAGAAGGTCAGGGGCATGCCGAAACGGTCCGCGGGTGTAAGGCCCGGGACGGTGCGGTCAACGGGCGTACGGCGCAGGGCGGTACGGCCAACGGGCTTAAGGGGAAAGCCTGTACGGGTATGCGTACGGGGCGGGGGGTGGCCGGTGCCGTCGGGGGCACATCCCGCGACGCGTTCTTCGACAACGCGAAATACCTGGCCATCGTGCTGGTGGCAATGGGGCACGCGTGGGAACCGCTGCGTTTCGGCAGCCGGACGGCGGCGGCGCTCTATCTCGCCGTCTATGCGTTCCACATGCCGGCGTTCATCATCATCTCCGGTTATTTCTCGCGCAGTTTCGATTTGCGCCGTGACCGATTGCAGCGGCTGATCACCGGCGTCGCGGTCCCGTACCTCATCTTCGAAGTCGCCTACACCTTCTTCAAACGCTGGGCAGGCGGCGCTCCGAACTACCCCATCAGCCTCCTGGACCCCTGGTATCTGACCTGGTTCCTGGTGGCGCTGTTCATCTGGCGGCTGACCGCACCGCTGTGGAAGATCGTGCGCGCGCCGCTGCCGCTGGCGCTGACCATCGCCATGATGGCGTCCGTCACGCCGGAGATCGGCGACGATCTGAATCTCCAACGGGTGCTGCAGTTCCTGCCGTTCTTCGTGCTGGGGCTGAATCTGCGGCCTGAGCACTTCGCGCTGGTACGCCGCCGGTGGGTGCGGATCGCGGCCGTCCCGGTCCTCGGCGCCGCGCTGCTCGTCGCGTACTGGGCCTCGCCCCGGATGAACGCCGCGTGGTTCTACCACCGCGACAGCGCACAGGAACTGGGCGCCCCGTGGTGGTGGGGTGTGGTGATGACCCTGGCGATGTTCGGCTGCTCGCTGGTGCTGGTGGCCTGTTTCTTCGCCTGGGTGCCGGGCCGCACGATGTGGTGTACGGCGCTGGGCGCGGGCACCCTTTACGGCTACCTCCTGCACGGCTTCCTCGCCAAGGGGTCGCGCTTCTGGGGCTGGTACCACCACGCATGGCTGCACACCCCCTGGGGCGTGGTGCTGCTGACCCTGATCGCCGGGACCGTGATCACCCTGCTGTGTACACCGCCGGTGCAGCGGATCTTCCGGTTCGCGGTGGAGCCGACGATGGCGTGGGCGTTCCGGAAGGTGCCGGTGGAGGCGGCGGCGAGTGGGCGGGGATGAAGTGCGCGGGGCGTCGGACGGGGCAGGATTGCCAGGGCACGTCGGTCCGGGCAACCAGGGCACGTCGGCCGGGGTACGTCGGCAAGGGGGTGGCCGGGAAAGGGGGCGGCCGGGAGGGGTGTTGGGTGCTGGACGATGGTGCTCGTTGCGTTTTTTTGCGGGCGCTCGTCCTGGGACCGGGTTGCCGTAGGCCGTAAGCCCGCGTCCGCCCGGTGGTCGGCCCGGCGGCCCAGGTCGTCAGCCGAAGAGCCGATCGCCCTCCGGACGCGGCGTCTCCTAAGCTCCCTCCAGGCTCCGGCAGGAGCACGCTATGACGGGGGGAGCACCATGACCGCATCCCAGTGGGGCGGCGAGCAGCTCGATCTGGACGCGTATCTGACGCGTATCGGCTACGAGGGCGACCGCCGGCCGACCCTGGAGACGCTGCGAAAGCTGCATGCCGGGCACAGTGCGTCGATCGGCTTCGAGAACATCGAGATCGTGCTGGGCCGCCCGATCCTGCTCGACCTGGAAGCCCTGCAGGCGAAGATGGTCCGGCAGCGGCGCGGCGGCTACTGCTACGAGCAGAACCTCCTGTACGCCGCCGCCCTGGAGCGCCTGGGCTTCCGTGTCACCGGGCTCGGCGCGCGTATCCGGATGGGCGAGCGCAAGGTGCGCCCGGTCACGCACGCGCTGTTGAAGGTCGAGCTGGACGGTACGGACTGGATCACCGACGTCGGCTTCGGCGGTGAGGCGCTGCTCGCACCGATCCCGTTGCAGGACGGTGTCGAGGTGCAGCAGGGCGACTGGACCTTCGGCCTGGTGTACGAGAAGGAGGCCGAGGCGTGGGTGCTGCGCTCGCGGCACGACGACGGCTGGTTCGACCTGTACGCCTTCGGGGCGGAGCGCCGCTTCCCGGCCGACTACAGCGTCTTCAACCACTACATATCGACCCATCCGCGGTCGCCGTTCACCGGCAAGATCGTGGTGCTGCTGCCGCTGGCCGATGTGCGCCGCACGCTCGTCGGGCGGGAGTTCGTGCAGACCCGGCCGGACTGGTCGCGCGAGGTGCGGGAGGTCGCACCGGAGGAGATCCCGGGGCTCCTGGACTCGGAGTTCGGGATCACGCTGTCGCCGGCGGACGCCGGGGCGTTGGTGGCGACGTATGGGACGGAGGGGGAGGGGGAGTGAGCGGATGGACGGGGGCGTGGCGTAACGGGGAGTGCGCGGGCGTGGGGAGTTGGTGTCGTACGGGGGTGAGTGGGGCGCGGCGGGAGCGGGGAGCGGGGAGTTGGCGGGTGAGCCGCGCGGTAGGGGCGGGGCCTTCGTCACTGCCGGACGACGGCGATGCCCTCGATTTCGACCAGGGCCGCTTCGTCCCACAGGCGGGTGGCGCCGATGACGGCCATGGCCGGGAAGTCGCTGCCCACCAGGCGTTTCCACACCCGCCCGATGTCCCGGGCGTGCCGGCGGTAGTCGGCGATGTCGACGGCGAAGACGGTGAGCTTGGCCAGGTCGGACGGCCCGGCGCCGGAGGCGGCCGCCACCTCCAGGAGGTTGGTCAGCGCCCGCTCGAACTGCTCGACGATGCCGTCCCCGACGATCCGGCCCGAACCGTCGAGGGCGGTCTGTCCGGCGAGGAAGACCAGGGTGCCGGGGGCGGTGGCGCGGACGGCGTGGCTGAATCCGGTCGGCGGTGCGAGGTGGGGCGGATTGATGCGCTCCAGGTCGCGGCTGCCGGCGGCGTCGGTGACGGGGGTGCCGATGGGCGGGAGGGCGTCGCTGCCCGGGGTGGTTCCGGTGGATGGGGCGGCCTCGCAGGCCGGGGCGGTGCGGCTGCCCGGGGAGGTGCCGCTCTGCGCGTCGTTCCCGCCGGTCTGACCCCGCTGCCCGTGTTGCCCGCGTCCGGTCTGTGCCTGCTGCCCGCGTGAGCCGCGCGGGCCGTACTCGTCGTCCGCGCTCGGCTTCTCCGTCTCCCCGCCGTCAACGCTCATCCCTGCCGACTCCCCTTCGCCACCAACTCGTATCGCATCCCCAGGGATTGAAGCGCTTCCTGCTCCTCCTGGGGAAGGAGTTCATCGGAGATGCCGAGATCGAATTCGGCCAGTGGCGCCAGCTCGTAGAGCACCTGTCGGCCGGACTCGGAGTGGTCCACGAGCAGCACCCTGCGCCGGGCGGCAGCCATCAGAGCCCGCTTGACCAGGACGATCTCCTGCGCCTGGTGGTAGCAGTGGCCGTTGTCGACCGCGGAGGTGGACAGGAAGGCGATATCCGCGCGGAAGCCGCGGGCGGTATCGGCGGTGGACATGCCGAGGGAGGCGCTGAACGCCGCGTACTGCTCGCTGCCCAACGCGATCACCCGGATGTCGGGCTCCTCCGTCAGCTCGTCGATGACCTGGACGGAGTTGGTGATGACCGTGTACGCGCCGCGCGCGGAGAGCGCACGGGCCAGCGGCAGCGTCGTACCGGAGTCATCGGTGATCACGGCCTGGCCGGGCTCGGCTACGGCCGGCGCGGTGGCGCAGATGGCCTCCTTCGCGGCCACCTGCGCATCGCCGCGCCAGGGCGCGGTGGACTCGGAGAGGGCGCTGGGCGTGGCCGCGGCTCCGCCGCGCACCTTTCGCAGCCACCCCTGACGCTCCAGGGTGTCCAGATCGCGGTGCACCGTCATCTGGCTGACGCCGAGCTCATGGGCCAGGTCCTCGACGGTCACCTGACCCTCGGCCAGCACCCGGTCGGTGAACCGCTTGCGGCGGTCCTTGGGGCTCAGCTTCGTGACCGGCGCGTCCGTCGCGACCCGGGCGTCGGCTGCCCCTTCGGTGTCGGTCAACGCTGGTCCCTTCGCGGATCGGATGTTCGTCGTCCGTCTGCCGCCGGCCCTCTACCCGGCGAGTTGAGGACGTGGCCGGGCTGCGGCGGCCGTGGTTATCGGCTCGGCGCCGTCCAGCGTGCCCTGGACGCCGTAGGGGCGGCAGCGGAGAAACGCGGCTTCGTGGTGGAACGGCGCCGCCCGGTGTTCCTGGACCGCCGCCTTGTGCTGAGGCTGCGCGAAGCCGTATGCGTAGCGGCTCATCGCGGAGACGCTCTGCCATAGGGAGAAGGTGCCGACGAAGCGCGGCGGTCTGACCAGGGCGGTGGACGCGAGCAGAGCGGGATCGCCCGCGGCCCGGCCGGCGGCGGCGGAATTGGCACGCAGGAACGGGACCGCCCGGCGCAGCCGCAGCTTCCCCAGGGTGAGGACGGCGACCGGACCGTCCTCGTCCGCCGACGCGGCGTCGGGGTCCGTCTCGACCGGCATCGGGCTCCAGGCGCCCGAGACCCGCACCGGCAGCAGGCGTACATGCCAGCCGCCGGACAGCAGGCGGGGCAGCGGGTCTTCGGCGAGGAAGCGGTCCAGGGCGGCGTCGTCCTCCCACGAGGCGATCAGCGCGGCCCGGCCGGGGCGCAGCTTGGGCGGGCCGGAGGCGATGGCGCCGGTGAGGGCGGTCTCGGCGTAGCGCAGGCCGGGGGTCGCTCCGGGGCGTGGGCACCGGCCGAGGACGGCCCGCACGGAGCGGACGCCGACGTCGGCGAGATGTACGGAAACGATCACGGCTCTGCCTTCCTGCCCGATCCCACCGAAGTTACTAATGCGTATACCGTCTGGTACACGACCAAGTATCCTTCATCGCGGGGACAATTGCGAGGGGATTCCACGGCCGAAACGAGCCAGATCCCATCACCCGCACCGACACCGCACGAGGACGTCGCATGAGCGAGATCGACCGGAACCGCGCCGCCCGGGCCGAGGCCAGGACGCGCATCGAGGACGTGGCCGCCCGGCTGTTCGCCGAGCGCGGCTTCGCGGGCACCACCATCGGGGAGATCGCGGCCGAGGCCGGTCTGAGCAAGCCGATGCTCTACCGCCACTTCGACTCCAAGCAGGAGCTCCATCTCGCCCTGCTGGAGCGACACCGAGACGAGCTGGCCGCCGCCCCCGTCCATGAACTTCTGCATGGTGAAGGCGACTTGGGCCGCCGTATGGAGGCGATGTACGACGCCTGGTTCGGGTACGTGCAGACCCACCCGTACACCTGGCGGATGATGTTCCGCGACACCACGGGCGACGCGGAGGTGCAAGCCTTCCACCGCGAACTCCAGCGCAGGCAGCGCGAAACGGACATGGCCCTGCTGCGCGAGTTCGTCCCCGGCATCCCGGAGGCCGAGCTGGAACCCCTCGGCGAGGCCATCCGCAGTTCGCTCTACGGGCTCGCCCTGTGGTGGCTGGATCGCCCGGAACAACCACGCGAGGTCCTGGTCGCGACCATGACCCGCATCACGCGTGGCTTGATATCAACGGTTGAGGGGGCGGCGGAGGGGAGCTGGGACGACTGAGGGGCGTCCGGACGGCTGAGGGGCCGCACGGCAGCGGCTGCTCGTATCTGCTGCGGCTGCTCGTACCGCGGAAGCTGCTCGTACCGCAGAGGTCGCTCGCACCGTCCCGGCCCTCACCCCGCCCCCTGAGCCACCGCCTCCTAAGCCACCGCACCCGGGTACAGCGCCGCCCGCAGATGCTCCGTCCAGTGGGCCGTCGTTTCCTTCGCGAGGCGGGTTTCGGGTGCGTACAGCTCGAAGCCGTGCCAGGCGCCGGGCACATTGCGGACGGTGACCGGCACTCCGGCATCCATCAGGCGCCGGGCGTACGCCAGGCCCGCGTCGCGCAGCGAGTCGAGGTCGCAGACCTGGACATAGGCGGGTGGCAGCCCCGAGAGGTCGGAGGCGCGAGCCGGAGAGGCGTAGGCATCCGGCGTCGTCCCCTCCGGCGGGTAACCCTCCGGGAGGTAGTGGCGCCATGCCGCGCGGACCGAACGCCGGCTGTTCACCAGGGGGTTCGGGGTGGTGTCGGAGGTGTCCGCCGGGATGGGCTCATCGGCGACGCGGTCGTCCAGGTCGGGGATGCACATCGACTGGTAGGCGATGGCCGGGCCGCCGCGGTCGCGTGCCATCAGGGCGACCGCCGCGCTCAGCCCGCCGCCCGCCGACCTGCCGGTGACGGCGATCCGTTCGGGGTCGATGCCCAGTTCGGCCGCCTGCGCCGCCGTCCATTCCAGGGCGAGATAACAGTCCTCCACACCGGCCGGATAGCGGTGCTCGGGCGCGAGGCGGTATTCGACGGTGATCGTGACGGCGGGCAGGTTGCGGCAGAGTTCGAGCGCGGTGCGGTCCTGGCCGGGCAGCGAACGGCCGATGGCATAGCCGCCACCGTGGAAGTGCAGTACCGCAGGCAACGGCGCCACGGAGGAGGTGTCACCGGTGTCACCGGTGTCACCGGTCTCCTCCGGCCAGTAGACCTCGACCGTCAGCGCGCTGCCGTCCGGCCGTGGGACGTCAAAGCGCTTGCTGCGTACGCCCGAGCGGTCGGCCGCACGCATCGACAGCACCGCATGGAACCTCTCGCGGGTGGCCGCGATGTCCTCATACGCGTCGGAGTACGGTGGCAACGCCTTGAGGAACGGCATGAGTTCGGGGTGGACCTGTATACCGGGCGGTACGGCCATGACGGGCGCTCTCCTCTGGTCACGACGGGCGTACGCAGCGCGCGTACGCAACGCCTCACTCTGCACCGCGGCACCGACAGCCGCCGGAGTAACGGCGAAAGAGGTGCGTCAGGGCCGGTGGGTGGCTTGGCAGATGGCCCGGCAGATCGTCAAGGAACGGCGCATCCGGTGTAGCCGGCAGCGCGGCCATGCCCCGATGCCAACCGGCGCTCCCGCGTGCCCGTAGCGGGACGGCCCGAACGCAGGACTGCCCGCCAACGGCACTCCCCGCCAACGGCATTCCCCACTAACGGCACTCCCCGCTCACTTCGCGTCCGCGTAGCACTCCACCACCGCCGTCGTGAACGGGAACCGCACCGGTGTCGGCCCGAAGGCGATCCGTCCCGCCGAGTCCGCCGCCGTCGCGATCGCCTCGGACACCGTCCCGGCCTCCTCCGCCGGGCAGTGCACGATCACCTCGTCGTGCTGGAAGAAGACCAGCTCGGCGCGGAGTCCGGGCCGTGCCAGGGACTGGCGCAGTGCGGCCAGCATCAGCAGCGCCCATTCGGCGGCGCTGCCCTGCACCACGAAGTTGCGGGTGAAACGGCCGCGGGCGCGGGCCGCGGAGCTGCTGCCGTACCCCGTGGGTGCCTCGTCCTCCTGAGGCAGGCCCGCTTCGTCGGGGGTGGCCATGGACGCGGGCGGGCAGGTGCGGCCCAGCCACGTGCGCACCAGGCGGCTCTCCTCGCCGGCGCGGGCGGCGTCGTCGACATACGCCACCGCGGCCGGGTAGCGGCGGCGGAGATCGGCCATGTGCTTGAGGGCGTCGCCCGAGGTCTGGCCGTAAATGGCGCCCAGCAGGGCGAGTTTGGCCTGGTCGCGGTCGCCGCCGAAGGCGCGCGCCGCCAGATCCGCATACAGGTCCCGGCCGCTGCCCGCCACCTCCATCAGGCCCCGGTCGCGGGAGACGGCGGCCAGCACCCGGGGCTCCATCTGGTCGGCGTCGGCGACCACCAGGCGCCAGCCGGGGTCGGCGCGCACGGCCTGCCGGATCACCTTGGGGATCTGGAGAGCGCCGCCGCCGTTGGTGGTCCAGCGGCCGGAGACCGTGCCGCCGGGCAGGTACTCGGGGCGGAAGCGGCCGTCGTGCACCCACTGCTGGAGCCAGGACCAGCCGTGGGCGGTGTGGAGGCGGTAGAGGGACTTGTACGCGAGCAGCGGTGCCACCGCGGGGTGGTCGATCTGCTGGAGTTCCCACTTGCGCGTCGAGGTCAGGGCGATGCCGGCACGGGCGAAGGCCCTGATGATGTCGTTGGGCAGATCGGGGCGGACCCGTACGCCCGCCCCGAAGGCCCGCGACACCTCGTCGGCCAGCTCCGCCATACGGCGCGGCTCCAGCCCGCCCGGATAGCGCTCGCCCAGCAGTCCGTCCAGCACCTCCCGGTGCACATCCGTCCGCCAGGGCAATCCGGTCCGCGCCATCTCCGCGGCGACCAGCATGCCCGCCGACTCGGCCGCCAGCAGCAGCCGCATCCGCTCCGGATGCTCGGTCTCGGCCGTACGCGCCACCTGGCCGGCATAGACCTCCAGCAGCGCGGTGAACTCGTCCGTGCCCGGTGGCAGCGGCACCGGTCCCGGCTCGAACAGGGACGGCTGGGTCTCGGCGGCGCGCGCGGGAGCGTCCTGCGGAACGGGCAGGCCGTGCAGCCGCGCCCAGGCGGCGGCCAGCGAACGCGGCTGGCCCGACTGGCCCTCCTCGTGGCCGATCAGCAGCGCCTCCGCCGCCTCGACGTCGTAGCAGCGCTCGACCCGCACCCCGCAGGCCAGCAGGCGCCGGTAGATCTCGGCCGTGGACCGCCACACCCAGCGCTCGACCTCGGGGCGCGACCGCACCGCCTCGGTGAGCGAGGGCTCGCTCACCACCGGACCGGCGGGGCGGCCGTCCTGAGTGAGCGGACAGAGACGAACACCCCCGTCGTCCGTCTCTGCCACCGCCCATCTCATGCCACCGAGTCTTGCACCAGGGTCTGACAATGCCGCCGAGCCCGGCCTCGGCGAGGCACCGGGAGCAAGGCGGCGTCGCCGACGGTGCCGCTCCCGGCAGTGCCGGCACATCCGTGGCGGCGGCTCCGGGGGCTGCCCTGGGCGGGTCCCCTGGTGACGCCCTTCGCCGCGGAGCACCGCCCTCCGGGTCGCCCCGTGCAGCAGCCTGGGGGTACCTCCCAGCGGTAGCTGGGGAGCGTCGAACGCGGCGGGCGTCGCCGGGCTGTGCGCCGCCAGATAGGCCGGAACCACCGTTGCGGCGGCCTCCTCGGGGTCCGGCAGACCGCGCCATCCGGGCACCCGGGAACGGGGAGCGGTGAAGATCACGTGCTGCCCCCGGGGCGGTCCCTGGCACAGCCGTCCGGTCCTGGCGAGTGGTTTGACGACGGTGCCCCGGCCTGAGGACAACTGGCTCGCCCAGCCCATCCAGACCGGGGCGCTCCAGCAAGGCCGCGGTCAGCTCCTGACGGGTCAGCAGCCGGCCGTCCAGGAGGCCGTCGACGGCCTCACCGAGCACCTCCATCTGCTGCGGATCCACCACGAACGCCCGCAGCGAGGACGGCTTTTCCCACGTGCGCGTGGCCTCCAGCAGCGAGAGGTACGCGGCCGCCCCGCCAGCAGGCAGCAGGTGCAGGGTGCCGCGCATCGCTCAGGTCTTGACCAGGGTGCGCGCGGCGAGGGCCCGCCGCACGGCAGCGGCGTCCGGGGCCATCTGCCGTGTCGTCACGGCGAGTTCGGCGGCGGAGGCGACCTGCGCCCGGACGCCCGCCAGCCGCGTCACCACTTCCTCGGCCGGGGCGTCGGTGCGCGGCGTCGGACTCTGCCGCCGCAACCGTCAGGCCAGCACCTGCGCGTGGGATACCTTCATGACGCCATTGCACGCGACGCCACTGACAATCAACCGTGTGTCACGGTTGACGTGTGACGATGGCGCGGACGGCGGGTGCTGGAAGCGGTAGAGCGCGTGTCATATGGCCGCCACTGCTGTCCCATACGACACTTTCGTCCACTATCACCCGATTGGTCCCGCTACTTTTGCCCGGTTTGTTGCGTTGAACTGCTTGTCGCTCCAGGCGGCGCGTACAGAATCCTGAATTCTGCTCAGTGAATGAGGTTCATCGTGAAGTTTGTCTCCAAGGCCGTCGCCCTGTCCGCCGCCGCGGGCATCGCCGTCGTCGGTGGGGCCGGTGTGGCCAGCGCCGGCGGCCACCACCGCCACCACCACCACAAGGGCGCCCTCGCCGTAGGCAAGGCCGTGGGCTCGCCCGGCGTGCTCTCCGGCAACCTCATCCAGGTGCCGATCGACATGCCGATCAACGTCTGCGGCAACTCCGTCACCCCCTTCATCGGGGTGCTCAACCCGGCGTTCGGCAACGTCTGCATCAACAAGTAGTCCCTGCCGAGCGGTTGAGGCCCGCCCCTCCGGGGCGGGCCTTCCGCATGCCGTGCCCCGGGCCCGTCGGCGTTCCCGTCACGGCGTTCGGCGCGGCCCGGCGAAGGCCATGCCGCGCCGACGCCCCGGTGCGGTGATATCTGTCTATGGTTGCGTGGCAACCGGGTGAATCGGCGAAACCGCACCCTCGAAGGGGAGTTGATCCAGTGCGCTCCGGATACGGGCACTCCGCTGCGAGAAGGGTGTGATGTGATCAAGAAGGTTCTGGCCACGACGGCTGCGACCGCATCCCCGGTCGGTATCTCGGCGACGGTCGCCCCGCAGGCGATGGCGATCGGTGGCCACCACGGCACTCCGACGGTCAACGGGAACGGCGCCAAGAGCGCATTCGGCTACTCCACGACGCACGGCAGGACGAGCCCGCAGCGGGAGCTGATCCAGGGCTCGCTGAACAAGCCGTGCATCGGTTTCCCCGCCAAGGCCGACGTCGGCTCGCTGGCAGGGAGCGTTCCGGTCACGGTTCAGGGCGTGGCTCAGGACGTCGATGTGCTGTCCTCACCGCGGAACCGGCAGTGCGCCGAGCGCTCCGCCCAGGCCATGGGTGACGAGGCGCTGTCGCACACCATCGACGACATTCCGATCCGATCGGGCAGCGGCGTGCACAACCACTGAGCCGGCCATCGGCCGCAGGCCAGGATCTCCGCGGCTCGCTCTCCGCGCGGCCCCGGGCCTGCGGTATCGCGTGACGAACCATAGGGCCGGAATTCTCCACCCCTATCGGCGAGAATTAGTATTCGGCAGTCGCCGCGCCTGTTCGAATTATGGTGTTTTTTCCGCATCGTATGTGCGGGGTGTTTCCTGAAATGGTCTTGCGACATTCGGGCGATTCCTCCGAAAACTTCTCCGCAAGAGTTTCGTCGACGAGGAGAAATCGTTACCAATATCGACAGCGGAGTTACGGGCGAGTAGATCCGCGCCCGTGCGACACGACGGTCGTGTGCGCTACGGACCCGCTGCAGGAAGGGCGCAAAGTGAAGTACGCAAAGGTCGCCGCAGTCACCGCCGGTACGCTCCTCGCAGTGGGCGCTGCTACGCCGGCGTTCGCCGGCGCGGGCGCCAAGGGTGCCGCCAAGGGGTCCCCCGGGGTGCTCTCGGGCAACCTCGTCCAGGTGCCGGTCCACATCCCGATCAACGTCTGCGGCAACACGGCCAACTTCATCGCGATCCTCAACCCGGCATTCGGCAACAAGTGCATCAACCGCTGACTCGAAGAAATTCGAGCCGTGTTGATGTGACCGGCCCCGGCTCGCCCCCACTGCGTGTCGGGGCCGGTGGCATTCGGCTTGTACGGGGTGTATCGGAACGGCCGGCAGCTTTCGAGTGGCGCCGCCAAGAAGGCGGAAATCCATAGTTTCTCCGGGGGGTGGCACTCGTTAGTCAGGGGGAAAAGCGGTGTTCCGAGCAGCGAAGTGATTGCTCACGTGGCGCTGATGCCGCGATCTCCACAAGCACCGCCCCAGAAGGGACAGTTGAAAGTGAAGTACGCGAAGTCTGCCGCGGTTGTGGCTGGTTCTGTCATGGCGCTGGGCGCGGCCGTCCCCGCTTTCGCTGCCAATCCCGGCTCGCCCCGCATGGGCCACAACGGCGCAGGGGCCGCAGCGCTGCACAACAAGCACCTCGAAGGCCGCCAGATCACGCCGCTGGTCGACACCGTCAAGAAGACGGCCGAAACCGTCAAGTACGGACCGAAGAGGATTCTTGGTGGCGCCACGGGGGCCACAAAGAACAGGAAGGGTTCGCTGCTCGGCGGTCTGCCGGTCACCAGGTAACGCATCCGGCGACGCGGAAATTCACTTTCCTGTGTGTTCGCCCGGTGAAATCGGCGCGGCTGTGAGACGCCTCAGCCGCCGGACCGTCAACGTGTACGCCGGCCGGAACCGGACGGTCGGCACCACGGTCCGGATGGCGGATCGCAGCCGCGTTGGCCCTGCATCGGTCTGGCTGCCACGGCGAACTTCGGCTCGCTGTTCGGCTGTGTCCTGGTCTCGGTGCAGGGCATCAATGCGCTGTCCGCGCCGTGGAACCGGCAGTGCGCCAAGCACTCAGCCCCAGGCCAGGGGCGACAAGGTGTTGTCGCGCATCATCGACGACATGCCGATCCGCTCGGGCGACGGCAAGCGCGGGCGCTGACCGCGCACGTAATTCCCGGGCCGCCCAGATTTCCTTCGTCTGGGCGGCCCGGTTTTTCTTTTTCGGTTGCGCTGACGTACGGAATTGTTATTCGGTCGTGACCTCGGGGTGGCGTGTCGAATCGTTGAGGTCGGTGTGTGGTGGGGCGCATGCAAATGCCTTCGTGGGATTGGTGGGGGTGCCGGGGTATTGGCATGGTGGCTGGAAGTGAGAAAGGGGCCGGGGAATCGTCGTCGTTGTGCGGGTTTCTCGGGTGCCGGTGTGAGTCGTGGTTATGGCGTGGCGTAGGGGCCCGTTTCGGGAGTTCCTTCTCCTGAAGGTTTTGCGCGATGATGAAGATGATGGCGCCGCGGGAATTGTGGTGTCGTTTGCGGGGGGCTCGGGCGCGGCTGCTTCCCGCGCCATGGCGATCGGGGATCAGGACGGCCCCGCACCGTTGACGGCAACGGCTCCCAGCACGGTCCAGGGCGTGGACGAGCTGTTCTCGCTGCGGAACCGGCAGTGCACCGGGAACCCGGCGCAGGCCGACGGCGACGAGACGCCGTCGCGCATCGGGGACGACATCCCGATCTTCTCGGGCGTGGGCAACCGCTGACGGGTTTCGGCCCCGGCCGAGGCGGCCAGGGCGTTCCCGGGCGGCCGGCTCCCTCTGTGCGGGGAGCCGGCCGCCGGTCGTGCCGGCGGCCGCGGGGGTGCGTTCGGAGCGGTCGGCGGGTTTTTTCTGGCAAAATTGGAGAAAGGTTATAAAGGCTATTAAAGGTAATTAATCGAGGGGGAGTGGGCATGCTCATCGCGCTGGCGCAGACGGACTGCGTGCTGGGAGATGTGCCGGAGAACCTCCGGATCGCACGGGAGCAGATCGAGCAGGCGGCGGCCCAGGGGGCCGATCTCGTGGTGTTCCCCGAACTCAGCCTGCACGGCTACCACTTGGGGGCGCTCAAGCGGGACAAGTCCATCGAGGCGAGCGATTCGCGGCTGCTGGAGCTGAGCACTCTGGGGCCGGACGTGCTGGTCGGCTTCCACGAGCACACCAGCCTGCGCGCGTACAACACTTCCGCGCACTATGCGGACGGGGCGCTGGTGCATGCGCACCGCAAGCTCTATCTCCCCAACTACCTGGCCTGGGAAGAGCGCAAGCACGTCAGCCCGGGGCAGTCGCTGCGCGCGTACGAGCTGACGAAGTCGAAGACCGGCGGGCGGGGCGCGACGCTGGTGTGCAACGACGCCTGGCAGCCCGTACTGCCGTGGCTGGCGGTGCAGGACGGGGCCGAGGTGCTGTTCGTGCCGACCAACAGTGCGGCGAGCCTGGATCCGGAGGCGATGGACACCGGGCTGTACTGGGACACGCTGCTGGCCTATACGGCGAAGATGCTGCAGTGCTGGGTGGTGTTCGTCAACCGGGTCGGCAACGAGCACGGGGCGACGTTCTGGGGCGGCTCGCGGGTGGTGGACCCGCGGGGCGCGGTGGTGGCGCAGGCGCCCAAGTGGGAGCCCGCGCTGGTCACCGTGGACATCGATCTCGCCGAGGCGCGACGGCAGCGCCGGGCGGTGCCGCTGGTCGCGGAGGCCCGGCTGGGGCTGATCGACCGCGAGGTGCGGCGGTTGATCGAGGAGGGCGGCGACAGCTGAGTGCGGTGGCCGCCGGCCGGGTCAGTGGCCGGGGGCCTGCTCCGGGCGGGGGGCCTGCTCCGCGTGGGGCGCCTGGTCCGGGCGGGGGGCGTCGGCCGGGCGCTCGTCCTTGAGGGCCTTGGCCTCCGACTTGAGGATGCGCATCGAGCGGCCGAGGCCGCGCGCCATGTCGGGGAGCTTCTTGGAACCGAAGAGCAGCACGAGCACGGCGACGACCAGGATCAGGTGCCAGGGCTCCAGGGCGTTGCGGAACATGGACGCTCTCGCTTTCGTCGGGGGTGCCTGCGGAGTCTGTCCAGTATTACCCGAACGGCCCGGCTGCCGACCCCCAGGGGGCGTTCCGGGGGACGGCGGCCGGGCGGTGGGCTACCAGCTGGACTTGCGTACGCCCGGGAGATGGCCCTGGTGGGCCTGTTCGCGCAGCCGGACGCGGGAGAGGCCGAAGGCGCGGAAGTAGCCGCGCGGGCGGCCGTCGACGCCGTCGCGGTTACGGACGCGGGTGGCGCTGGCGTCCCGGGGCTGGCGGGAGAGCTCGCGCTGCGCGGCCGTGCGCTCCTCCTCAGGGGTGTGCGGGCTGCGGATGACGGCCTTGAGGACGGCCCGGCGGGCCGCGTAGCGGGCGACGGTCGCGCGGCGCTGCTCGTTCTTGGCGATCTTGCTCTTCTTGGCCATCAGACCTTCTCCCCCCGGGCGCGGATACGGGCGACGGCCGCTTCGATGCCGATCGCGTCGATGGTTTTGACGGCCTTGGTGCTGAGCGTCAGGCGGATGTGCCGGCCCTCGCTCTCCAGCCAGTAGCGCTTGCGCTGGATGTTGGGGTCGAAGCGGCGCGGGGTGCGGCGGTGCGAGTGGGAGACGGTCTTGCCGAAGCCCGGCTTGCGGCCGGTCAGCTGGCAGTGGGCGGACATGGAGCGGTCCTTTCGGTGGTCGGGCCCTCCGGGGGCTTATTGAAAATGGAAACCATTTGCGTATACTACCTGGCATGGCCCGCAACGAAACACGCCCGGTCGTCAAGCTCCGGTCCACCGCCGGCACCGGGTTCACATACGTCACCCGCAAGAACCGCCGCAACGACCCCGACCGCCTGGAACTGCGCAAGTACGACCCGGTCGTCGGGCGGCACGTCACCTTCCGAGAGGAGCGCTGAGGTCCGATGAAGAACGGAATCCACCCCGCCTACGGGCCCGTCGTCTTCCGCGACCGGGCCGGGGACTTCGCCTTCCTGACCCGCTCGACGGCGACGAGCGACAAGACCATCGAGTGGGAGGACGGCCACACCTATCCCGTCATCGACGTCGAGATCTCCTCGGCGAGCCACCCCTTCTACACAGGCGCCGCCCGGGTGCTGGACACCGCCGGCCGGGTCGAGCGGTTCGAGCGCCGGTACGGCAAGCGCGGGGCCCGCTGATGGAGCGGCTGAGCGTCGCGTTGGTGGGCGGGCTGCACGCGGATGCCCGGCGGGCCGCGGTCGAGCGGCTGCTGCGCACCGTGCCCGGCAGCGTCGCCCTCCACCACGACCTGGCCTCGGCCGCCGACGGCACCGTGCGGCGCACCGTCCGCGACGCCGGCGGCACGCTGGACACCGGTGAGGCGCCGCTGGTCAACGACTGCGCCTGCTGTGCGCTGCGCGAGGACCTGGTGCCCGAGCTGGAGCGGCTGGCCGCCGGCCGGACCTGCCGGCTGGCGGTCGTGGAGCTGTGGGACTCGGTCGAGCCGAAGGCGATGGCCGAGGTGATCACCGCGTGCGTCAGCGAGAACCTGGCGCTGACCGGGGTGATCACCGCCGTCGATCCGGCGCTGCTGCTGCCGTATCTCGCCTGCGGCGACGATCTGTCGGAGGCGGGGCTAGCGGCCGCGGCCTCCGACCAGCGCACGGTCGCCGACACCTGGGCGCGGCAGCTGGAGTACGCGCCGGTGCTGGCGCTGGCCGCGGGGGAGGAGGCCGCGGACGAGGCCGATCTCGCGCTGCTGGCGCAGCTGCACCCGACAGCGCGCCAAGTGGACGTGGCGTCCGTCGAGTTGGCCGCCGCGGCGCTGGCCGGATTCGACGTGGAGGCGGCTGCCGCCCGGCAGCATCCGGCGTGTGCGCTGCTGCCGCAGGAGGCCGATGCGGCCGGGGTCGGCACGCTCGTCTGGCGGCGCACCCGGCCCTTCCACCCCGAGCGGCTCTACGCGGCCCTGGAGGACCTGACCTGTGCGGCGGCGCGCAGCCGGGGCCGGTTCTGGCTGGCCGACCGGCCGGACGCGCTGCTGTCCTGGGACGCGGCGGGCGGTGCGCTGTGCGTGGAGAGCGCCGGGCCGTGGCTGGCCTCGCTGCCGGACGCCGCCTGGGAGATGGTGCCGCCGATGCGCCGGGCCGCCGCCGCGCTGGACTGGCATCCGGAGCACGGCGACCGGGCCCAGCACCTGGTCTTCACCTCGCCCGGCCTGGACCGCGAGGGGCTCCGGTCCCTGCTGGAGTCCTGTCTGCTCACCGACGCCGAGTACGCGGGCGGGCCGCCGGCCTGGAAGAGCCTTCCGCCCGCCTTCGACGCGCTCCTCGACCCGGTGTCGTGAGGCGCCGTTCGTTCGGCGTCGTTCCGTTCGGCGTCGTTCCGTGAACTCCCCTTCCGCGAGGCGCCGTTCTGTGGGGCCCGTCCTGTGGGTCCCCGTCCCGTGAGGCGGCGTTCCGCGGGCTCCCGTTCCGTGAGCCCGTGGTCCGCCCCTCGCCGAACCGGCCGTTCTCCGCTGGGGAACCGGCCGCATCCGCACGCACGAGAAAGCCGTGACCATGCCCCGTAGGCCCGACCCGCGCCGTAAGCCCGCGCCCCGTCCCAACCCGCTGGACGCGGCCGGGATCACGTACATCGACTACAAGGACACCGACCTGCTGCGGAAGTTCCTCTCGGACCGCGGCAAGATCCGGAGCCGTCGGGTCACCCGGGTCACCGCCCGGCAGCAGCGGCAGCTGGCCCGCGCGATCAAGAACGCCCGGGAGATGGCGTTGCTGCCGTACGCCTCGCGGTGATGCACAGGAGGATACGTAGGAGATTCCCTACGTTTGACGCGTAGGGAATCTCCTGCATAGACCCGACCACGATCCGTGTCGCGCACTTCCTCGCGCATCCTCCGGTCAAGGTCTGGCGGGCGCTGACCGAGCCGGAGCTGATCGCCCAGTGGCTGATGCCCGGTGACTTCCGGCTGGAGGTCGGCCATTGCTACGAGATGCGGACGCCGCCCCGGCCGAACAGCAACTTCTCCGGCACCGTCGTCGCCGAGGTCGAGGCGTTCGAGCCCGAGCGGATGTTGCGGCTGCGCTGGCGGGACGCGGACGAGGGGCAGGGCAACCTCGCCGACTGGACGATCACCTGGACCCTGGAACCCGAAGGGCGCGGTACGCGTCTCTTCCTCGTCCATGAGGGCTTCGACCCGGACGATCCGTTCCAGGTGCAGGCGCACAGGGTCATGGGCGGCGGATGGCGGTCGATTGTGACGGAGGGTTTGGGGAAGGTGCTCCAGGGGCGGTGAGCGCGCCACGGACGGTGACCGCTCCACGGGCGGTGACGGTCTCGGCACCGGCTGTCGTGCACGTGCATCTGCGCATGCATCCGCATGTGAACGCAGCTATGATCCGGGGCAGTTGACACCGTTTATCACCGCGTTCACCACCGGGAGAGCCCTGTGCCCCACGCATACAACGGCATGGCCGCAACGGATCTCCGTGATGTGTCATGGCAGAAGAGCCGGCACAGCAACTCCCAGGGGTCCTGCGTGGAGTTCGCGAAGCTGCCCGGCGGTGACATCGCGGTCCGCAACTCCCGCTTCCCGGACGGCCCGGCGCTGGTCTACACGCTGGCCGAGGTCGAGGCGATGCTGCTCGGCGTCAAGGACGGGGAGTTCGACCACCTGGTACGCGACTGACACGTCGTACGCGACGGACACCGCGTACGCGACCGGCCCGGCCGCGCGTGGCCGGGCGGCGCGGTGCGGACAGGCGAACGGGCGCCCGTGGCATACGGGCGCCCGTTCGTCGTGTGCGCGGGCCGCGGGCGCTGTGGCGGCAGGCCCGCGGCGGCCGGTTCTCACGGCAGCCGGAAGAGGGCCCACACGACCTTTCCGTGCTGGGCCCCAGACAGCCGGTGCCAGCCCCAGCTGTCGCTGAAGGAGTCGACCAGGTAGAGCCCGCGCCCCGACTCGGCGGCGGAGTCCGCCTCGCCGGCCTCGGGAGACGCGTCGCTGGGGTCCCGTACGGCGCAGACGAGCCGGGAGGACCAGCGCATCAGGTGGAGCCGGGCGGGCGGCACCGTGTCTGTGTACTCGGTGTATTCCGCGTATTCCGAGCCGAATTCGGGAGTCCGGCCGGGGGCGGCGAGCACCGCGTGGCGCAGGGCGTTGGTGACGAGCTCGGAAACCACCAGGGCCACCCCGTCGAAGAGGTCCTCCAGGTCCCAGCCGCAGAGCGTTTCGCGGGTGAACTTCCGTGCCCCGCCGACCGACTCGTAGCGCGGCGGGAGCGAGCAGGACGCGGATCCGGAGACGGCCAAGGGGTCGACGGGAGGAAAGCCCTGCCATAACGGCTCGAAATCGAGCATGGTCATAACCTTGGTCCCCATGCGAGGCACTCCTGGCGTTCGCGGACGTCATGACCCTGGCCGGTCAGCCGGATCTGGCGGATCTTTCACGAGCGTGCATGCGTGCGACGCCCATGGTTCCCAATGCGTAGGACAGATGCAAGGGCAGATGCACGTGCAGCTGACGTGATTGCGTAGGGCTAGCCGCATAAGCGCCGTATTCTTCCCGTGATTTCTTGTGGAGGGCTTGCGGGGGCCGCACATATCAGTAACCGGATGAGCACTCAACGAAGCCTGAACATGGCAGACTGCGGCCCACTGTTGGACGGGGTGGGGTCACAGGAGGGTCAGAGAGGTGTCCGCAAGTGAGTCGAGCGGGTCGGTGGTGCGGCGGATCCTGCTCGGGTCGCAGCTCCGTCGGCTGCGTGAATCGCGCGGGATAACCCGCGAAGCGGCCGGCTACTCGATCCGTGCGTCCGAGTCGAAGATCAGCCGCATGGAGTTGGGCAGAGTGAGCTTCAAAGCACGCGATGTCGCCGATCTCCTCACGCTGTACGGCGTGGGCGACGAGCAGGAGCGCGAGGCGCTGCTCGCCCTGGCCCGCGAGGCCAACGTCGCGGGCTGGTGGCACAGTTACGGCGACGTGCTGCCCGGGTGGTTCCAGACGTACGTGGGGCTGGAAGGGGCGGCCTCGCTGATCCGCGTCTACGAAGTCCAGTTCGTCCACGGGCTGTTGCAGACCGAGGAGTACGCGCACTCGGTCGTCTCGCGGGGCATGCCGGGTGCGCCGGCGGCCGACATCCAGCGCCGGGTGGCGCTGCGCCAGGAGCGGCAGAAGCTGCTGATATCCGAGCGGGCGCCGCAGCTGCACTGCGTGCTGGACGAGGCCGCGCTGAGACGTCCGTACGGCGGACGGGCGGTGATGCGGGGCCAGTTGAAGCATCTGATCGACATCTCCGAGCGGCCCAACGTGCGGTTGCAGGTCATGCCGTTCAACTTCGGTGGGCACGCCGGCGAGAGCGGTGCGTTCACCATGCTGCGGTTCCCGGAGTCCGATCTGTCCGACGTGATCTACCTCGAACAGCTCACCAGTGCCCTCTACTTGGACAAGGCGGAGGAGGTCGCCCAGTACGAGCGGGCGATGGCGCGGCTCCAGGAGGACAGTCCGGATCCCTCCCAGACCAGGGATCTCCTGCGTGGTCTACTCCAACTCACTTGACGCGGCAGTAGGATGACGCCGGATCAGCCCCCCGCAGAGCAGAGCCGCACAGAGTAGGGATGCCATGTCCTTCTTCGCAGACCTGGCCTACCAGTTCATCGACGGTGAATGGCGGGCCGGCAGCGGCTCGTGGGACATCATCGATTTCAACCCCTACGACCAGGAGAAGCTGGCGTCGATCACGGTCGCCGGAGTGGACCAGGTCGACGAGGCGTACCGCGCCGCCGAACGGGCGCAGCGCGCCTGGGCCCGGTCGAATCCCTACGAGCGGCGAGACGTCACCGAGCGGCTGCTGCGGCTGATCGAGGAGCGCGAAGAGGAGATCATCGAGGCGCTCGTCCTCGAACTGGGCGGCACCCGCAGCAAGGCCGCCTATGAGGTCCGGCTCGCCAAGGAGTTCGTGCGCGAGGCGATACAACTCGCGCTGCGGCCCCAGGGACGGATACTGCCCTCGCCGGTGGACGGCAAGGAGAACCGCGTCTACGGCCTGCCGGTCGGGGTGATCGGCGTGATCAGCCCGTTCAACTTCCCGTTCCTGATCTCCATGAAGTCGGTGGCCCCGGCGCTGGCGCTCGGCAACGCCGTGGTGATCAAGCCCAACCAGAACACCCCGATCACCGGTGGCGGGCTGATCGCCAAGCTCTTCCAGGACGCCGGGCTGCCGGACGGGCTGCTCAACGTACTGATCACGGACATCGCGGAGATCGGTGACGCGCTGATCGAGCACCCGGTGCCCCGGGTGATCTCGTTCGCCGGGTCGGACAAGGTCGGCCGGCATGTGGCGGCGGTCAGCGCCGGGCACTTCAAGCGGGTGATCCTTGAACTCAGCGGCAACAGCGCGCTGATCGTCATGGACGACGCCGACATCGACTACGCCGTGGACGCCGCCGTCTTCAGCCGGTTCGTCTACCAGGGGCAGGTCTGCATGGCGGCCAACAGGGTGCTGGTGGACCGCGCCGTGGAGGCGGAGTTCACCGAGAAGTTCGTCGCCAGGGTGGCGGCGCTGCGGACCGGCGATCCCCGCGATCCGCAGACCCAGATAGGCCCGCTGATCAACGGGTTCCAGGCGGAGGCGCTGACCTCGCTGGTGGACCGGGCGGTCGCCGAGGGGGCCACGGCGCTGCTGCGCGGCCGTACGGACGGCAACCTCGTCGAGCCGAGCGTGCTGGCCGGGCTGCCCGCGGACTCCGGGTTGCACGGCCAGGAGATCTTCGGGCCGGTCGTCCTGCTGGTGCCGTTCGAAGGGGAGGACGAGGCGGTGCGGATCGCCAACGACTCGCCCTACGGGCTCAGCGGGGCGGTGCACACCGCCAACGTGGAGCGCGGGGTGCGGATCGCCCAGCGGATCGAGACCGGGATGGTCCACGTCAACGACGGGACGGTCAACGACGAGCCGCAGGTGGCGTTCGGCGGGGAGAAGTTCTCCGGGGTCGGGCGGCTGAACGGGGAGTCCACGATCGAGGCGTTCACGACGCAGAAGTGGGTGTCCATCCAGCACGGGCGGTCCCACTTTCCGATCTGAGGCCGCCGGGCCGCAATCCGGTATGCCGCGTGGCCAGTTGAGGACACGGGCTGACCGCAAGGGCCCGTAGCGTACGGGGTGTCGGAAGACGGCCGGCCGGCTCCCGCCGGCCGCCGGTACCTGTCGTGAAAGGCGGCTGTCATGCCCACTCTTGTCCCTGCCGAGGCCCACGGTGACGAGCGCGGTGCGCTGCTGGCCTTCCTGGAGGCGCAGCGCGGCGGGCTGCGGCGGGCGGTCCTCGGACTGACCGACGAGCAGGCGCAGCGGCGGCCGAGCGCCAGCGAGCTGTCGCCGGCCGGGCTGGTCAAGCATGCCGCGGAGGTCGAGCTGCGCTGGCTGGAGACCGCGCAGCAGCGGGAGCACTCCATTGCGCGGGACCGGGACAACTGGCATCTGTCCTTCCAGTTGGAGGACGGCCAGACGGTGGCCGGGACGCTGGCGTTCTGGGACGAGGTCGCGGAGAAGACGGAGAAGTTCATCCGCTCCGTGCCGAGCCTGGACGACACCTTCCCGCTGCCGAAGGCGCCCTGGTTCCCGGACGGGGGACGGCACTCGATGCGCTGGCTGGTGCTGCACCTGATCGAGGAGACCGCGCGGCACGCGGGCCATGCCGACATCATCCGGGAGTCCCTGGACGGCAGGACCGCGTTCGAGCTGGTGGCCGAGGAGCGGGCGGCCCGAGAGGGGTGACCTCCGATCCCGGTGCGCGGCGGCCTAGGCTGACGGCAGGGACGCGCGCGAGGGATTGAGGAGACGATGTCGGCGATCCGGCTGCTGGTGCTGGGGGCCGTGCGGCAGCACGGCCGGGCGCACGGCTATCAGGTGCGCAACGACCTGGAGTACTGGGGCGCTCAGGAGTGGTCCAACGCCAAGCCGGGGTCGATCTACCACGCGCTGAAGCAGATGGCGAAGCAGGGGCTGCTGCACGCCCACGACATCGCGCCCAGCACCGCCGGCGGCCCGCCGCGTACCGAGTACGAGCTGACCGCGGCGGGCGAGGCGGAGTACTTCACGCTGCTGCGGGCGGCGCTGGCGCAGCGGGATCCGAAGACCGACGTGCTGAGCGCCGGTCTGGGCTTCATGGTGGACCTGCCGCGGGAGGAGGCGGTGGCGCTGCTCGGGGAGCGGGTGCGGGCGCTCACCGAGTGGCGGTCCACGGTCACCTCGTACTACACGCCCGAGGGCGGGACCGGACAGCTCGGCCACATCGGCGAGATCATGAACATGTGGGTGCACTCGGCGGACGGCGGTGCGGAGTGGACCCGGGAGCTGATCGCGCGGATCGAGGGCGGCGCCTATGTCTTCGCGGGCGAGGGGGAGCCCTTCAGGGGGGTGCTCGCGGAGGGGCAGGAGAACCCGTACGCGACGACCGGGGACGCCGCGGGCGACGAGGACGACGACGCCGACGGTCCGGGGTCGGGGCCGGGGCCGGGCTCACCCTGACCCATCGGACAGACGCTAGTGGTGGAACGCGGTGGCGACGTTCTCCGGGCGGTTCAACGGGCGGGGCTGGCTGCGGAGTTCGGGCAGCAGGCTCTCCAGGTCCGTGAGGAAGAGGTCGGCGAGGTCCTGGGAGAAGCCGTTGCGGCAGACGATGCGGAGGACGGAGAGGTCCTCGCGGTGTGGCGGGAAGGTGTAGGCGGGGAGCAGCCAGCCGCGCTCCTTCATCCGGCGGGACACGTCGAAGACGTCGAAGGCGGTGACGCCGTCCGCGGTCGTGAAGGCGAAGACCGGCAGCTGGTCGCCCCGGGTGAGCAGCCGGAAGTCGCCGAGCGCGGCGATCCGTTCGGCCAGTGAGCGGGCCACGTCGCGGGTGGCCTGCTGTACGGCGCGGTAGCCCTCCCTGCCCAGCCGCAGGAAGGTGTAGTACTGGGCGGCCACCTGGGCGCCGGGCCGGGAGAAGTTCAGGGCGAAGGTCGGCATGTCGCCGCCCAGGTAGTTGACGCGGAAGACCAGTTCCTCGGGGAGCGCCTCCTCGTCGCGCCACAGTGCCCAGCCGACACCCGGGTAGACCAGGCCGTACTTGTGGCCGGAGGTGTTGATGGAGGCGACCCGGGGGAGCCGGAAGTCCCAGACCAGGTCGGGGTCGAGGAACGGGGCGATCATGGCGCCGGACGCGCCGTCGACATGGACCGGGACGTCCAGGCCGGTGCGTTCCTGGAGGGCGTCGAGGGCTGCGCAGATCTCCGCCACCGGCTCGTACGACCCGTCGAAGGTCGAGCCGAGGACGGCCACCACGCCGATGGTGTTCTCGTCGCAGAGCGCGGCCGCGGAGGCCGCGTCGAGGTGGAAGCGGTCGCCCTCCATGGGGACCTGGCGGGCCTCGACCTCCCAGAAGGTGCAGAACTTCTCCCAGCAGACCTGGACGTTGGCGCCCATGACGAGGTTGGGGCGGGCGGTGGCGGGATAGCGGTCCGCGTTGCGCCGGGACCAGCGCCGTTTGAGGGCCATCCCGGCGAGCATGCAGGCTTCGCTGGAGCCGGTGGTCGAGCAGCCGATGGTGGCGGACGGGTCGGGTGCGTGCCAGAGGTCGGCGAGCATCGCCACGCAGCGCCGCTCCAGTTCGGCGGTGCGCGGGTACTCGTCCTTGTCGATCATGTTCTTGTCCTGGCACTCCGACATCAGGACGCCGGCCTGCGGTTCCATCCACGTGGTGACGAAGGTGGCCAGATTCAGCCGGGAGTTGCCGTCCAGCATCAGCTCGTCGTGCACGAACTGGTAGGCGGTGTGCGGGGAGACGGGGCCCTCGGGCAGGGTGTGCCGCGGGGGAGAGGTTTCCATGCCGGCGACCGGGTCGGCCTCGCCGTAGAAGGGGTTGACCGGGCGCGCCGGGCGCGAGCGGTCGCGGTCGGATGCGCCTTTGTGGAGAGTCATCTGAGGGGGATACCCGTCAACTCGCAGCGGAAAGGCCGGCTTTGATGGCTTTGGTGAATTTCACGACACGTTCCGCCTGGATCCGGGCGGCGGTGCGGGCGTTCGCGTCGACCGGGGTATCGGGGCCGCCGACGTGCGAGGTGCCGTAGGGGTTGCCGTCGGTGAACTTCGCCGGGTCCGTGTAGCCGGGGGCGATGAGGATGCCGCCGAAGTGGTGGACGGAGTGGTAGAGCGCGAGGAGGGTGGACTCCTGGCCGCCGTGCGCGGTGGCGGAGCCGGTGAAGCCGCTGTAGACCTTGTCGGCCAGCCTGCCCTGCTGCCAGAGGCCGCCGAGGGTGTCGAGGAACTGCTTGAGCTGGGACGTGACGTTGCCGAAGCGGGTGGGCGTCCCGAAGATCACCGCGTCCGCCCAGATCATGTCCTCGTGGCTCGCCTCCAGGATGTCGGCGGTGGCGGTGACGTTCGCGGCCCAGGCCGGGTTGGCGTCGATGGCGGCCTGGGGGGCGAGTTCGGCGGCCCGGCGCAGGCGCACGTCGGCGCCGGCGTGCTCGGCGGCGTCCGCGATCAGGCGGGCCAGCTCGGCGATGGTGCCGGTCGAGGAGTAGTAGATGACCGCGACGTTCACGTCGTGCGTGGGCATGGAGGCACCTCCTGGAACCCGACAATAGGGGCATAAGGGGTGCGTGGCCTCCAGTGTTCGGCCAGTGGAAGCGCCGGTGTCCGCGTGGCCGGGCCGCCTGGCCGGGCCACGGTGGCGCGGCCCGGCCCGGCCACGCGGACCCGTACGGCGGCGCGGCCGGGCGGCGGCTCAGCTCGCGCTGGCCAGCGACAGCTTCGCCGCGAAACCGAGGAAGGCGGCGCCGGCGCCCGCGGACAGCCCGGCCGTCAGCCGCTTGCGGCGCCGGAAGGTCACCGCCAGGAACGTCCCGCTGAAGATCAGGACCGAGAGGTAGCTGAGGCTGAACAGCTGCGCCCAGGCACCGAGGGCCAGGAACGACAGCACCGGGTGCGCATAGGACGGGTCCACGAACTGCACGAAGAAGGAGATGAAGAACAAGATCGCCTTCGGGTTGAGCAGGCTCACCACCAGTGCCCGGCGGAACGGCCGTTCGGCGGACTCCTTGGGGGCCGCAGAGGGGGCGGGGGGCGCCGGGGCGCCGCCGGGTACGGCCGCGCCGTCCCGGGCCGCCACGGCCGCCCCCTGGGGCGCCGCGTCCCCCGCGGCGCCGGCGTCCCGTACGGACCTGCGGTCCCGGCCGCCGCGCCACAGGGACCAGGCGCCGCGCAGCATCCCGACGGCCAGCCACGTGAGGTAGCCCGCGCCGGCGAACTTCACGATGCCGAAGAGCAGCGGGCTGGTCTTCAGCAGCGAGGCCACCCCGCCCGCCGACAGCGTCATCAGCACCGTGTCGCCGCACAGCACGCCCGCCGCGGCGCGGTACGCCACCCGCCGGCCGCGCCGGGCGGCCACCGAGACGACATAGAGCGAATTCGGGCCCGGCAGCAGAATGATCAGTGCCAGGCCCGCCAGATACGTGGACAGATCCGTTATTCCGAGCATGGCCGGAAGGATGCCACCGGGCGGCCGGTGGCTCGCCGGCCGTTCAGAATCCGGACCACCGCGGCCGCCCGCCCGTATCCGTATCCGTATCCGTACGGCCGGGCTTGCACCTCACGCGGCGTGAGGACCCATCGTGAAGCGCGTACCGATGACCGACGAGGGAGCGGA
Source organism: Streptomyces sp. YGL11-2 (assembly GCF_050054615.1). Classification (NCBI taxonomy): domain Bacteria; kingdom Bacillati; phylum Actinomycetota; class Actinomycetes; order Kitasatosporales; family Streptomycetaceae; genus Streptomyces; species Streptomyces sp. YGL11-2. The sequence goes on from NZ_JBNHIN010000006.1 coordinate 174,097, forward strand.
AGTGAGCTATTCGGTAGGGCAGGTCGCCGGTTTCGCCGGGATCACGGTGCGCACCCTGCACCACTACGACGAGATCGGGCTGTTGGTGCCCAGCGAGCGCAGCCACGCAGGTCACCGCCGGTACGGCGATCACGACCTGGACCGGCTCCAGCAGATCCTGTTCTACCGCGAGCTCGGCTTTCCGCTCGACGAGGTGGCGGCCCTCCTGGACGACCCGGACGCGGACCCGCAAGCGCACTTGCGGCGCCAGCACGACCTGCTGACCGCGCGGATCGGCAGGCTCCAGGAGATGGCCGCCGCCGTCGAAAACGCGATGGAGGCACGCAGAATGAACGTACGGCTCACCCCGGAGGAGAAGTTCGAGGTCTTCGGGGACTTCGACCCCGACCGGTACGCCGCCGAGGCGGAGCGGCGCTGGGGCGGCACCGACGCCTACAAGGAGTCGCAGCGGCGGACGGCCGCGTACACCAAGGAGGACTGGAAGCGGCTGGGCGCGGAGTTCGACGCCATCCACCGCAGGATGGCCGACCTGCTGGCGCAGGGCGTGCCGGCGGACTCCGAGGCGGCGATGGACGTCGCGGAGGAGCACCGCCGGTTCATCGGGGGCGCCTATTACGACTGCACCTACGAGATCCACACCGGGCTCGGGGAGATGTACGTCGCGGACGAGCGGTTCACCGCCACGTACGAGGCGATCCGGCCCGGTCTGGCGGTCTACATGCGCGACGCGATGCTGGCGAACGCGGTCCGGCACCTGTGAGACGCGGTCCGGTATCTGTGAGGTGAGTGCGGGGGCGTCCCGGTGAGTGCGGTGGCGTCCCTCGGCGGACGTGGGGGGGCCGGAGCGCGCTGCTCTCCGGCCCGCACGGCTGCGGGGGCCGATCAGCTCGCGGGGGACAGGACCACGGCCGTGCCGTAAGCGCACACCTCGGTGCCGACGTCGGCGGCCTCGGTGACGTCGAAGCGGAACATGAGCACCGCGTTCGCACCCCGGGAGCGGGCCTGCTCCACCAGCCGCTCCATGGCCTGGTTGCGGGTCTCGACGAGGGTCTTGGTCAGGCCGCGCAGCTCGCCGCCGATCATCGACTTCAGGCCGGCGCCGATCTGGCTGCCGAGATGCCGTGAGCGGACGGTCAGGCCGAAGACCTCGCCGATCACCCGCGTCACGTGGAATCCGGGGACGTCGTTCGTGGTGACCACCAGGACGTCCGCTGCCTGCTGTCCCCCGCCGTACTCCTCGATGCCCATGATCCGCACCTCCTTGCGGCCAGCATCACCCGGTACGGCGGGGGCGGCCAGCGGCCGGGGCGCGGTCGGGTGGCAGGGGCGGATCCGCGGGGCCCGGGGCGCCGGAGGGCCGGGTTCCGGAGGCCCCCGGTCCTCCGGCTGGAACCACGAGGCGACATAGTCCGTTGATAGCTTTGGGCCGCACACTGCGCCTGCACCCCCGCTTTGGCTCGTCGCATCGCGCGACCCGGCGCCCTCGACCCAGGAGCCCTCACCCCGTGAATACCCTCGCGCTCGGCCCCCAGTGGCTGGACCCGGACTATCTCCTCCAGACCTTCGGTCTGGTCGGCCTCCTGTTCATCGTCTTCGCCGAGTCCGGCCTGCTGATCGGTTTCTTCCTGCCGGGTGACTCGCTGCTGTTCACGACCGGGCTGCTGGTGACGACGAACAAGCTCAACACCCCGCTGTGGGCGGTGTGCCTGCTGGTGGTGCTGGCCGCCGTCCTGGGCGACCAGGCCGGCTACCTCTTCGGGCGCAAGGTCGGCCCGTCGCTCTTCAAGCGGCCCGACTCGCGGCTCTTCAAGCAGGAGAACGTCGAGAAGGCGCACCTCTTCTTCGAGAAGCACGGCCCGAAGTCGCTGATCCTGGCCCGCTTCGTGCCGATCGTGCGGACGTTCACGCCGATCATCGCCGGTGTGAGCCGGATGAACTACCGCTCCTTCCTCACCTTCAACCTCATCGGCGGTGCGCTGTGGGGCGCCGGGGTGACGCTGCTGGGCGCCTCGCTGGGCAACGTCGCGTTCGTGCACACGCACATCGAGCTGATCCTCGTGGGGATCGTGCTGGTCTCCGTGGTCCCGATCGTCATCGAGTACCTCCGGGCGCGCGGCAAGGCGGCGAAGGAGCCGGCGGGCGCGGCCGTCCACCCGGCGGGGGGCCCGGACCGGCCCCTGGGCGCCCCGGGCGACGGCCGCCGCGGGCGGCACGCCAAGCGCTGACGCCCCGGCCCGGACACCGCACCCCGCTCCCGCGCCACCGCGTCCGACTCCACGCGGTCCGGAAAGGTGGTACCCGGGCAAGCGCCACGCCCCGGCATACGGCATCGTGTGCATGACCGGTCGGCAGGAGGCGTAAGAGGAGCGGAGAGACGTGGTGTCGGACCCACCGCGCGGGCAGCGCGGCAGCAGCGGCAACAGCACCGGCGCGGGCAGGGGCGGCGGTACCGGTGACCCTGGGACCTCGGCGCCGTCCGGTCTTCCCGAGGAGCGCAAACCGCAGTCGGACGAGGCGCACAGCGCCTTCACGCCACCGCTGGGCGTGCCGCTGCCGCCGCCGCCCGAAGAGGAGCACCCCACCTCCGAGTTCGCGCTGCCCCAGGGCCTGCGCCCGGAGGTGCCGGCCGAGCAGGAGGGGTCGGCGTTCGCGCCGCCCGGGAGCACCACCGGGCAGACGCCGCTGCCGGGCACCGTGGCCGGCGGTCTGGCGTTCACCCCGCCGCACGGCATCCCGGTCCTCAGCCTCACCAAGGAGGCTCCGTGGCAGGACCGGATGCGCACGATGCTCCGGATGCCGATCCACGAGCGGCCGGTGCCCGAGCGGGTGGAGCGCGCCGAAGACGAGACCGGCGGCCCCGCCGTTCCCCGCGTGCTCGACCTGACGCTGCGTATCGGCGAGATCCTGCTGGCGGGCGGCGAGGGCGCGGAGGACGTCGAGGCGGCGATGTTCGGCGTGGCGCACGCGTACGGCCTGGAACGGGTCGAGCCGACGGTCACGTTCACGCTGTTGTCGATCTCGTACCAGCCGTCGCTGGTCGACGACCCGGTCACCGCCAGCCGGACGGTGCGGCGGCGCGGGGTCGACTACAACCGGCTGTCCGCGGTGTTCCGGCTGGTCGACGACATCACCTCCGAGGGCATCACCCTGGAGGAGGCGTACCGCGGTCTGGCCGAGATCCGGCGGAACCGCCACCCGTACCCGAGCTGGGCGTTGACGCTGGCCTCCGGGCTGCTTTCCGGCGCGGCGAGCATGCTGGTCGGCGGCGGGGCGCTGGTGTTCGCGGCGGCGGCGGTGGGCTCGATGCTCGGCGACCGGCTGGCGTGGCTGGCGTCCGGGCGCGGGCTGCCGGAGTTCTACCAGTTCGTGTGCGCGGCCATGCCGCCGGCCGCGATAGGGCTCGCGTTCGGCCTGGCGCACTCCAACGTGCAGGCGTCCGCGGTGATCACCGGTGGGCTGTTCGCGCTGATCCCGGGGCGGGCGCTGGTCGCCGGTGTGCAGGACGGGCTGACGGGTTACTACATCACCGCCGCCGCCCGGCTGTTGGAGGTCGGCTACCTGATCGTCGGCATCGTCGTCGGCGTGCTGTCGGTGCTCTACATCGGGCTCCAGATCGACCCCGGCCTCAAGCGGCTCAACCCCGAGCAGGCGTTGGGGATGTTCAACGATCCCCTGGTGCAGATCGTCGCGTCCATGCTGCTGGCGCTGGCGTTCTGTGTGCTGCTCCAACAGGAGCGGCACACCGTCGCGTTCGCGACGATAAACGGCGGGGTCGCCTGGGTCGTGTACGGGGCGCTGAACGTGACCGCCGGCTTCAACGCCGTACCCTCCACGGCCATCGCCGCCGGGCTCGTCGGCCTCTTCGGCCAGCTGCTCTCCCGGTACCGCTACGCCTCGGCGCTGCCGTACGTCACCGCGGCGATCGGCCCGCTGCTCCCTGGTAGCGCGACGTACTTCGGGCTGCTCAACTTCGCCCAGGGCAATCTGCAGGAGGGCATCTCGTCGCTGATCCGGGCCGCCTCGCTGGCGCTGGCGATCGCCGTCGGGGTCAACCTGGGAAGCGAGGTCGCGCGGCTGTTCCTGCGGGCGCCGGGCATCACGGAGGCGGGCGCGGGCCGAAGGGCGGCCAAGCGGACCCGCGGCTTCTAGGGCAACACCCGGCGGCCGTCGGCGAATTCCCCTTTCCGGTAAAACCACGGGGGATACGGTCCGTGGATATGGGCCGTGTTTCTGACTGCGGCGGTCCGAGGAATGCGAGGGACCGCCGGCAATTCCTGTCCGGGTTTTCCGTACCCTGTCGGAACGGTCTTGTCAGCCGATGCGGTGGGCGCTACGTTCATGGCGTTCGGCGCCCGGCGGCGCCTCGACCGCCCCTCCCGGGCTCCCCCGGGACCTGCGCCAAGTAAAGAAGAGATGAGTTAACTGACGCGGCCCCAGATGCCCGCCAGTGATCTGCGGGGCCGTATGCCGGTGCCTCAACTAACCCATAACTTGACGCCGGACGGCGTGTTAGCTTCGAACATCTTGACGACGACAGTCCCTATAAGACAGGGCTGTTCTCCTGGTCGCGCACGCGCCGTGAACCGTCGTCAATACGGGGGGAGCACTCATGGCGAGTCATGCCGGCCACGCAAGCCTGAGTAGCAGGACCGGACGCGGCGCCGGATCGGTCTCAAGCGTCGTCAGACAACACACCACACTGCTCGTCACGGGCGTGCTGCTGGGCCTGCTGGGCGTGGGCGCCTCGCTCACCCAACCGTGGTCCATCGGAAAACTGATCGAGGCGGCGGGCAAGGGCGAATCGCTCGCCTTCCCGATCGTCCGACTCGTCACCCTCTTCTGCGTGGGCGCGGTCTTCTCCTCGCTCCAGGCGTACGTCATCGGGCGGGCCGGGGAGAACATCGTCTACGACGTCCGCCAGCTGCTGACCGGACGGCTGCTCCGCGCCGACCTCACCGAATTCGGGAAGCGGCCCCAGGGCGACATCCTCACCCGCACGGTCACCGACACCTCACTGGTGAAGATCGCCCTCTCGCAGAGCCTCGCCCAGCTGATCATCAGCGGTGCCACCGTGATCGGCGGTGTGGTGCTGATGTTCCTCATCGACGTACGGCTGATGCTCATCACCATCGGCTGCCTCGGCGCCGCCAGCCTCATCTCCCTCTCCATCGCGCGCAAGCTGCGCAGGGTGGCCCTCCAAAACCGGGACGACACCGGCCAGTTCGGCACCGCCGTACAGCGCGTGCTCGCCGCGCTGCCCACCGTCAAGGCGTCGCGCGCCGAGACGCGGGAGACCGCCCGCATCGGCAAGCTGGCCGAGCGGGCGCGGCGTTCGGGTATCCGGGTCAACGCCTACAACGCCCTGTTCACGCCGTCCATGAACGTCGGTACGCAGGGCGCGCTGGCCGTCGTCGTCGGTGCCGGAATGGCGTGGGTGGCCCGTGGCGAGATGAAGATGGCCGACCTGACCACGTTCATCATGTACCTCTTCCAGCTGGTGTCGCCGCTGGTGACGTTCTTCATGGGGATAGGCCAGTTCATCCAGGGCCGGGCCGCCATCCAGCGGGTCGACGAGCTGGCCCGCATGCCCCAGGAGGGCAACGGGGCGGAGGAGGCGTCCGGCGGCGCGCCCATCGGGCCGCTGGCCCTGCACGTGCCGGCGGTCGAGTTCCACGACGTGCGGTTCGGCTACCGGCGGGGCGAGGAGGAAGAGCGGACGCAGGTCCTGCACGGCATCTCGCTCACCGTGCCGGCGCGCGGGCTGACGGCGGTGGTCGGGCCCTCGGGCGCGGGCAAGACCAGCATGTTCCAGCTCATCGAGCGCTTCTACGCGCTGGACGGCGGCGTCATCCTGATCGGCGGGAAGAACATCGAGACGCTGCCGCTCGACACCGTCCGCGGGCTGGTCGGCTACGTCCAGCAGGACAGCGCGACCCTGCGCGGCACGGTCCGGGAGAACCTGACCTACGCCCATCCGCACGCCGCCGAGGACGACATCTGGGAGGCGGTGGAGATGGCCGGCCTCACCTCGGTGGTCGCCGGTCTCCCGAAGGGACTCGACACCGAACTCGGCGACCAGGGCAGCGGATTGTCCGGCGGGCAGCGCCAACGCCTGTGCATCGCCCGTACGTTGCTCCAGAAGCCCGCGGTCATGCTGCTGGACGAAGCCACCTCCAACCTGGACTCCGACTCGGAGCGGGACTTCCGCGACGTGCTGCGCAGGGTGTCCCAGCAGTGCGCGGTCATCGCCATCGCCCACCGCATCTCCACGGTGGTCGACGCCGAGAAGATCGTGGTGCTGGAAGGCGGCCGGGTCCGCGCCACCGGCGTGCACCACGACCTGATGGAGCGCGACGAGCTGTACCGGCGGCTGGCGGGCTCCCAACTGCACGCCGGGTCCGCCCCCGTCGCCACGGCGACCGACTGGGTGCGCGGGGAGCCGGGGGCGGGTCCGCTGGCGTCCGCGCTCGGCTGGCCCCAATGGGGCGGCCTCAACGAGCAGACGGTGCGGCTTCGGCCCATCAGGATCGAGGAGCAGTGGTGAGCAGCACGGACGTGGCCATCGTCGGCACCGGCCCCAACGGCCTGGCGGCCGGTGTGGTCCTGGCCCGGGCCGGCCTGAAGGTCGAGCTTCACGAGGCGGCCGAGACCATCGGCGGCGGGCTGCGGACCGCGCCGCTCTTCGACAGCGGCGTGGTGCACGACATCTGCTCCGCCGTCCATCCCATGGCCGCCGCCTCCCCGTTCTTCCGCGCGTTCGACCTGGCGGCCCGCGGGGTCGAGCTGCTGCACCCCGAGATCAGCTACGCCCACCCGCTGGACGGGGGCCGGGCCGCCCTGGCGTACCGCTCGCTGGCGGACACCTGCGCGCACCTGGGCCCCGACGGCCCGCGCTGGCGGCGGCTGATGCGCCCGCTACTGGAGCACAGCGAAGCCGTCGTCGAGCTGATCCTCGGCGGGCAGCGCAGCCTGCCGCGGGACCCCGCCGCCGCCCTGCTGCTGGCCGGCCGGGTGGCCCTCCACGGCACCGGGCTCGGCGCGGCACGCTTCCAGGGCGAGGAGGCGGCGGCCCTGCTCACCGGCGTCGCCGCGCACGCGGTCGGCAGGCTGCCGAGTCTCGCGGCCGGCGCGGTGGCCATGCTGCTCGGCCACCTGGCGCACGGGACGGGGTGGCCGCTGCCGCGCGGTGGCAGCGCCCGTATCGCGGAGGCGATGGCCCAGGACATCACCGCGCACGGCGGCGTCTTCCACACCGGGCACGCGGTGACGGACCTGGCGCAACTGGGCGGCGCGCGGGCGGTGTTGCTGGACACCAGCCCCAAGGGCTTCCTGGCTGTCGCGGGCGAGCGGCTGCCCCGCTCCTACGCGCGCGCCCTTGCGCGGTTCCGCTACGGTCCGGGCGCCGCCAAGGTCGACTTCCTGGTCTCCGAGCCGATCCCCTGGGCCGATCCCGCGGTGGGTCGCGCCGGGACGGTGCATCTGGGCGGCACGCATGCCGAGATGGTGCGCCAGGAGACGAGGAACGCCCGCCGGATACGGACCAGGGAGCCGTTCGTCCTGCTCGTGGACCCCGCGGTGACCGATCCGGGACGTGCGCTGCCCGGGAAGCGGCCCGTGTGGGCCTACGCCCATGTGCCGAACGGCGACCCCACCGACCCCTACGACCTGGTGCGCGCCCGCATCGAGCGCTACGCCCCGGGGTTCGGGGACACGGTCGTCGCCCACCGCTCCGTGCCCGCCGCCGCGTACGAGAGCTACAACCCCAACTACGTGGGCGGGGACATCGGTTCCGGCGCGATGACGCTGTACCAGAGCATCGCGCGGCCCGTGCCCCGCGTCGACCCCTACCGCACACCGCTGCCCGGAGTGTTCCTGTGCTCCTCGGCCACCCCGCCGGGGCCCAGCGTGCACGGCATGTCCGGCTATCTGGCCGCGATTTCCGCACTACGGCACCGTTTCGATATACGTAACGTACCCGCGCTGTCACCGAAAGCTGCCGTTATTTAAATGCGCACTTTCCCGCTGAAGCGGCTGTGCATTCTTTGTCGTCATCGGTCGGCGTCGGTGCCGGTGACCTCACCTTCTGGGTCGGGCCACCGGTAATCCTGTCGCTAAAAGTAGGCAAAGGGCTGGGCAACGCCGGAGGGTCTGGTGTGGGATGGAGTCCGGACCAAGTAAGGGAAACGCGATACGGAAAGCCGATGTGGCCCGGCAGCGCTCGACGCAAAAGGGTTGCAGTCAGTCAATTCGGACACGCGTTGCCCGGTCGGCGCCTGGTGGTGGCACCTGGGTGACTTCGTGGCTCTGTGTACTATTCACTGGTATCCGGGCCGGCGTATATGATGGACTGACACGGCATAAACGTGAAATCCCCCACATCTCGTTGAGGCGATACCACTGGATCGATAGGACTGCTGGTCTGACCCACCATGCAGGCGGCTGTGGTTCTACTGCGCAGCTGTGTTGGCGTATGACGTCATTTCTGGTAACGGCGTCTTGCCTCGTTCCAGCTCTTCTGCTTCACGACGTTCCCGTCGGGATCGACAGTGGGGACAAAGCGAGGGAGCACGGGTGGATAACGGGGGAGAAGACATTGGCTGTGGGTGGCAGTGCGAAGGCCGAAGCGATCGCCTATTTCCTGGCGGCAGACGTACCACGGAGACCGTGAAGGGTCTGCCGGCCGTTCATTCCGCGCCTGAGGCGGGGACCGTTGAATTCGGCCTCGGGGACGCACGTGACCACACCTCGGAATCCCGCTGCGGGCTGAAGTCCCACGCCGGTGCGACCGCGTCGCTCCGGCACATTCGCGAGGAACAGCCACCGGGCCGTCCGGCGAGTGGCCGGCTTCTCGCCCCCGGCGGCAGCCTGGTGATCGAGATGCGCAACAAGCAACCGATCCTGGAACCCTAACCACCGGCACCATCCGGGTGGGGACCGCATTCACCCGGCCGACCACCCCGGATGACGCCCACGATCATGCCCGCGCGGCCGGGCTGGAGCGCGCAGCCCACGAACTGGGACGGCGCTCGCCACAGCCGACCGGTCGCCCTGTTCACCAGTTGCTACGTCAAACCCTGAGTGCGGCATACCCGAACGCGGATCGTAGAAGGGGGTTCCACGTGGGACGTCCACCGATTTTGCCCGCAGACAAGAAACTCGGTCTCCTGGTCAGAGTCATGAGTGGCCAACTGACCGCGGCAGAGGCCGCGCGTGAAGCCGGAGTCTCCGAGCAGTCAGTATCAAACTGGCGCAGACAGTTTATTGAGGGGGCTCGCAACGGCCTGGCCGGCGAGAGCGGAAGGGACTCCGAGGAGGCGTCCCGGATAGCTGAGTTGACCCAGGAAAACGCCATGCTGAAGGCCACGATAGGCGAGCTGTACATGGAACTCCGGAAGTATGGGCGGAGTGCGCCAGGTCGTGTTCCGCAGCCTCGGGGGAAGACTCACCCGGTCCGGAGAGTCAACTAACTCATTATTTTACCCCGGCACTCGGTGTTAGAGTTCTGGGTATCAGCCACTTGAAATCACGGGGGAGGAATTGTGGCGTCATTGGAACGCCAATTCGCCGTGGGTATCGCAGGGTTGGCCGGCGCGAGCCTGCTGGCCGGTGCAGTAACGCGATTCACGGGGAAACGTGAACGTGCACGTCGCTACATGACGCACGAGAGGCCGGACGGCAGCCTCGTAGAGGTTGACGTCAAGATTCCTCCGAATGCCCGTCGCATGGTCCTGCTCGACAACGGGCTGGGAATGGCCCACGAATACTGGGACTGGGTCTGCGAAGCGCTTCCCGCAGATATGGGGTACGTACGGTTCAACCGTCCCGGCTACGGACTCAGCACGCCGTCGAAGCAGTACGGACTGGACCGGCATTTCGAGCTGGTGCAGGAACTGCGCGAAACGTACGTCGGTGATCTTCCGCTGGTGCTGGCCGGGCACTCCCTCGGCGGGTACCTCATCGCCGCCTATGCCTCGCTCCACCCGGACGCGGTGAAGGGCGTGACCGCAGTGGTCATGATCGACGCCACCGAAGTGGTCAGCCTGCGTTACTCCCGCCGTACCGAAGTCGACCGGTGGTCCCGCCGGTCGATGGTGATGGAGCAGGTGTATTCGGGGACGGGCCTCTCGGTCTTCCGCCCCGCCCTGAACGTGAACAAGCAATACCGCCCGGAAATCAACCGGAGCTACCTGGCGTTCCTGGCGCAGCCGAGTACGTGGGCCACGGCCGGCCGGGAGTACCGGGACGCGATGACCTATCCGGAACTGGCTGAACTGGATTGCCCGTTGACCGTCATCACGGCGGAGAACAACGTCGGCGACAACGCCATACACCACGGGGTCCAGGCCAGGCTGCCCCTCATCTCGGCGAGGTCCCGGCACCACTTCGTCGACGGCTCCGATCACGAGTCCCTTCTCTCCGTGCCGGAACACGCCCGAGAGGTGGCGGAGTTGATCGCCGGCGAACCGCCCTCCGAGCGGACCGACCCGGAGCAGTCGCGGCCCGGCAAGGGCCGCCAGGCTGAAGAGAGCGCCGCGGAGCGGGAAAAGGAACTGACGTGATGGTGAGCGTGAACACGGAACGGGTGAAGACGGCTGCTGTCACGGCGACACTCGCCGGCTGGCTGGTGGCGACGGCCGTGGCGCAGATTCCCGAGCAGCGTTTCGACGGTCTCATGCGCCGCGGGAAGTGGTGGCGGATACCCACCCCCAACTGGCGTTTCTTCGGGCCGAACCCCGGAGTCAAGGACAGTCACCTCCTCTACCGGGACATCACGGACGGCAAGCCCGGTGAGTGGGCGGAAGTTCCGGTCACCCGTGACCGGCCGTGGTACGCACTGGCGTGGAACGCGCGCAACCGGTGCCCGAAGGCCCTGTTCGACGCGAGCCAGCACGTCATCGCCCAGTCGATCGCCTTCGGATCGGACGTGCGCCCCGTATCGATGGGGACCGGGTACAAGCTGCTGGCCGGCTATATCCAGCGCCATCTGCCTCATGCCGAGGGCGCCTCGCACAGCCAGTTCCTGCTGATGTATTCGCACCCCACCAATCCGGAAGACCGGCACATCGAACCCGTCTTCGTCTCCATGGAGTTCCCGCTGGAGGAAGACGACGCCCCCGACGTGGTCGCGTTTCCGGTGGCCGCATAGCGAGCCGACCAACCCTCTCGACTGGAAGCCGCGAACTCACTCGGCAGCCCCTTACCGCGTGAGTCCGCGTCCTCCCGCCGAACGGCTGGAGAACTTGCTGAATTTTCTTGAAGAAAGGAACGCAAATGTCTGTTGTGGCTGAATTCGCTAACACCGAGCTGTCCGACGCGACGCCGGGCCGTATCGGTTCTGACGCGACCCCGACCATGACCACTCCGCTGACCGTCCTCGCGACCCCCGAGGGCGTCGCGGTGACCGCGGCCACCGCGGCGACGGTGAACATGGCCACCCACGAGGTCCTGCGCCACTAAGAGAACCGGCCGGGACGGTGTTGAACGGCATCGTTAGTCCCGGCTGATGAAGGCGGGCGGCGGCACGGTACGTCCGATACACATACCGTGCCGCCGTCCTTTGATACCCACCGTACTCGTATCAATTCATCAGGAGCACTCACTCATGTTTCTCAGCGCCCCGCCCGAGGTCACGGCCCGCCGAGTGGCTTCCGTGGGGACGCTGGTCTCCGCGCTGGAAATGCTGAGCCAGCACCGCAAGCTCGCGGACGGTGACCTGCTGAGTGCCCAGCTGGAGAACACGCACCCCGGACTCGCCAAGCGCTTTCCCCGGCTGACCCGGGCCCTCACCTCCAAGAAGGCAGGCGTCGCCCTTTACGGGATTCAGGCGGGAGCCTCCGCCGCCACGCTGATCTGGGGTCACAAGCGCGGAGTGCGCGCGGCGGGCAGCGCCGTTCTGGCGGTGACGGGTGCCGCCTCACGTGTGCGCACCCCCTACGGCGGAGACGGTGCCGACCAGCTCCAGCAGGTGATCAACGTCGTCCTCGCCTCGACCGGCACCTTCAAGGACAACGAGAAGGCCCGCGACGTGGCCATGCGCGCGCTCGCCCTGGAGACGACCATCTCCTACGTCGCGTCCGGTGTCGTCAAGCTGGTGTCCCCGGTGTGGCTGAGCGGAGAGGCGTTCAGCGGCGTCATCCGCACGCACAACTACGGGGACCCGAACATCTACAAGCTCGTGCACAAGTACCCGATGCTGGGCAAGCTCATCACCTGGACGACGGTCGCCGCGGAGGTCGGCTTCCCGCTGGTCTTCGTCCTGCCGAAGCCGGCGGCGAAGGCGTACCTCGGCTCGATGACGCTCTTCCACCTGGGAATCGGGCAGTTCATGGGGCTCAACCGCTTCGTGCTGGCCTTCGCCGCCACGCACCCGGCGCTCCTCTATGTCTTCGCGCAGAGCGACAAGAGCCCGGCGCTGGCCGGCAAGGCCCCGGCGGCTGCCCTCGCGCCCGCCGCTGCGTAACACCCGTAACACCGCGGCTCGCGCCCCGCGGCCGGGAGACCCCCGGCCCCCGGCGTCCACCCCGCGGACCCACGACACGAACGACGGGCGGCACCCCGACTGGGTGCCGCCCGTTCGCGTACGAAAATCAGAGCGCGCCCAAGGGCGCGGCGGGGCCGGAGAGCCCCGCGCTGCGCCGGGTCCGCTCGTCAGGTCAGTGCGCGCCGCCCTGCGCCTCAAGGCGCTTGTAGGACGCCTCGATCTCGGCCTCGGCCTCGGCGCGGCCGACCCAGTCGGCACCCTCGACGGACTTGCCGGGCTCCAGGTCCTTGTAGACCTCGAAGAAGTGCTGGATCTCCAGGCGGTCGAACTCCGAGACGTGGTGGATGTCGCGGAGGTGCTCCACCCGCGGGTCCGAGGCGGGCACGCACAGCAGCTTGTCGTCGCCGCCGGCCTCGTCCGTCATCCGGAACATGCCGATGGCGCGGCACTTGATGAGGCAGCCGGGGAAGGTCGGCTCGTCCAGGATGACCAGCGCGTCCAGCGGGTCGCCGTCCTCGCCCAGGGTGTTCTCGACAAAGCCGTAGTCGGCCGGGTAGCTGGTCGAGGTGAAGAGTCGACGGTCCAGGCGGATCCGACCGGTCTCGTGGTCCACCTCGTACTTGTTCCGCGAACCCTTCGGGATCTCGATGGTGACGTCGAACTCCACGGGTGGCTCCTCCATGATCAACACATACGTCTGGTGATTAAGTGTCCCCCACGCAGGTGTGTGGTGGCGAAAGGGGCTGGTCCGAGGTGCCCGAGACCCGAACATGGCAGGTCAGGTGGCAGTCGGCGCAGCGCTCCGCGCGGGTGGCGGCGCGCCGGGCACAGCGTTCCGCCCGCACCGCGGGACGGACCGCGCACCGTGCTGCGTACGCGGCGTCGTTCGCCGCCCGGCAGACGTGGCGGGCCACACCGCGGCATACGCGGCAGACCTGGCGGCTGACGGCGCTGTCCGCCGCTACCGGACTGGCGGTCGCGGTCGCCGCGGTCGCGGCGGCCGGGCCGTGGGACTCCGGTCAGCGTACGGCCGAGCGGGCCGCCGCGGCCGGCGTACCGGACACAGGTGGCGAGCATCACGATGACGGCCGGGCGCCCCGCCCGTCGCCGAGCGCGCCGCCCGTGCTCGCGGCGCTCAGCGGACCCGCGCACGGCGCCGTGGGGCCCGGCACCGCACCCGTACCGACCGACGCGGGGCTGGCCGACGCGCTCGCGGCGCTGCTGGCCGATCCGGCGCTCGGCCCGCTGCGTACCGCGTCCGTCCTGGACGTCGCGTCCGGCCGGCAGGTGTTCGGCGCCAAACAGGACGAGGCCGCCACCCCCGCCTCCACGGTGAAGCTCGCCACCGCCATCGCCGCGCTCTCCAAGCTCGGCGCCGACCACCGCATCGACACGTCCGTCGTCATGGGCGGCAAGGACCGCATCGTGCTGGTCGGCGGCGGCGATCCGACCCTCACCGCCCGCGCGCCCGCACCGGGCGGCGGGGAACGGCCCGCCAGCCTGCGCACCCTCGCCGACGACACGGCCCGCGTCCTCAAGCGGCGCGGTATCACCAAGGTCGGCCTCGGCTACGACGCCTCCGCCTACACGGGACCCGCCGAGCACCCCATCGGCCCCAACGAGAACCTCGCCCCGGTCACCGCCCTGATGACCGACGAGGCCCGCCTCGACGGCAGCGACCACGGCCCCGCACCGCGCGCCACCGACCCGGCGGGCGACGCGGCCGGCGCCTTCGCGGGGCTGCTCCGGCAGCGCGGTATCACCGTCGACGGCGACCCCGGCGAGGCCGCCGCCCCGCAACGCCCCGACCGGATCGCCGCCGTCCACTCCCTCCCCCTCTCCGCCCTCGTGGAACGGATGCTGACCAACAGCGACAACGACATCGCCGAGGCGCTGGCCCGCCAGACCGCCCGTGGTTCCGGGCAGCCCGCCGACTTCGCCGGCGCCGCCACGGCCGTACGCGACGCCCTGGCCGCCCAGCACCTCCCGCTGGCCGGCGCCGTCTTCGAGGACGGCAGCGGCCTGGACCGCGACGACAAGGTCTCCGCGAACCTGCTCTCGCACCTCCTGCTGGCCGCCGCCGCCCCCGACAAGCCGGACCTGCGCCCGGTCGTCACCGGCCTCCCGGTGGCCGCGTTCACCGGCACGCTGAGCGGGCGCTACGTGGGCGACACCGCGGGCGCCGGCGCCGTACGGGCCAAGACCGGCACCCTCACCGGCGTCAACACCCTGGCCGGCACCGTCGTGGACGCGGACGGCCGGCTGCTCGCCTTCGCCTTCATGACCACCGGCACCACCGACGCCCAGGCCGCACAACAGGCCCTCGACCGCATGGCCTCCACAGTGGCCAACTGCGGCTGCCGCTGACCGGTTTGGCCCGCCCCCACCCACCGTTCCTCCCCCCCACCCACGGGAGGGGACGGGCCGGAGGGGGCGGTGTGCAGGACGTAAAGCGAAGCAGTCCTGCACACCGCCCCCGGAGGCCCGTCACCGCACCCCGACAGCCCCGCGCAGCGGATAAAAAAGCCACCACGGCGCCAATGCCGCCAACGCAAGAAGCGAGCCCCGCGCCGCGGGCGGAACACAGCGAAACCCCCTCGGCGGGACAGTCGACGACGTGGGAAGCGTGCCAAGCGCAGCGGATCGGCGCCAATGCCGCCAACGCAAGAAGCGAGCCCCGCGCCGCGGGCGGAACACAGCGAAACCCCCTCGGCGGGACAGTCGACGACGTGGGAAGCGTGCCAAGCGCAGCGGATCGGCGCCAATGCCGCCAACGCAAGAAGCGAGCCCCGCGCCGCGGGCGGAACACAGCGAAACCCCCTCGGCGGGACAGTCGACGACGTGGGAAGGGCGCCAAGCGCAGCGGATCGGCTACCAGCAAGCCCAGCGCCCCCGTACCGTGAAGCCATGACGAGCATCGGTGGTGCGGAGATGGTCGACTGGAATCTCGCGGTTGCGACCGCGACCCGATTCGTCCGGCCCGGTCCGGAGGTGAGCCGGGACGAGGCGCGGGAGATCGTCGCGGAGTTGCGGAGGCATGCCAAGTCCTCCGAGGAGCACGTCCGGGCGTTCACCCGGATGGCGCAGCCGGGTGCGGAGGGCCCGGCGGTGCCGCATGACACGCCGGTGCTGGTCGTGGACCGGCCCGGCTGGATCCGGGCCAACGTGGCCGGCTTCCGGGCCGTCCTGCGGCCACTGCTGGCCAAGATGGAGGACCGGCGCTCGAACGTGCCCGGTGGCGCGGTGCTCGGCGCGGTCGGCGGCAAGGTGACCGGCGTGGAGCTGGGGATGCTGCTGTCGTTCCTGGCGTCGCGGGTGCTGGGCCAGTACGAGACGTTCGCGCCGCCCACGCGTGATCTGCCGGCCGCGGCGCAGGGCGGCCGGCTGCTGCTCGTGGCGCCGAACATCGTCCACGTGGAGCGCGAGCTGGACGTCGCGCCGCATGACTTCCGGCTGTGGGTGTGCCTCCATGAGGAGACGCACCGGACCCAGTTCACCGCCGTGCCCTGGCTGCGGGACCACATCGAGGGCGAGATCCAGTCGTTCCTGGGGGAGACCGACATCGACCCGGGGACGCTGCTGGAGCGGCTGCGGGAGGCGGCCCAGTCGCTGGCCGGCGCCAAGCCGGAGGGCGAGGAGGGCGAAGACGGAACCCGGTCGATCGTCGATCTCGTGCAGACGCCCGCCCAGCGGGAGATCCTCGGGCGGTTGACGGCGGTGATGTCGCTGCTGGAGGGGCACGCCGACTTCGTCATGGACGGGGTGGGGCCCGAGGTGGTGCCGTCGGTCGCGGAGATCCGGGAGAAGTTCCAGCAGCGCCGGGCCAGCGGCGCGGGCCGGCTGGATCTGGCGCTGCGCAAGCTGCTGGGGCTGGACGCGAAGCTGCGGCAGTACCGTGACGGGGAGCGGTTCGTGCGGTCCGTCGTCAAGGAGGTCGGCACGGACGGCTTCAACCGGGTCTGGACGTCGCCGAACACCCTCCCCACGAAACAAGAGATCGCCAAACCGGCGGACTGGGTCGCGCGGGTGCATCGGAAGGCCGACGGAGCACCGTAAGCGCACGGCGTGAGCTGGGCACGCCGTGCGGCAGTAGCGCGCCCCTCCAATCACCCGTCTGAGGGACCGTGACCGGTGGATAGGCGTGCAATGCTCGGGGAACTGCTCGTCTCTGTCACCATCTAGGCACTCTGTGTGACGAAGTGCCGTCCACGGCCCGAAGCTCGTCCCCCAGCTGAACGATTGGAAACGGACATGGGTCCCCATCCAGCGGTCGCCGCGATACGCCTGGCGGTCCGCCGCGTACTCCACGACGTACTCAACCACCACTGCGCGCAGGATCAGCACGAGGCCCCGCTCGTGCTCGTCGCCTGTTCCGGCGGCGCCGACTCGATGGCGCTCGCCTCCGCCCTCGCCTTCGAGGCTCCCAAGCTGGGGGTCCGCGCCGGGGGCGTGACCATCGACCACGGCCTCCAGGAGGGCTCCGACCTCCGCGCCGCCGAGGTCGCCGTACGGCTGCGGGCCCTGCGGCTCGACCCCGTCGACGTCGTCAGCGTCCACGTCGGGCGCGGGGCCGGCCCGGAAGCCGCCGCGCGCGACGCCCGCTACGCCGCCCTGGACGCCACCGCCGACCGCCACGGTGCCAGCGCGATCCTCCTCGGCCACACCCGCGACGACCAGGCGGAGACGGTGCTCCTCGGTCTCGCCCGCGGGTCCGGCATCCGCTCGCTCTCCGGGATGGCCGCGACCACCGGGACGGACGGCCGCTACCGCCGCCCCTTCCTGGACCTCGACCGGCAGACCGCCCGCAAGGCGTGCCTCATCCAGGCGCTGCCCGTCTGGGACGACCCCCACAACACCGACCCCGCCTACACCCGCTCGCGACTGCGGCACGAGGGGCTGCCGGCCCTGGAGAAGTGCCTCGGCAAGGGCGTCGTCGAGGCGCTGGCGCGCACCGCCCAGCTCTCGCGGGACGACGCCGACGCGCTGGACGCCTGGGCCGCCGAGGCCGAGGGCACGGTGCTGGACGAGTCCGGCACCCTCGACGTCGCCGCCCTCTTCGCGCTGCCGCCCGCGGTACGCCGCCGGGTGCTGCGCCGGGCCGTCATCGCGGCCGGCTCACCTGCCGGTTCGCTGTTCGCCCGGCACATCGAAGAAGTGGACCGGTTGATCACCGCCTGGCGCGGGCAGGGCGCCATCAACCTCCCCGGGCGGGTGGGTGTGCGACGGCAGGGTGGCAGACTGGTCATTCGGCAGGGCTGAGCCGCAGAAGACCACCCTGCCCCGTGATCTTGCGACCGGGTCCCGCTTCGTGAGGTTCACGGCTGATCTGCACACCGAAGCGAGCGAGAGTGGCACGGGTGGACGACAAGGACATGGGCGCCGACCTTCAGTCGGTGCTCATCAGCAAAGAAGAGATCGAAGCGAAGCTGGCCGAGCTGGCCGCGAAGATCGACGCGGAGTACGCGGGCAAGGACCTGCTCATCGTCGGTGTCCTCAAGGGCGCGGTGATGGTGATGGCGGATCTGGCGCGCGCGCTGTCCACCCCCGTCACGATGGACTGGATGGCCGTGTCCTCCTACGGCGCGGGCACCCAGTCCTCAGGTGTGGTCCGCATCCTCAAGGACCTGGACACCGACATCAAGGGCAAGCACGTCCTGATCGTCGAGGACATCATCGACTCCGGCCTGACGCTGTCGTGGCTGCTGTCGAACCTCGGCTCGCGGGAGCCCGCCTCGCTGGAGGTGTGCACGCTGCTGCGCAAGCCGGAGGCGGCCAAGGTCGCGATCGACGTGAAGTGGATCGGCTTCGACATCCCCAACGAATTCGTCGTCGGCTACGGCCTGGACTTCGCGGAGAAGTACCGCAACCTGCCGTTCGTCGGTACCCTCTCGCCCCACGTCTACGGGGGCTGAGAGCGCACCATCCGCTCGCCGGCCGCCGTGGCCGGCGAGGTCCCGGACCTGTCTGCGCCGCCCGGCGGGAACCGTTCGCGGTTTCCCGCCGTTGGAGCAGGAAGAGGGGATTCCTCGGCTTCATTGTTCACTGTCGGCGCAGGCGCCGGGTGACAATGCTGGGGTACCGTCCGAAGGCAGTCTGTTTTCGGGCCAGTAAAACACCGTACGCACGACCAGCCCTCCCGAGGGCGTTGTGCCTCACTGTGGCAGGAGGGACGGGGCCGTACACGGCTCCGTATGGATGGACGTGAAGCGATACTTCCGTGGGCCGGTCATGTGGATCGTGCTGGCCGTCCTCGCCGTGGTCGTGTTGATGCAGGTCGTCGGCTCGTCCGGCGGTTTTAAGACGGTGGACACCGGTCAGGTCGTCAAGGCGATCGCTGACAACAAGGTGAAATCCGCCGAGCTGACCACCGGCGACGAGAACAAGATCAAGATCGAGCTGTCGGGCAACAACAAGATCGACGGCTCCAACAAGATCCAGGCGAGCTACATCGGCGACCAGGGCGTCGACATCGCCAAGAATTTGCAGGCCAAGTACCAGACCGGCGAGATCAAGGACGGGTACACCGTCTCCCCGTCGAAGCAGAACCCGTTCGTCGGCGTGCTGATCTCGCTGCTGCCCTTCATCCTCCTGCCCATCGGCATCCTGATCGTGATGAACCAGGTGCAGGGCGGCGGCTCCCGGGTGATGAACTTCGGTAAGTCGAAGGCGAAGCTGATCACCAAGGACACCCCCAAGACGACCTTCGCGGACGTCGCGGGATCCGACGAGGCCGTCGAGGAGCTCCACGAGATCAAGGAGTTCCTCCAGGACCCGGCGAAGTTCCAGGCCGTCGGCGCCAAGATCCCCAAGGGCGTGCTGCTGTACGGCCCGCCCGGTACGGGCAAGACGCTGCTCGCGCGCGCCGTCGCGGGCGAGGCCGGCGTCCCGTTCTACTCGATCTCCGGCTCCGACTTCGTCGAGATGTTCGTCGGTGTCGGTGCCTCCCGGGTCCGCGACCTCTTCGAGCAGGCCAAGGCGAACGCCCCGGCGATCGTCTTCGTCGACGAGATCGACGCCGTCGGCCGGCACCGCGGTGCGGGCCTCGGCGGCGGCCACGACGAGCGCGAGCAGACCCTGAACCAGCTCCTCGTCGAGATGGACGGCTTCGACGTGAAGGGCGGCGTGATCCTGATCGCCGCCACGAACCGCCCGGACATCCTCGACCCGGCGCTGCTGCGCCCCGGCCGTTTCGACCGGCAGATCGCCGTCGACCGCCCGGACCTGCAGGGCCGTCTGGAGATCCTCAAGGTCCACCAGAAGGGCAAGCCGGTCGCGCCGGACGTCGACCTCTCGGCCGTCGCCAAGCGCACCCCCGGCTTCACCGGTGCCGATCTGTCCAACGTCCTCAACGAGGCCGCGCTGCTGACGGCCCGGAGCGACGAGAAGCTGATCAACAACCACTTCTTGGACGAGGCGATCGACCGCGTCGTGGCCGGACCGCAGAAGCGGACCCGGATCATGTCCGAGAAGGAGAAGAAGATCACCGCGTACCACGAGGGCGGACACGCCCTGGTCGCGGCGGCTTCGCCGAACTCCGACCCGGTCCACAAGATCACGATCCTGTCCCGCGGTCGGGCCCTGGGGTACACCATGGTCCTGCCCGACGAGGACAGGTACTCCACCACCCGCAACGAGATGCTCGACCAGCTGGCGTACATGCTGGGCGGCCGCGCGGCGGAGGAGCTGGTCTTCCACGACCCGACCACGGGCGCCGCGAACGACATCGAGAAGGCGACCGCGACGGCCCGCTCGATGGTCACGCAGTACGGCATGACCGAGCGGCTCGGCGCGATCAAGTTCGGCACGGACAACTCCGAGCCGTTCCTGGGCCGTGAGATGGGTCACCAGCGCGACTACTCGGAAGAGGTCGCCGCGCTGGTCGACGAGGAAGTCAAGAAGCTGATCGAGACCGCGCACAACGAGGCGTGGGAGATCCTGGTCGAGAACCGCGATGTGCTCGACAACCTCGTGCTGACGCTCCTGGAGAAGGAGACGCTCAACAAGGAGGAGATCGCCGAGCTCTTCAAGCACGTCGTCAAGCGCCCGGCCCGCCCGGCGTGGACCGGCTCCTCGCGCCGTACGCCCTCGACCCGCCCGCCGGTGCTGTCGCCGAAGGAGCTGGCCCCGGCCAACGGCTCTGTGACGGCGGCGTCCGGCACCGTTTCCACCGAGAAGGCGGAGGCCCCCGAGGACCGGCGTCCCGAGAGCTGAGCCCGGGGCGCCCGCCCCGGGCGCCCCGGAATACGTGCCGGGG
>NZ_JBNHIN010000006.1:194943-224080 GCF_050054615.1 Streptomyces sp. YGL11-2
GCCCCCCAGGTTTAGCCTGGGGGGCGCGGCACTCCGCGTTTTCGAGCGGGCGCAGAAGGAACGAGGCACCAATGACGGACCCTGTGACGCTGGACGGCGACAGCAAGATCGGCACGTTTGACGAGAAGCGCGCCGAGAACGCCGTCCGCGAGCTGCTCATCGCGGTGGGCGAGGACCCGGACCGCGAGGGCCTGCTGGAGACGCCGGCGCGTGTGGCACGGGCGTACAAGGAGCTGTTCGCCGGTCTCTGGCAGAAGCCCGAGGACGTGCTGACCACCACCTTCGACATCGGCCATGACGAGATGGTGCTGGTCAAGGGCATCGAGGTGGTCTCGAACTGCGAGCACCACCTCGTCCCGTTCGTCGGAGTGGCCCACGTCGGCTACATCCCGTCCACCGACGGCAAGATCACCGGGCTGTCCAAGCTGGCCCGGCTGGTCGATGTGTTCGCCCGGCGTCCGCAGGTCCAGGAGCGGCTGACCACGCAGATCGCGGACTCGCTGATGGAGATCCTGGAGCCGCGCGGGGTGATCGTGGTCATCGAGTGCGAGCACATGTGCATGACGATGCGCGGGGTGCGCAAGCCGGGTGCCAAGACGACCACCTCGGCGGTGCGCGGGCAGCTCCGCGACCCGGCGACCCGGGCCGAGGCGATGAGCCTGATACTGGCGCGCTGACCTGGCCTACCCGTAGCCCCCTCGCCCGGCGCGCCCCTGGCCCGCAGCGGTGCCCGTACGGCGAACGAGAAGCGGGANCGCCGCCCGCGCCCGCCAGACGTGGGAACTCGCCGCCGCGCAGCTCCCGGCCCCGCCGCCGGTCCGCCACGACCCCCGCCTCTACGCCGCGGAGCCCGCCGACGTCATCGCCGTCGTCCGGGCGCAGCACATGCTGCGGGCACCGGGCCGCTTTCGGCTGTGGGGCCGGGCGCCGTGGCGTCAGACCGAGAGGCGGTTGCCCATCCACTGGAGGGCGGCGGGGATCTCCCGGCGCCAGGTGTTGAAGTTGTGGCCGCCGCTGTCGAGGATGATCGACGCGACGCGGGACGGCGACTTGGTGCCCTCGATGAACTTGAGCGTGTTCTTGTAGTTGCCCTCGCCGTGCCTGCTGCTGGTGACCAGCAGGTTCACCGGGGGGCCGGGCAGGTGCTTCTGCCGCCACAGGAGGTCGTTCTCCCGCTTGAGCTGGGCGCTGCCGCCGAAGAGGTCGCCGGTGGTGGTGTCGATGGGCGCCTTGTAGTCACCGGAGAGGGCGACGGCCGTGGAGAACGCGTTGGGGTGGCGCATGGTCATCTTCAGGGCGCAGTAGCCGCCGGTGGAGTCGCCCATGATGCCCCAGCTCTTGGCGTCCTTGCCGATGCGGTACTCGCTGGAGAGGCTGTGGCGCAGGTCCTGGGTGAAGAACGTCTCGGTCTGCGGACCGCGCGGTATGTCCACGCACTCGGTGTCCCGGGGCGGGGCGACGGTGGGCCGCATCATCACGAGGACGGTCGGCTGCATGCTCTGTTCCCGGAGCATGTCGAACTGGGTCTGCGGGTAGTGCAGCTTCTTGTAGAGCGCCTCGGCGGTGCCCGGGTAGCCGGTGAGGATCACCGCCGCGGGGAACTTCTTGTTCGCGTACCGCTGCTGAAAGTACTGCGGCGGCAGGTAGACGTACGCCGGGCTGTTGATCTTGGACTTCTGCCCGTGGACGAGCACCTTGTCGAGCCGGCCGGCGGTGGTCGGCATCGAGGCGCCCTGGATGCTCAGGCGCTCGTTGCCCAGCATCTTCAGGTTGGTGCCGTTCGGTCCGGACTTGTAGTTGGTGACGATGCCGGGCTGCTGCTCCTGGCCGAAGAGGTCGGCCCAGGAGGCGTAGAAACCGAACATGTTGTTCGCGAACAGGCCGATCGCCGCGAAGAGCGAGATCTGCGTGGCGAAGAGCAGCCCGATGCGGCCGAGCACCGCGCGCCAGTTCCCCTTGGACAGCCGCGGCCACAGCCATACCGTGAGGGCGAACAGTGCCACCGCGAACAGGATGGCAAGAAGCAGCACTTTCTTGCTGGTGAGACCCATGTGGTGCTTTCTTCCGGGCGGCCGGGCCATCCGTACCGCAAGTGGAACCCCGAGCCCTATGACGCCGTCATACAGGGCGCAAAAGTCCAGATGCTGCGACTAGGCTCGCACGTTCTCTCGACCGGGGCGACGGGAAAGTGATGTCTGACAGGCTAGATGGCGAAAAGTCGGAGACGGTTGCGTGGCGTGCGCCACGCTGGCTCCGTGGCCCACGGTCCGAGACGGTACCGGGCCTCGTCGGGACGGCCGGAGTGGTGGTCGGACTGCTGAATCTGGTCGCCGGTATCTTCCCGCGCTTCCGGTACAGCCGGGTGCACGCGGTGGCCGAGGTGCTGCCGGGCGCGGTGAGCCCGCTGGCGGCCTCCGCCTCCCTTGTCGTCGGCATTCTCCTGCTCCTTCTGGCTCACGGGCTCAAGCGTCGCAAGCGGCGGGCGTGGGGTGCGGCGGTGGCACTGCTCCCCTTCGGGATCGCCGCTCAGCTCGTGTACCGCCACTCCGTTTTCGGAGCGGTGCTCTCGCTGGCGCTGCTGGTGTTCCTGCTGTGGCACCGCCGGGAATTCGCGGCCCTGCCCGACCCGCGCAGCCGCTGGAAGGCGGTGGCCAACCTCGTCGTCCTCGGCGGTGTCAGTTTCGGCATCGGCATGGTGATCGTCAGCTCCCATCCGCACAAGATCGTCGGCTCGCCCTCCTTCTGGGAGCGCGCCGAACACGTTCTCTGGGGCCTCGTCGGCTTCGAGGGACCCGTCAGCTACACCAACGGCGTTGACTACACCGTCGGTTACTCCCTCGGCGCACTCGGTCTGCTGACCGCCGCCACCACCGCGTACCTCGCCTTCCGGCCCGAGCACCCCGCGGCGCGGCTGACCGACGAGGACGAGCAGCGGCTGCGGGAGCTGCTGACCAGGCACGGCGGCCGGGACTCGCTCGGCTACTTCGCGCTGCGCCGGGACAAGGGCGCGGTCTTCTCCCCGTCCGGCAAGGCCGCGGTCTGCTACCGGGTGATCTCCGGGGTGATGCTCGCCAGCGGCGACCCGATCGGGGACGTCGAGGCGTGGCCGGGTGCCATCGAGCGCTTCATGGAGGAGGCGCGGGCGCACTCCTGGACCCCGGCGGTCACCGGGTGCAGCGAGACCGGCGGCCAGGTGTGGACCCGGGAGACCGGGATGGACGCCCTGGAACTCGGCGACGAGGCGATCGTGGACGTCGCCGACTTCAGCCTCTCCGGGCGCGCGATGCGCAACGTCCGGCAGATGGTCAAGCGCATCGAGCGCAACGGCTACGAGACCCGGGTACGGCGGGTGCGCGATCTGGAGCCCGAGGAGCTGGAGCGTATCCAGAAGGCCGCCGACGCCTGGCGGGACACCGACACCGAGCGCGGCTTCTCCATGGCGCTGGGCCGGATCGACGCGGCGGCCGACGGCGACGCGGTGATCGCCACCGCGCACCTGGCACCCGCCGAGGGCGAGGAGGCCGGGCCGTACGGGGACCTGAAGGCGATGCAGCACTTCGTGCCGTGGGGCCGGGACGGAATCTCCCTGGAGCTGATGCGGCGGGACCGCGGCGCGGACCCCGGGATGAACGAGCTGCTGATCGTCGCCGCGCTGCAGGCGGCGCCGGACCTCGGGATCAGGCAGATGTCGCTGAACTTCGCGGTCTTCCGCTCCTCCCTGGAGCGCGGCGAGAAGCTGGGCGCGGGGCCGGTCGTCCGGCTCTGGCGGGCGATGCTGATCTTCCTGTCCCGCTGGTACCAGATCGAGTCGCTCTACAAGTTCAACGACAAGTTCCAGCCACGCTGGGAGCCGCGATTCGTGGTCTTCCGCAACAGCCGGGACATTCCGCGGATCGGACTCGCGGCGCTCCAGGCCGAGGGCTATCTGGAGCTGGGGCTGCCGCGCGCGCTGCGCCGCCGCAACGCGCCCGAGCCGCGGCCGTGCGCCCATGAGGAGCAGAGCGTGCTGGCGGCCGGTGCGCTGGAGAAGGTCGCGTAGCGGCATCCCGTACGGCATCCCGTACGGCGCACCGGGCGGACCGGGCGACGGGCCCGCCCCACGGGGGATCCGGCCAGTGGGCGGCGGCAATCCGGCCGGTCGGCACACGGCCTACGCTGGTGCCATGAGTACCTTGCGTGGCCGGGTGGCCGGACTGCCGGACTGGGACCGCTGCGCGGTGATGGGCGTCGTGAATGTGACGCCCGATTCGTTCTCCGACGGCGGCCTGTGGTTCGACACCGAACTCGCCGTCAAACACGGTCTGGACCTCGTGGCGCAGGGCGCGGACATGGTGGACGTCGGCGGCGAGTCGACCCGCCCCGGCGCGGCCCGGGTGGACGAGGGCGAGGAACTGCGCCGGGTCGTCCCGGTGGTCCGGGAGCTGGCCGCGGCCGGTGTCGTGGTCTCCGTCGACACGATGCGCGCCTCGGTCGCCGAGGAGGCCGTGGAGGCCGGGGCGTGCCTGGTCAACGACGTGAGCGCGGGCGCCGCGGATCCGGACATGGTGCCGGTGGTCGCCTCCCACCACGTCCCGTTCGTGGTGATGCACTGGCGCGGCCAATCCATCGACATGAACAACCGCGCGGTGTACGGGGACGTCGTCGGCGAGGTCGTCGACGAGCTGGCGCGGAGCATGGAGCGCGCGGTCGCCGGCGGCATCGACCCGGAGCGGATTGTCATAGACCCGGGCCTGGGCTTCGCCAAGGACGCCGGGCACGACCTGGCGCTGGTGGCCCAACTGCCGCGGCTGCGGGCGCTTGGCCGGCCGCTGCTGGTGGCCGCTTCGAGAAAACGGTTCCTGGGCAGGGTGCTGGCAGGCGGCGAGGGTGCCGCTCCACCGCCGGCCCGGGAGCGCGATGCCGCGACCGCGGCGGTGTCGGCGATCGTGGCGCGAGAGGGGGCCTGGGCGGTGCGGGTGCACGAGGTCAGGGCGAGCGCGGACGCGGTGCGGGTGGCCCGTGCTGTCGAGGACGCGGCAGAAGCGGCGGAGGCGGCCGGGGGCAGCGGTGCGTCCGGTGCGGGTGTGGCGAGCGGTACGACGACGGTGAACACGACGGGGACGAAGTGAGCGGGTTGGGCCCACGGACGGACATCGAGCTGGTCGAGCAGGCGAACACCACGCTGTACGAGACCATCGAGCGCGGGGATCACGAGGCGCTGTCCGAGCTGTGGTTGGACGGTCAGGTGAGCGTGGTCCACCCGGGGTGGCCGGTGCTGCGCGGGCGCGGGGAGGTGCTCCGCTCGTACGCGCTGATCATGGCGAACACCGAGTACATCCAGTTCTTCCTGACGGATGTGGAGATCGACGTCATCGGCGACACCGCCCTGGTGACGTGCACGGAGAACATCCTCAGCGGCGGCCCGGCCGAGGACGACGGCTCGGTGGGGCCGCTGATCGGCCAGCTGGTCGTGGCGACCAACGTCTTCAAGCGCACGGAGGACGGCTGGCGGGTCTGGTCGCACCACGGGTCACCGGTGCTGGCGGACCGCGAGGACGACGAGGACGAGGACGACGACGAGAGCGAGGAGAACGGCCCCGCGGGCGCCATGTGAGCGGATGCACAAGCGCCGGCTCCGGGCCCGGCCGGTCGCCGGCGTCCCGGCGTCAGCGCGCCGGTCTGGGCGCACCCGTTCGAGCCAAGTGCCGTACGGGTAGGGGTGGGGCGGGAGATCGCGGGTAAGAGGCGCGCGGACGATCTCCCGCTCTCCCTGCCGGGCTGCCTGCGCGACGCGGCTTAGCAGCAGAACGGGGCCTTGTCCATAGCCCCCATGGGCGAGCAATGTCGGTGCTCGCAGGTAGATTCGAACAGGGCAGCGCTGCCGGACGCGTCTGGTGGCTGCCCGGAATCCGACGAACAGTGGCGCCAGAGGTGCCGGACCAGTGGGAGTGATTCGCGTGGATCGTGTCGCGCTGCGTGGGCTGAAGGCCAGGGGGCACCACGGGGTGTTCCCCCGGGAGCGCGAGGAAGGCCAGACCTTCATCGTGGACCTGGTGCTCGGCCTGGACACCCGCCCGGCGGCGGCCTCCGACGATCTCGGGAAGACCGTCCACTACGGCGTCGTCGCCGAGGAGGTGGTGGCCGTCGTCGAAGGCGAGCCCGTCGACCTCATCGAGACCCTGGCGGAGCGCATCGCCGACCAGTGCCTGAAGCACGAGGGGGTGCACGAGGTGGAGGTGGTGGTCCACAAGCCGGACGCACCGATCACCGTCCCCTTCGATGACGTGACCATCACCATCACTCGGAGTCGAGCATGAAACCCACCCGCCACCCCACCCCCGTTCCCGGCGGCGCGGGCGCGTCCCGCCCCGCCCCCGCCGACCACTTCGGTGACCCGACCGTCCAGCCGGTGCCCGCCTCCGTGGTGGAGCAGGTGGACGCCGCCGATGTGACGCTCTCCAACCCCAAGCGCGCCGTGATCTCGTTGGGCAGCAATCTCGGCAACCGCCTGGAGACCCTCCAGGGCGCCGTGGACGCGCTGGAGGACACCCCCGGACTGCGGGTCAAGGCCGTCTCGCCGGTGTACGAGACCGAGCCGTGGGGCGTCGAAGCCGATTCGCAGCCGTCGTATTTCAACGCCGTGGTGCTGATCAAGACGACGCTGCCGCCGGAGTCCCTGCTGGAGCGCGGGCACGCCATCGAGGAAGCCTTCGAGCGGGTGCGGGACGAGCGCTGGGGGCCGCGCACGATCGACGTGGACATCCTCGCCTACCAGGACGTGGTCTCCCAGGACCCCCGGCTGACGCTGCCGCATCCGCGCGCCCATGAGCGGGCGTTCGTCCTGGTGCCGTGGCACGACGTCGATCCGGCGGCGGAGGTCCCCGGGCGCGGTGCGGTGGCCGCGCTGCTGTCGGCCGTCGGCAGCGCGGGCGTGACCCGTCGCACGGACCTGGAACTGCGGCTGCCGGAGTAGTCGTTAGGGTTGCGGGTCGGTCGCGTACGGCGACGACGCGGCGGGATGCCGGGGTGCGCTGATCTACTGAGGCGTGCGCCCGGCGCGGTGCCGCGTCGACGCGCGCGTACGGGACGGACTCGCGGCCATGCCGGCAGGCATGGCCCAAGACGGCAGACGGAGCCATCGCGGCAGGCATGGCCGGAACGGTACGAGGGGCGATCGCTCGGTGAAGCAGCTACGGATCAAGGTGCTGGTCGGGCTGTTCGTGGTGGCCGGGGTCCTGGCCTGGGCGGGCGCCCGGCTGTGGGACTCCTACGGGACGCTGCCCGGTGTGCCGGTGGCGGCGCCGATCGTGCTGGCGCTGATCGCCGTGGTGCTGGCCGCCATGGCGGTCTCGATCCGGTCGGGGCTGCGGGCCCAGCGGGAGCGGCGGCCGGACGCGAAGGGCATCGATCCGCTGATGGCCGCCCGCGCGGTGATCTGCGGCCAGGCGAGCGCGCTGGTGGCGTCCCTGGTCGCCGGGCTGTACGGCGGGGTCGGGGTCTTCCTGCTGACCTCCGGGCTGGACGTCGGTCCGCGCCGCACCCAGGCGATCTACGCCGGGCTGTCGGTGCTGGCCGGTGCCGCGGTGATCGCCGCGGCGATGTTCCTGGAGCGGGTCTGCAAGCTGCCGGAGGGCGGCGAGGGTGACGACGACGGCCCGGGGGCGGCGCGGGCGTAGGGCCGATCCGGGCCCGGCCCATCGGACCGACACCGGCCACGGGCGCGGGGGGGGGGGGGGGAACNCGGGTCTGCAAGCTGCCGGAGGGCGGCGAGGGTGACGACGACGGCCCGGGGGCGGCGCGGGCGTAGGGCCGATCCGGGCCCGGCCCATCGGACCGACACCGGCCACGGGCGCGTCGGGGCGGATCGCCCCGACGCCGCGCCGGAGCCCCGCATCAGGCTCCCGGGGACGCGTCGGCTCCCGGGACCGTGTCGAGGGCGACCTCGCCGCGCGGGGTGCCGGCGGCGTCCGCGGTGGTGGCCCGGCGCAGTGCGGAGTGCAGCCGGGCGGGGGTGAGAACGCCCAGGTGACGGTCGCCGTCGCGGACCGCTATCCATCCGGCGTCGTGCTGGAGCATCGTGCTGAGCGCCTGCCGCAGCGGCGCCCCCAGCGGCAGCCAGGCGTCCATCCGGCGGGCGTGCGCGCGGACGGTGGCGTCCTGCGGGGCGGGCTCCCCGGCGGTACCGGTGAGGGCGGTGGCCGGGACCCAGCCGTACGGGGATCCGTCGCCGTCCAGGACGACCGCCCAGGGGGCGCCGGCGGCGGCGAGCCGTTCGGCGGCCCGCTCGGCGGGGTCGTCCGCGCGGACCACCGGCGGCTCTTCGAGGTCGGCGGGCTCGACGGGGGTGACCGAGAGGCGCTTGAGACCGCGGTCGGCGCCGACGAACTCCGCGGTGTACGGGGTGGCCGGGGCGCCCAGGACGGTCGCGGGGGTGTCCAGCTGCTCGATGCGCCCGGCACCGTAGACGGCGATGCGGTCGCCGAGGCGGACCGCCTCCTCGATGTCGTGGGTGACGAACAGGACCGTCTTGTGGAGCGTGGACTGGAGCCGCAGGAACTCGTTCTGTAGGTGCTCGCGGACGACCGGGTCGACCGCGCCGAACGGCTCGTCCATCAGCAGTACGGGCGGGTCGGCGGCGAGCGCGCGGGCGACGCCGACGCGCTGGCGCTGGCCGCCGGAGAGCTGGTCGGGGTAGCGGTCGCCGTACACCGACGGGTCCAGGCCGACCAGGTCGAGGAGTTCGGCGGCGCGGGCGCGGGCCTGCTTGCGGGGGCGGCCGAGGAGGTGCGGGACGGTGGCGGTGTTGTCGAGGACGGTCTTGTGGGGGAAGAGGCCGACCTGCTGGATGACATAGCCGATGCGGCGGCGCAGTTCGACGGGGTCGGCGGCGGCGATGTCCTCGCCGTCGAGGAGGATGCGTCCGCCGGTGGGCTCGATGAGCCGGTTCACCATCTTCATGGTCGTGGTCTTGCCGCAGCCCGACGGGCCTACGAGGGTGATGAGTTCACCCTCGGCGACCTCGAAGGAGAGGTCGTCGACGGCCGTGGTGCCGTCGGCGTAGCGCTTGGTGACGTGCTCGAAGCGGATCAAGGTTCCCCCCTGTGTCGACGGCCCATTGTGTACAGATCGCGCGGGGCCGGTCGTGAACGGGGTGTTGCGAGTGGACACCGGGCCGGGCCGATTGTCAGTGCCGGGGGTTAGGGTCGCAGACAGTCACCGGAAATGTGAGCGAGCGGGGCGGGGGAGGTGACGACGGGTGGACGTAGCGGCGAGTGCGGCGGCCGCGGCGGGCGTGCTGACGGGGGCTCGGAGCCTGGCGTCGGGCGGTGGGCCGAGCTGCCTGGAGGCGAACGACTGGATCTGCGGTGAGTATCTGCGCACCCGGAGCCAGGAGTTGGTGGACGCCACGGTCCAGCATGTCGGCATCACGGTCGTATCCGTGCTCATCGGGCTGCTGGTCGCCTTTCCGCTGGCGCTGCTGGCCCGGCGCCGACGGGGCGCCGCGGCCCCGGTGCTGGGGCTGACGACGGTGCTGTACACGGTCCCGTCGCTGGCGATGTTCGCGCTGCTGACGCCGGTGTTCGGCGTCTCGCCCGCGGTGGTCGTCACGGGTCTGGTGATGTATTCGCTGACGATCCTGGTACGCAACATCCTCGCCGGCCTGGAGGCGGTCCCCGCCGAGGTGCGGGAGGCGGCGCGCGGGATGGGCTACGGCTCCGCGCGGCTGCTGTTCGAGGTGGAACTCCCGCTCGCGCTGCCCGCGTTGGTGGCCGGGCTGCGGATCGCCACGGTCTCGACGGTGGCGATGACGACCATCGGCTCGGTCGTCGGGTACGGCGGGCTGGGCAATCTCATAGCCAGCGGCATGGAGGGCTTCTTCAAGGCCGAGGTGCTGACGGCGTCGGTGCTGTGCGTGCTGCTCGCGCTCGTGGCCGATCTGCTGCTGATGGGCCTTCAGCGGCTGCTGACGCCGTGGACGCGGGGGCGGGCGCGGGCCGGGGGCCGGTTCCGGCGCACGGCGGGCGCGGCGAAGACGGTGGGGTGAGCGATGGACGCGATCACGGGCGCCTGGCAGTGGCTGACGACGGCCGCCAACTGGGCCGGGGAGAAAGGGGTGTGGCACCGCCTCGGCGAGCACCTCTACCTCAGCGGGCTGTGCCTGCTGATCTCCTGTCTGATAGCCCTGCCGGTGGCGCTCTGGCTGGGGCACCTCGGCAAGGGCGGCGCGCTGGCGGTGAATCTCTCCAACGTGGGGCGCGCGGTGCCGACGTTCGCGGTCCTGGTGCTGCTGACACTGAGTCCGTTGGGAACCCACGGCGACTGGCCGACGATCATCGCGCTGGTGCTGTTCGCGGTGCCGCCGCTGCTGACCAACGCCTATCTGGGCATGCGGGAGGCGGACCGCGATGTGGTCGAGGCGGCGCGTGGGATGGGCATGTCGGGGCCGCAGCTCCTGCTGCGGGTCGAGATACCGCTCGCCTACCCGCTGATCATGACGGGGCTGCGCTCGGCCGCGGTCCAGGTGGTCGCCACGGCGACCCTGGCCGCCCTGGCCGGCGGCGGCGGGCTGGGCCGCATCATCACCGCGGGGTTCGGCAACTACGACACCGCGCAGGTGGTCGCCGGCGCGGTGCTGGTGGCGGTGCTCGCGCTGGTGGTGGAGGGGACGCTGGTGCTGGTGGACCGGGGCTGCGATCCGATGCGGGGGCGGCGGCGCCGGGCGAAGGGCCCGCGCGCGGGGGAGGAGGGCCCAACGGGCCGCGATGCGGAGCGTATTGACGGTGACGTTGCCGGGGCCGGGGCCGGCGGTGGCGGAGGCGTGGAACGGCAGGCCGGCGACGGCGAGGTGGCCGCGGTGCGGAAACCCGCCTGACGGGGAGCGACGGGCCTGCCGTGCCGCGGCCGCGGCGCACCCGTACCGCGCCCATGGCGCCCCGTGCGGCGGCCACCGTACGGGGCGCCCCGTATACCCCGTGCCCGCCGTCGCGGCGAAGCCTGCAGCACCCGGCAGCCGGCCCGGCACCGACCCGACATGTATCGACCGACTGGATGCGAACGAACGGAATGGTGAATTCCATGAGCAGCACATCGCGCACGGCGCGTACCGCGGTTGTCGCGGGGACGGTGATGGCGCTGGCGGCCGGCCTGGCCGCATGCGGCAAGAGCCTGGAGGAGCAGGGCGGCGGCACGGGCAAGGGCGGCGGGAAGGGGGAGATCGTCGTCGGCTCGGCCGGTTTCACCGAGTCAAAGGTGCTCGCCGAGATCTATTCCGGACTCCTCGACGATGCCGGTTACCACGCACGTGTGCAGACGCTGGCCAATCGCGAGCTGTATGAGCCGGCCCTGGAGAAGGGCCAGCTCGATGTCGTTCCGGAATATGCCTCCACCCTCGCGGAATTCCTCAACGCCAAGAAGAACGGCCCCAAGGCGAAGCCCGTCGCGTCCGGCGACATCGGCAAGACGGTGGCGGCACTCACGGCACTCGCCGGGCCGCGCGGTCTGAAGGTGCTGCCGGTGGGCAGGGCCACGGATCAGAACGCGTTCGCGGTCACCAGGGAATTCGCCGCCAAGTACCACCTGAAGACCCTCTCCGACCTGGGCGGATCCCAGCAGAAGATCAAGCTCGCGTCGGGTGAGGAGTGCGAGACGCGGGTGTTCTGCAAGCCGGGCCTGGAGAAGACCTACGGCATCGACATCGCTGCCCTCGACCCCAAGGGCGTGGGGACCACGCAGGCCAAGCAGGCGGTCAAGGACGGTACCGACCAGCTGGTGCTCACCACGACCACGGACGCCACTCTCGACAACTTCGGGCTGGTGCTTCTGGAGGACGACAAGAAGCTCCAGAACGCCGACAATGTGCTGCCGGTGGTGAATGCCAAGAGGGCCGGTGACAAGGAGATAGAGTCCGCTCTCGGCAAGCTCACGAGTGTGCTGACGACCGAGGACTTGATCAACTTGAACCGCAAGGTCGATGCCGAGCGCCTCAAGCCCGCGGATGTAGCGCGGGCATATTTGGAGTCCAAGGGGCTGGTCAAGAAGTAACCAGCGGGAAACGGATTGGCATGCGGGGCCCCATAGGTCCCGCACGCACGGTAAGTTTCTGGCCATGTCACGAGGACGCCACCGCCATTCACCACCCCTCCACCGGCTGCTTCCTCCATCGACGGTCGCCGGTGCGTCAATTGCCTGCGCCGCGGGCGCGTGGTTCGTCGGCGACGACCTCGTGCAACGGGTGCTCGCCGCCGGCGCCGCGGCTGCCGCGGTCACCGGGGCCGTACTCCTGCGGACCTGGGACCGCAAGGCCGGCAAGCGGGTCGCCGATCTCACGCGTGCCCGGGCGCGCGACGAGTGGCGCACCGAGGAGCGGATAGCCGAGCTCGAAACGGACGTCGAGGAATCGCGTGAGATCCGCGCCGCCCTGGACACCAAACTCCGCGCCAAGCGCGCCGAATTGGCCCGGCTGCGCAGCGAACACGCCGAGCTGCTGCGCCGTTACGCCACCGCCGAGACCGAGCGCGCCAGCGCCCTGGAGGGCCGCCGGCTGCTCGCCATCGAGGCCGGCGCCCCGGACGCCCCGGATGCTCCGGACACCGCGAAGTCCGCGAAGTCCGTGAACGGCGCGAACGCTGCGGACGCCGCCAAGGGCGCGGACCGGGCCGAGACCGCGGACGTGGCCGCCGCGGCGGCGTCCGGCAGCGGTCTGCTCCTGGCCCGGCGCGAGTCCGCGAACGGTGCGGACCGGGCTCCGGCCCGGAGGACCGCCACGTTCGCGGAGGCGGACCGCGCACTGTGCCGGCTGGCCACCAACGCCGCCCGGCAGCGCGAGGCAGCCGGGAACCGGCGGTCGCAGTCCCGGCCGAAGGGCCGCGCCGAGGCCCCGGTTCCGGCGCAGGCCAAGGCGGCGGGCGGCCGTCACGCCAAGGAGAGCCAGGACGGTGGGAACGGCCAGGGGAAGCACGAGGCCGCCGGCCAGGGGAAGCCCGGGGCGGCGGTCGCGCAGCGTACGGGCGGTGACGCGCAGGCCACCCGTACGGGCACTCCCGGCGGACTGGCGCTCCGCCCGGTACCGGCCGCCGCCGCTGCCATCGCACCGCCCCGCCCGACCGTGACCCGCACGCTGGGCGGCTTCGACTTCTTCGGCAACGCGAGCGTCGCGCCCCGGCAGCTGACCGCGCCGCTGGAAGACGATCTGGCGGACGTCGTCGGCGACGAGGCGGTCGCGGAGCAGTCGGCGCGGGCCGAGGCCCGTACGGCCCGTACGGAGGCCGCAGAGGGGGCGCGTACGGCCGAGGCGGCCGAGGAGACTGACGAGGCCGACGCGGTGCGTCCGGAGGGCGGTGCCGACGGGGCCGCGGCGGACGCCCCGTCTGCCGACGGTGCAGCGACTGTCGCCCCGTCTGCCGACGGCGCGACGACTCACGGCGCCGGCGAGGTCATCGACCTGACCGCACACGACGAGACCGAGCAGCTCGATCTCGCCGAACTGCGCAGCGCGATCTCCTGACGGCGGGCACGAGCACACCGTCACACGCTTCGGGGCCGTCCACAGCCTGTGGACGGCCCCGAAGCGTTCGTCTGCCCGCGTCTGCCGGGTCTTCCGCGCCTGCCGCGTTCCCCGAAGCGGCCCGCGAGCCGTCGACGACCCGCCGCACGGGCCGACGGCGCCAACCGCGCCGACCCGCCGCCTACTTGTCGATGTCCCCGACCACGAAGAACAGCGACCCCAGGATGGCGACCATGTCGGCGACCAGGGTGCCCGGCAGCAGCTCCGTCAGCGCCTGGATGTTGTTGTACGACGCGGAGCGGAGCTTGAGGCGGTACGGGGTCTTCTCGCCCTTGGAGACCAGGTAGTAGCCGTTGATGCCGAGCGGGTTCTCGGTCCAGGCGTAGGTCGTGCCCTCCGGGGCCTTGAGGACCTTGGGGAGCCGCTGGTTGATCGGGCCGGGCGGCAGCTCCGCGACACGGTCCAGGCAGGCGTCGGCGAGGGCGAGGGAGTTGTGGGTCTGCTCCAGCAGGCACTCGAAGCGGGCCAGGCAGTCGCCCTCCTCCCTGGTGACCACCTTGAGCGTGGACCGGAGATCGCCGTACGCGAGATACGGCTCGTCGCGCCGCAGGTCGAAGTCGACGCCGGACGCGCGGGCGACCGGCCCGGAGACGCCGTACGCGTGCACCGTCTCGCGGGCGAGCACGCCGATGCCGCGGGTACGGCCGCGGAAGATCTCGTTGCCCAGGACCAGGTCGTCGAAGACGCCCATACGGGAGCGGACGTCGGCGACGGCCTGCCGGGCGCGGCCGAGCCAGCCCGCCGGCAGGTCCTCCTTGAGGCCGCCGACGCGGTTGAACATGTAGTGCATGCGGCCGCCGGAGATCTCCTCCATGACGGTTTGCAGCTCCTCGCGCTCCCGGAAGGCGTAGAACACCGGCGTGATGCCGCCCAGCTCCAAGGGATACGAGCCGAGGAACATCAGGTGGTTCAGGACGCGGTTCAGCTCGGCGAGCAGCGTACGCGTCCAGACGGCGCGCTCGGGCACCTCCATGCCGAGCATCCGCTCGACCCCGAGGACCACGCCCAGCTCGTTGGAGAACGCCGACAGCCAGTCGTGGCGGTTGGCGAGCATGATGATCTGGCGGTAGTCGCGCGCCTCGAAGAGCTTCTCCGCACCGCGGTGCATGTAGCCGATCACCGGCTCGGCATGCTGGATGCGCTCGCCGTCCAGGACGAGGCGCAGCCGCAGCACACCGTGCGTGGAGGGGTGCTGCGGGCCG
Source organism: Streptomyces sp. YGL11-2 (assembly GCF_050054615.1). Taxonomy (NCBI): domain Bacteria; kingdom Bacillati; phylum Actinomycetota; class Actinomycetes; order Kitasatosporales; family Streptomycetaceae; genus Streptomyces; species Streptomyces sp. YGL11-2. Next base: position 209,689 of record NZ_JBNHIN010000006.1, read on the forward strand.
ATGTTCAGCACCATGTCGGTGCTCTCCGCCGCGCCGCCGATGCCGACCGTCGTCTCCGTCATGGGGACAGTGTCGCAGGGCGCGGGCGCGGTGCGGCGGCTGAGGGGGGCCGGGACCGGCCGCCCCCGAAGGCCCGGAACCTCAGGCAACGCCCCTGGTGAGCAGCCCCGCACAGGACGCGCCGACCGGCTCCAGGAGCCAGCCGAAGCCGCCCAGCCCCGCCGGATCGGTCAGCTCCGCGGCGGCGCCCGCCGAGCCGAGGGCCCGTACGTACCCCGTGGGATCGGTGCCGGCCAGGGACAGCGGCGGACGCCGGCCGGACACGCCCAGGGCGTGCAGCGCGGCCCGCTGGGTCAGCTGCTCGGCCCCCGGTCCGGCGCAGGCGTCCAGGGCGACATGCGCGGTGATGTCGCAGCTGCCGTCCGGGACGGGGCGCACCTCGCGGCCCGCGCGGAAGCCGGCGAGGGTGCCGAAGAGCGGCCGGTCGGCGCGCCGGTGCGCATAGTCCACGGCGACCGCGAGCCCGGCCCGGAGCGTACGGACGGCGCGCGCCCACGCGGCGTCCCGGGGCCGGCCGATCTCGGCGCGCAGCCCGGGGGAGGGATCGGTGACGGCGGCCTCCGGCGCTGCTTCCGGCCACCAGCGGGCGAGCCATTCCGCGTCCGGGCCGGCGACCGGTTCGCCCAGCCGCTCCGTACCGTCCGCCCGTACGAGGACCCGGCGCGGGACGCCGTCCGCATCGGTCTCGACGACGTCCACCGGCACGTTGTCGAGCCATTCGTTGGCGAACAGCAGACCGGTGAGCGAGCCCGGCGCCGGCAGCTCGGCACACCACTCGATCCGCGGATCCAGGCCCTCGGGGCGGGCGGCGCGCTCGACGGCGTACGGGCGCAGCCGCGCGCCCACCTCCCCGGGCAGCGCGCCCAGCACCCCGCTCAGCAACTCGCCGCGGCCCGCACCCACATCGATCAGCGCCAGCTCGTCCGGCCGCCCGAGCGCGGCGTCGACGCGGCCGAGGAGCGAGGCGACGGCGCCGGCGTACAGCGGGGAGGCGTGGACGGAGGTACGGAAATGGCCGGCCGGACCGGGGCCGCCGGGCCGGGTGTAGAAGCCGCCGGGGCCGTAGAGCGCCTGCTCGGTCGCCTCCCGCCAGCCGCGCCAGCCACCGGACTCCGGCCGCGCACCAGGGCCGTCGTCGCCGATCGCCCCGCCCGGCCGGCCGCGCCGTTCCACTTTCGCCACGTCCCCACGTTCCTCGTTCCGCACGCTCCCCGTGCGCCGACTGCACAACGGTACGGGCTGTCAACCCACGGTATGGGGAGCCTCTGCCCGCCCGAGGCGGTGCGGGTACGGAAATGCCTGGTCACGGGCTTGCCGGAAGGCCCTGAGAGGCGTCCGGCTCCACGGCGCCCCCACACACCGACCCCCGGGCCGACACAATGGCGCATACGGCCTCCACCTTGGGGAGTAGGGCCCACGCAACAGGATCGCCCCTCCGGTTGACTCCTGTACCTGTCAGCGCTCCCTACGCTGGGTTACGTGCAGCGCTTCTATGACTTCTTCCGCAGGCACCCGACGGGAGTGGACACCTTCTGGTCCGTCCTCCTCTTCGGGTTCACCAGCATGTGGGTCATGACTCTGCGCGGCCCCCGGGAGCAGATCCCCGCCGCGGCCTTCACCATCGGCCTCTCCCTGGTCATCGCGCTGCGCCGCAAGTACCCGGTCAAGATGCTGCTGCTGACGACCGCCATCGGCGTCGGCCAGCTCATCCTGCACGTCACGCCCAACCCGGGCGACTTCGCGATGCTCGTGATCATCTACACCGTCGCCTCCGAGACGTCGGCCCGCCGGTGGGCCTCCCGCCTCGCACTCGCCGGCGCCTTCATCGGCCCCGTCCTCTCCCAGCTGCGCTTCCGGGACAGCCCCGGCCCGCTGCCGCTGTGGGCGACGCTGTTCCTCATGGTGCTGCTCACCGTGCCCTTCGTCCTGGCGTGGGTGCTCGGCGACTCCGTACGCACCCGCCGCGCCTACTGGGCACAACTGGAAGAGAAGGCCACCAGATTGGAAAAGGAACGCGAGGCCCAGTCCCGGATCGCGGTCGCCGCCGAGCGCGCCCGGATCGCCCGCGAGCTGCACGACGTCGTCGCGCACAACGTCTCGGTGATGGTCGTCCAGGCCGACGGCGCCGCCTACGTCCTCGACGCCGCACCCGACCAGGCCCGGCAGGCACTGGAGACGATCTCCGGCACCGGGCGCCAGGCGCTGGCCGAGATGCGCCGGCTGCTGGGCGTGCTCCGCACCGGCGAGCAGGCCGAGGGCGGCGAGTACGTACCCCAGCCCGGAGTGGAGCAGCTCGCCGACCTCATCGACCAGGTCCGGGGCGCCGGACTGCCCGTCGACTTCCGCGTGGTCGGCGAACCGCGCTCGCTGCCCAGCAGCGTCGAGCTGACCGCCTACCGCATCGTCCAGGAAGCGCTCACCAACGCCCGCAAGCACGGCGGCCCCGGCGTCAGCGCCACCGTCCGCCTCGCCTACCAGGACGATGACGTGGACGTGCTCGTCGAGGACGACGGCCGGGGCGCGCAGCACGAGCTCTACGAGGACGGCGGCTCGGACGGCCTCGGGCACGGGCTCATCGGCATGCGCGAGCGGGTCGGTATGGTCGGCGGCATCCTCGACGCGGGCCCGCGACCGGGTGGCGGCTTCCGGGTCAGCGCCCTACTGCCCCTCAAAGCGGGGCGGTGATCGCCTCCCCTCCGTCCGCCGCAGTTCCCCTGCCACAGTCCCCGCGCCACAGTTCCGGCCAACCCACACACCCCCACGCACCGCCCCACATCGCTCTCCGCCCCGCGCCATCCCCTACGCCCCCCTCTACACCCCCCTCTACACCCCCCTCTACGCCTCAACCGACCGACCCGTGAAGGGATCTCCCTGCCATGACCATCCGTGTGATGCTCGTCGACGACCAGGTGCTGTTGCGCACCGGCTTCCGGATGGTGCTGGCCGCGCAGCCCGACATGGAGGTCGTCGCCGAGGCGGGGGACGGGGCGCAGGCGCTGGAGGTGCTGCGCGGGACCGAGGTCGACGTGATCCTCATGGACGTCCGGATGCCGCAGCTCGACGGGGTGGAGGCCACCCGCCGGATCTGCGCGGGCGGGCAGCAGGAAGGCGCCCCGAAGGTGCTCATCCTGACCACCTTCGACCTGGACGAGTACGCCTTCTCCGCGCTGAAGGCCGGAGCCAGCGGCTTCATGCTCAAGGACGTGCCGCCCAGCGAGCTGCTCGCCGCGATCCGCGCGGTGCACAGCGGCGACGCCGTCGTCGCGCCGTCCACCACCCGCCGCCTCCTCGACCGCTTCACGCCGATGCTGCCCGCCACCGCCGCCGAGCCGGTGCGCCCCGAACTGGAGCGGCTGACGGACCGTGAGCGGGAGGTGCTGCTGCTGGTCGCGCAGGGGCTGTCGAACGGTGAGATCGCGGCGCGGCTGGTGCTGTCCGAGGCGACGGTCAAGACCCATGTGGGCCGGATCCTCACCAAGTTGAGCCTGCGGGACCGGGTCCAGGCCGTGGTACTGGCCTATGAGACGGGGCTGGTGCGGGCCGGGGGCGCGGGGGCGTAGGGCGTAGCGGGGCGTGAGGCGGGGCGGCGGGGAGGCGTGACGGGGTGGGTATGACGGGGGAGAGCTGAGGGGGGTGGGGGGAGCTGCCGCCAGCTTCCGCCGACTGGCGTCGCCGTCAACTGCCATCACCCCGGTACGCCATTGACGCACTACGTGCCTTGATGGACTGCGTGCCTTGACGCGCCGGTGGAGCAGGACCTCATGCATGGGGGCCTCAACGCAGGGCGGCCACAAGGCATCACGTGAGTCAGTGCGCTGCGCGTCAATGAGCCATGCCCTCGGCGCGGCACGGCCTCAACGCAGCACGCCCTCAAGGAAATCGCTGCCCAGCCGGGCCACCACCTGGAGGTCCAGCTGGTGCAGCACATAACGCCCGCGCCGCCGCGTCTGGAGCAGCCCGGTCTTCTTCAGTACCGCGACATGCCGCGACACCTCGGGCGCCGTGATACCGAACGCGTTCGCCAGCTCCCCCGTCGTATGCGGCCCCCGCGACAGCGTCCGGCACAGTCGCATCCGCATCGGGTGGCTGAGCGCCTCCAGCCGCTGCTGAACGAGTTCCAGCGTGGCGGTGGCGGGCAACTCCTGGCTGGCGACCGGGTATTGGAGCACCGGGCGCCAGCCTGCGGCGTGGCTGAACAGCAGATGCGGCCAGCCGAACGACGTCGGCAGGAAGGTGATCCCGGGATCCCCGGGACTGGCGAACGCCGTCGTCCGCCCGACGGCGAGCTTGTCGACCAGGATCCGGGCGCCGCCGCTGCCGTCCTGCGCCTCGTCCAGCGAAAGTGCCCGCGAGGTCGCCCGGAGCGTTTCGGCCAGCCCCTTGTGCCGCAGCAACTCGGTCTTGTGCCGGGCGTCCGCAGCCAGCTGGATCCCCACCCGCCGCCAGATGTCCCCGAAGAACGCGTCCTCGCAGTCCTCGAACAGGCGCCGCAACCACGCCCGCAGGCGGTCCGGATCGGTCAGCATCCGATCCGTGAACCCCGCCTGCCGCGGGCCGCGCGCCGCCGCCATCTCCCGTACGCGGGCCCGCTCACCCTCGTCGATCAGGGGCGACGGCGTGATGCGGGTGTATGCCGGCGAACAGGTGATCTCGAAGACGGCGGCCACGAACCGCTCGTCGTCGATCTTGTCGAGCTCGTCGAGGTCCTCGGCCAGCGTCGCCCCCGGGCGGGCGGGCAGCAGGATGTCCGAACGGGCGGACCGCCACAGGAAGTCCGCCTCGCACAACCGGTCGGCGAGGTCGGTCTTCAGCCCCGCGTTGGTCGCGGTGACCCAGCCGTGCAGCCCGGGGTGGTGCGCCGGCTCGGACAGCGCGTGCAGCGCCGCGCCCAGCTCCGCCAACGGGGAGGGCGCGAAGACCACGCGTTCCGGCGGCAGCCCGGTGATGTCGATGACGTTGGCCATGTACCCATCATGCGCGAGGCCGCGACCTGCAACGTCGTCGATTGACGGCTCCCGTCAATCGACGCGCGGCGGCCGTCGGCCCGCCCCACAGTGAGAAACATGAACGCCACACAGCAGCACCTCCTCGACACCTACCGCGCAGCTCAGCAGGGCCAGGCCGCCCCGCCCGCACCCGGCGCGGCCACCGTCCGCGTCGCTCGTGAAATCCAGCAGTGGCGCCGCTTTCAGGCCATCGTCACGGACCCGGCGGACCGATGGCGGGCACGGGCGCGGCGGTCGAGGTGGGTGGGGTGGTTGCGGCGAGTGGGGTGGGGCGGGCGGGGGGCACGGGGTGAATGGGGGGTGGCGGGGTCGGTTTCCCGCTCCCTTCCCCGGGGGCCCCTCCCCCCGCCCCGCCCCACCCCCGCCCCCCTCGCGAAAGACTCCGGCGCAGCGCCGACCACCGCGCCAGCCCCTGGCCGGTCCGCGCGGACGGCGAACTAGCGCGGCCACCTCGGGGCATCCGTGCCCGCTGCGGCCTCGGCTCGCGCCCACGGCGGGGCGTCGGCGGTCACGACGGGTTCAGTGGTGCCCACCGCGTGGCGATCCGCGCCCATGTGGCTCGGCTGCGGCCTCGTTGAACCCACTCGCCCGCAGCGGGCACCGCCACCGCCCTGGGGGGCGGGGCCGGGTCGGGGGCGGGGCCGGGCTATCCGCGTCCCCGTCGAGCCCACCCCACTCCCGTCGAGCCCACCCCACCCCACTCCTGTGGGGACTCCTGTCGAGCCGGCCCCCTCACCAGGGGTCCCTGCCCCCCGCAGCGGGACCCGTCTCTGCCCGCGTTGAGCGCACACCGTCCGCGTCGAGCGGGCCCCGACACCAGCGGCCCTGGCTCCACTACGGCAGGGCCCAGCCCCGCCCACATCCAACTCCGCCCAACTCAGCCCAACCCCCTTACCCCGGTCTCAGCCGTCGATGCGTGACACGAAGCCGGCCACGGCCGTGCGTATCTCCTCCGGAGTCCAGTCCATCGCGGACGACGCCACCGTCACCTCCGTCTGCGCTACTCCCGGCGGTCCTGCCGGGCCGGGCTCGAACCAGGCGCGGAACAGCGTGGTCCGGGTCTCCTCCGCCAGCCGGACACCTGCCTCGTTCAGTACATCCGGCGGGTGCGGGAGCCATACCTGGAACTGATGGGTGTGCGGTATCTCAGGGTGCACCCTGAACCACGGCACGCCCGCCTCCGCCAAACCCTCCTGCAGCGCCTGCGCGACGACCTTCGCGTGTGCCACGTAGTGCGGAAGCCGGGGCAGCTCGCGGTCCAGTCCGGCCAGGGCGGTCAGCGCCGTCGGCCACTGCTGGAACAGCTGCCCGCCGTACCGGTGCCGCCAGGCCCGCGCTTCCTCCACGAAGTCCTCGGTGCCGGCGAGGGCAGCGCCTGATATGCCGCCCAGGGACTTGTAGTAGGAGACATAGACGCTGTCCGCGAGGGCGGCGACCTCCGGGAGGGTGCGCCCGAAGTGCGGGGTGCACTCCCACAACCGGGCGCCGTCGAAGTGCACCACCGCATCCCGGTCGCGGGCCGCCGCCACCGTCGCCGTCAGCTCCTCCCACGTCGGGAGGAGGAATCCGGCGTCCCGCAGCGGGAGTTCGAGGGCCAGGGTCCCGAACGGCTCCTGGAGGTCGTAGATCTCGGCGGCGGTCGGCAGCCGCGGGGCGTTCGTCGGATGCACCATGCGCAGCCCGCTGACCACGGCATAGGCGTCGCGCTCGTGGACCTCCATATGGGACAGGGGATGGCCGGCGACCGTCGAACCGCCCGTCCGCCCCGCCCAGCAGCGCAGGGCCACCTGCTGCGCCATCGTGCCGGTCGGGAAGAACGCGGCGGCCTCGGTGCCCAGCGCCTCGGCCGTACGGCGCTCCAGCTCGCCGACGATGCTGTCGTCGATGCCGTAGATATCCGTCCAGTCATCGAGGTTGTACATATCGGGAGCGTCGGCTGTCAGGCGCGCCAGCCGCTCCCGGATCGTCTCCACGGCCGGGCCGCTGAGCTGGCGTGCGGAGCCGCGGTGTGCGGTGATCCGTCGTTTCCGCGCGAGTGCGGTGTCGCTCTCAACGGTGGTCGGCGCCCCGTCCCCGGATGTCTCGTTCTGCGCTTTCCCGTGCCGAGGTGTCTCGTGCCGGGGTGCCCCTCGCTGGTCTGCCCCGTTCCGGCCTGTTCCATTGCGATCTGTTCCGTTGTGATCTGTTCCGTTCTGTGTCATGTCCCCCGCCTCGCCTGCGTTTCGCGCTGTGTGCGCGGTGATGCGTCGATCATGGCGTAGGCGGGCGGGAGGCGGCGAGCCCTGTGGATAACTTTCGGAGGGAGGCTGACGCGAGCAACGGGCAGCCCTCTGACGAGGCGGAAACGGCTGGTGGGAGGCCATGGGGAGGTCAGGGGGGAGGGCACGAGGGAGAGGCAGGGAAGAGGGCACCCGCAGTCCGCGCGGCCTGCCTGCCCGCCCGCTCGCTGCCCGCCCGCCCGTTCGCGGCCCGCTCGTTCGCCGGCCGGCCCGGCGACAGCGCCGGCCCCGCCACCGGCCACCCCGCGGCGCCCCGCCCGGGAAGTCGATCGGCTCCGCCGCGTGGTGGGGCGGTTCTCCTCGGAGACCTCCGTCTCACCCGCCGTACAGCTCTCCGGGCCGTCGGAGGCACTCGCGTAGCATGGCGACGAATCGTCCGGTACCCCCCGCGGACTGGAACGGAAGGCCGTCGCCGCGTGAACGCACACCCGCCCATCGAGGCTCAGGACCGGCCCGCCCGGCTCACCGTCGGAGTCGTCGGCGCAGGCCGTGTCGGGCCTGCGCTCGCCGCGTCCCTGCAGCTTGCCGGGCATCGTCCGGTCGCCGTTTCGGGGGTCTCCGACGCCTCGGTGCGGCGGGCCGCCGAGCTGCTGCCCGACGTTCCGCTGGTCACCCCCGCCGAGGTGCTGGCCCGTGCCGATCTCGTGCTGCTGACCGTCCCCGACGACGCGCTGGCCGGCCTGGTGAGCGGGCTCGCCGAGACCGGTGCCGTGCGGCCGGGCCAGCTGCTGGTGCACACGTCCGGGCGCTACGGGACGGCGGTGCTGGATCCGGCCACGCGGGCCGGTGCCCTGCCGCTGGCGCTGCATCCGGCGATGACGTTCACGGGCACGTCGGTGGACGTCCAGCGGCTCGCCGGCTGCTCGTTCGGGGTGACCGCGCCGGAGGAGCTGCGGATGGCGGCCGAGGCGCTGGTCATCGAGATGGGCGGGGAGCCGGAGTGGATCGCGGAGTCCGCCCGTCCGCTGTATCACGCGGCGCTGGCCATCGGTGCGAACTACCTGGTCACGCTGGTCGCGCAGTCGATGGAGCTGCTGCGGAAGGCCGGTGTCCAGGCCCCGGACCGGATGCTCGGCCCGCTGCTCGGCGCGGCCCTGGACAATGCGCTGCGGTCCGGTGACGCGGCCCTGACGGGGCCGGTCGCACGGGGCGACGCAGGCACCGTCGCGGCCCATGTGGCGGAGTTGCGCCGGCACGCGCCGCAGGCCGTCGCCGGGTATCTGGCGATGGCCCGTACGACCGCGGACCGGGCGCTGGCCCGCGGTCTGCTCAAGCCGGAACTGGCCGAGGAGCTGCTGGACGTGCTCGCGGGGCCGGCGTCCGAGGGGGCCGTGGCGCCGGCGGGCGGTGCGCTCCCGGAGGGCGGCGCGCGCCCCGGAGCCTCCGGGACCCCCGACCCCGAGTCCCGGGAAACGCCAGAGACCCCGCAGTCCCCCGAGTCCCCAGAAACCCCCGAGTCCCCAGAATCCCCCGACCCCGACCCCGACCCCGGCCCCTCCGGAGGCGACGCATGACCTCCTCGCCCGTCAGCCCGTCCCCGGATGCCGGTCGGCAGCCGGCGCCGCGGCCCCAGCTCGTGCACACCGCCGCGGCGCTGCGGGAGTTGTCCCGCCGTAGTGGCGCGAGGGCTGTTGTCATGACCATGGGCGCGCTGCACGACGGGCACGCGGCCCTGGTCCGGGCCGCCCGTGACCACGTCGGGCCGAAGGGCCAGGTCGTGGTCACGGTGTTCGTCAATCCGCTGCAGTTCGGTGCGGGCGAGGACCTCGACCGCTACCCGCGCACCCTGGACGCGGATGTCGTCCTGGCCGGCGAGGCGGGTGCCGACGCCGTGTTCGCGCCGTCCGTCGACGAGGTCTACCCGGGCGGCGAACCGCAGATCCGGATCAGCGCGGGCCCCATGGGGACCGTCCTCGAAGGGGCCAGCCGCCCCGGGCACTTCGACGGTGTCCTCACCGTCGTCGCCAAGCTGCTGCATCTGACCGCGCCGGACGTCGCGTTCTTCGGGGAGAAGGACGCCCAGCAGCTCGCGGTCATCCGGCGGATGGCCGCCGACCTCAGTTTCCCCGTCGAGATCGTCGGTGTCCCCACGGTCCGGGAGAGCGACGGGCTGGCCCGCTCCAGCCGCAACCGCTACCTCTCCGGCCCGGAGCGGCGCACCGCGCTCGCGCTCTCCGCGGCGCTCTTCGCGGCCCGCGACCGGCTCACCGCCGAGGAGGCGCTGCGGGCCCGCGCGGCGTCCAGCGGGCACCCGACGCAGGACCGTTCCGCGGCGCTGGCCGCCCTGGGCGAGGACCGGGCCGCCGCCGACGCGCACGCCGTCGCCTACGCCGCGTCCGGGCCGCCGCACGGCCCGTCCGTGGCCCGCGCCGCGGCCCGCGCGGTGCTGACGGACGCCGCCCACCTCGAACCGCCGCTGCGCCTCGATTACGTGGCCCTGGTCGACCCGGGGGACTTCACCGAGGTCGCGGACGGCTACGAGGGCGAGGCGATCCTGGCGGTCGCCGCCAAGGTGGGCACCACGCGGCTGATCGACAACGTCCGGCTGGTGTTCGCCGGGGGCGCGGCGCCGGCCGACGCCCCCGAGGCCGCGCAGCACCCGGACAGTCCGGGGGCCGGCCCGCAGGCGGCCTCGGCATCCGCGGCATCTCCCGTATCGTCCCCGAAACCCACCCCACCCCAAGGCCCCCTCGGAGCGACCCGATGACCGCTAGCGGAACCGGCACCGGCCCCACCGGCATACGCCTCACCGCCCCCGCCCCCGGGTGGTCCATCACGGCGGACGTCGTCGTGGTGGGCTCCGGGGTGGCCGGACTGACCGCGGCGCTGCGCTGCGCCGCCGCCGGCCGCCGGACCGTCGTCGTCACCAAGGCCCGGCTCGACGACGGCTCCACCCGTTGGGCGCAGGGCGGTATCGCCGCGGCCCTCGGGGACGGCGACACGCCCGAGCAGCACCTGGCGGACACCCTCGTCGCGGGCGCCGGGCTGTGTGACGAGGCGGCCGTGCGGGCGCTGGTGACCGAGGGCCCGGACGCCGTCCACCGGCTGATCGGGGCGGGCGCCCGCTTCGACACCGCGCCCGGCAGCGACGAGATCGCGCTCGCCAGGGAGGGCGGCCACCACCGCCGCCGGATCGCGCACGCCGGCGGCGACGCGACCGGCGCAGAGATCTCCCGCGCGCTGGTCACAGCGGTGCGGACCGCGGGCCTGCGCACCATCGAGAACGCGCTGGTCCTCGACCTCCTGACCGACGCCCACGGCCGCACCGCCGGCGTCACCCTGCACGTCATGGGGGAGGGCCAGCACGACGGTGTCGGTGCGGTGCACGCGCCGGCGGTGGTGCTCGCCACCGGGGGCATGGGGCAGGTCTTCTCCGCGACCACCAACCCGGCCGTCTCCACGGGCGACGGGGTGGCGCTGGCGCTGCGCGCCGGCGCCGAGGTCTCGGACCTCGAATTCGTCCAATTCCACCCCACCGTCCTGTATTTGGGGCCGGACGCGGAGGGTCAGCAGCCGCTGATCTCGGAGGCCGTACGGGGCGAGGGCGCGTATCTGGTCGACGCGGCCGGCACCCGTTTCATGGTCGGGCAGCACGAGCTGGCCGAGCTGGCGCCGCGCGACATCGTGGCCAAGGCGATCATGCGGCGGGCGCAGGAACAGGGCGTCGAGCACATGTACTTGGACGCCCGCCACTTCGGCGCCGAGATGTGGGGGCACCGTTTCCCGACGATCCTGGCCGCCTGCCGCTCCCACGGCATCGACCCGGTCACCGAGCCGATACCGGTCGCCCCGGCCGCGCACTACGCCTCCGGCGGCGTCCGCACCGATCTGCACGGCCGGACGACCGTCCCGGGCCTGTACGCGTGCGGCGAGGTCGCCTGCACCGGAGTCCACGGCGCCAACCGCCTGGCCTCCAACTCCCTTCTGGAGGGCCTGGTGTTCGCGGAGCGGATCGCCGCGGACATCGCCTCCGACGGGGCGGCGGGCCGCGTCCCGGAGCCGGCCCCGTCCGCCGTCGAGGGGCGCGGGGCGCCGCGCGCGCTGCCCCTCCTGGCGCCCGAGACCCGCGCCGCGGTCCAGCGCATCATGACCGCCGGCGCCGGCGTCCTGCGCAGCGCCGGGAGCCTGGCCCGGGCCGCCGCGGACCTCGACGGCCTGCACCGCGCGGCGACCGAGGCGGCCCTGGCGGCGCAGGCGCCCGGTGCCGCAGGGGGAGCGGACGCCCCGCCGGCCCCGGCCAAGGCCCCCGAGCCCGGCGTGGAGGCGTGGGAGGCCACCAACCTGCTGTGTGTCGCGCGGGTCCTGGTCGCCGCCGCGCAGCGCCGCGAGGAGACCCGCGGCTGCCATTGGCGCGAGGACCACCCGGAGCGCGACGATGCCTCCTGGCGCCGGCACTTCCGCATCACCCTCGGCGCGGACCGCGCCCTGGACATCCGCACGACGGCGACCGCCGACTTCCCGCCGACCACCGGCACCACCTCTCAGCCCGCCCCCACCCCCGATACGGAGCCCGCCCCGTGAGTAGCACCCCCGGTACCCCCGACGGCCTTCCCCTCCTCCAGATCGGCCGGCCCGGAGCCGTCCCCGCCGGAGGCGGCTGCGGCGACGCCTGCGGGTGCGCCGGCGACGACGACTCGTACGAGCTCGACCCGCTGACCTGCGGGCTCGACCCCGACCTGGCCGCGCTCCTGGTGGCCGCCGGGCTCGACCCCGTACAGGTCGAGGACATCGCGCACATGGCCATCGAGGAGGACCTCGACCAGGGAGTGGACGTCACCACCGTGGCGACGGTCCCCGAAGACGCCGTCGCCACCGGGGACTTCACGGCCCGGCAGGCCGGTACGGTCGCCGGGCTGCGGGTCGCCGAGGCGGTGCTGTCCATCGTGTGCACCGACGAGTTCGAGGTCGAGCGGCACGTGGCGGACGGCGACCGGGTCACCCCCGGGCAGAAGCTGCTGTCGGTCACCACCCGCACCCGCGACCTGCTCACCGCCGAGCGCAGCGCACTGAACCTGCTGGGCCGGCTGTCCGGTATCGCGACCGTGACCCGGGCGTGGGCGGACGTCCTCGAAGGCACCAGGGCGAAGGTCCGCGACACCCGGAAGACGACGCCGGGCCTGCGCGCCCTGGAGAAGTTCGCGGTGCGCTGCGGCGGCGGCGTCAACCATCGCATGTCGCTGTCGGACGCGGCGCTGATCAAGGACAACCACGTCGTCGCGGCGGGCGGTGTCGCCGCCGCGTTCTCCGCCGTACGGACCGAGTTCCCCGGTGTGCCGATCGAGGTGGAGGTGGACCGGCTCGACCAGATCCCGCCGATCCTCGCCGAGGGCGCCGACCTGATCCTGCTGGACAACTTCACGCCGGAGCAGACCAAGGAGGCCGTCGACCTGGTCGCCGGCCGCGCGATCCTGGAGTCCTCCGGCCGGCTCACCCTCGCCAACGCCCGCGCGTACGCGGAGACCGGCGTCGACTTCCTGGCGGTGGGCGCGCTCACCCACTCCGCACCGGTCCTCGACATCGGCCTGGACCTGCGCGAGAGCGCCGTCGACGATCACGAGGCCGCCGGCCGGGGCGCCAAAGCACGCGATCACGAGGACCGCTGACCACCATGCTGCTGACCATCGACGTAGGCAACACGCACACCGTCCTGGGGCTCTTCGACGGCGAGGAGATCGTCGAGCACTGGCGGATCTCCACCGACGCCCGCCGCACCGCCGACGAACTGGCCGTGCTCCTCCAGGGCCTCATGGGCATGCACCCGCTGCTCGGCGACGACCTGGGCGACGGCATCGAGGGCATCTCCATCTGCTCGACCGTGCCGTCCGTGCTGCACGAGCTGCGCGAGGTGACCCGGCGCTACTACGGCGACGTCCCGGCCGTCCTCGTGGAGCCCGGCGTCAAGACCGGCGTGCCGATCCTCATGGACAACCCCAAGGAGGTCGGCGCCGACCGGATCATCAACGCGCTGGCGGCCGTCGAGCTGTACGGCGGCCCCGCGGTGGTCGTCGACTTCGGTACGGCCACCACCTTCGACGCGGTCAGCGCGCGCGGCGAGTACGTGGGCGGGGTGATCGCGCCGGGTATCGAGATCTCGGTGGACGCGCTGGGCGTCAGGGGCGCCCAGCTCCGCAAGATCGAGCTGGCGCGGCCGCGCAGCGTCATCGGCAAGAACACCGTCGAGGCGATGCAGTCCGGCATCCTCTACGGCTTCGCCGGCCAGGTGGACGGCGTGGTGCACCGGATGGCCCGGGAGCTGGCGGACGACCCGGAGGACGTGACGGTGATCGCCACCGGCGGGCTGGCGCCGATGGTGCTCGGCGAGTCCTCGGTGATCGACGAGCACGAGCCGTGGCTGACCCTGATCGGCCTGCGGCTGGTGTACGAGCGGAACATCAGCCGCGCGTAGCGGGGCCCGGCGGCGGGTCCGGCCGGTGCGCGCGTGTGACCGCGCGGCCCGCTGCCGCGCCACCGCATGCGAATTAAGTGGCTTTTGTCCGAATCGGTCGTAAAGTCGCGGCATGCCAATGCCATACGGATCCCGCGGCGGCATGGCCTTCGGCGCCGATGAGCTGCGTGTGCTCCGTCGCGCCCTCGCCCATGCCCTCCAGTCGACGTCCCACGCCGTCCCACTGGACGCCCTCGGCCCGGACCGGTCGCAGGACGTCCAGGAATACCTGCGGCTGGCCGAGGCGGTGGACGAGGCGGTCCGCGAAGGGGCCCGCCTGCGCGCCTTCCTGCTCGCCGACCTCACCCGCTATCGCGCCGCCCTGCCCGGCGCGGCCACCGGCTACCTCACGCGGCTCCAGGAGGCGCTGACGGCCGGCCACATCCCCGGTCCCGACGACCTCGCGGCGCTGCGCTCCCTGCTGGCGCGGCCCACCGGCGCCGCCGAGCGCAAGCGCCGCCGCGCCCTGCTGGGGCATTGCGAGCGGCTGGCCGAGCACTCCGTGCGGGCGCGGCTGCGCGCACTGCCGGGCGGGCGCTCGGGCGGCTCCCCGGACGGCCTCCCGGGCGGACGCCCCGGCGCCCGGCCGCGGGGGGGGGGGG
>NZ_JBNHIN010000006.1:224184-245336 GCF_050054615.1 Streptomyces sp. YGL11-2
CCGCGGCCGGGCCCGGACTCCGGCCCCGGCCCCGAGCGGGACCCTCAGAAGGAGCCGCGGCCCGAACCGCAGCGGGAGCGGCCCCGTCCCGCACCCGCACCCAAGGCGCCGCGCCCGGACCGTCCCATCCCGACCCCGGGCGAGGTGTTCCCGCCGCGGCGGAAGCCCGCCCCGCCCCCCGAGGCCCGCACCGCATGAGCGCTGCGTACTCTGGCTGAGTACTTTCGCGGGCTCACGCCTATAAGGAGGCCCATGCCATGGATTACGTCTCAGCGCTGCTGCCGCCCGTCGTGATGGCCGTGGCCTTCACCTGCCTGATCGTGACGATGATCAAGAGCCAGGGCGGCCAGAACAAGTCCAAGGAGGACGCGGCGGTCGACGAGGCGTTCGCCCGTGCCGAGGCCGCCGGGCAGAAGCCCAAGCCCTTCGGCGCCTGACCCGCCACCGCCATTTCCGGCGGTCCGCCCGCACAGTACGGCCCGGGATTGTCCATCCCGGGCCGTACCTCCTTTTTCCGGGCCAAACGCAACGAGATCAACCGGCATTCGCGACATCTCCCACTATTCTTCTTGTGTGCCGAGACGCTTGGGTGATCTGGAAGACGCGGTGATGACGCGGGTCTGGGAGTGGAACCGCCCGGTCACCGTTCGAGAAGTCCTGGAAGATCTCCAGAAGGAACGGTCGATCGCCTACACAACGGTCATGACCGTATTGGACAACCTGCATCAGAAGGGCTGGGTGCGCCGCGAAGCGGAAGGCCGCGCCTATCGATATGAAGCGGTCTCCACTCGCGCCGCCTACTCGGCCGCACTGATGAACGAAGCATGGTCCGCCAGTGACAACCCCGCCGCCGCACTTGTGGCCTTCTTCGGCATGATGTCGCCGGAACAACGGCACGCTCTGCGCGATGCCGTACGGATGGTGCAGGCCGACGATCCGGTCGAGGCGGGGGAAGAACAGACCCCCGCCCGCGAAGAACAGCGACAAGCACAGCCACAAGCCGCGGATGACCCGGCATCGGGCGACGGAGATGAACCCGGGGCGGGTGCGGACAGCAAGGGGCGATAGCGTCCGGGCATGCCTGCGCATTCAAAAGGGCTCACCGTCCGCCGTGCCCGGACCAGCGATGTACCGGCCGTACGCCGCCTCATCGACGCCTACTCGCGCGACGGGATCCTGCTCGACAAAGCCACCGTCACGCTTTACGAGGACATCCAGGAGTTCTGGGTCGCCGAGCGCGACGAAGACGCCGAGGTCGTCGGCTGCGGAGCACTCCACGTCATGTGGGAAGACCTGGCAGAGGTCCGCACCCTGGCAGTGGATCCGGAGCTGAAGGGAGCGGGGGTCGGCCACCAAGTCCTCGACAAGCTGCTGCGTACCGCAAGGTGGCTCGGAGTGCGACGAATTTTCTGTCTCACCTTCGAAGTCGACTTCTTCGTCAAGCACGGCTTCGTGGAGATCGGCGAGACTCCCGTAGACGGCGATGTCTACAGCGAACTGCTGCGTTCCTATGACGAGGGGGTTGCGGAGTTCCTCGGCCTCGAACGAGTGAAGCCCAACACCCTGGGTAACAGCCGCATGCTTCTGCACCTGTGATCAGCGTTCTATGTCCGAATCGCTCCCCTATCTCATGGCTACGGACGCATGCGTTCCCCGCTCACTGGGCAAGTGAACCCTACCCAAGGGTTTGTGTTTTTCCCGGAAAAGCGGTTTGCTTTCCGTCGTAATCCACATTCGATGAAAGGGAAACCCGGTGGCACAGAAGGTTCAGGTTCTTCTTGTGGACGACCTCGACGGCGGCGAGGCCCACGAGACCGTGACGTTCGCGCTCGACGGTAAGACCTACGAGATCGACCTCTCGGACGCCAACGCCGACAAGCTCCGCGAGGGGCTGGCCGAGTTCGTGAAGGCCGGCCGGAAGACCGGTGGCCGTTCCGCCGGCCGCGGCAAGGCCCGCGCCGCTTCCGCAGGCTCTCCCGACACCGCGAAGATCCGTGCGTGGGCCAAGGAGAACGGCTACAACGTCAATGACCGCGGCCGTGTCCCCGCCGACATTCGCGAGGCATTCGAGAAGGCCAACGGCTGATCGCCGCACGCGCGATCCGATTGAGCATTACGAGCACGTACCAACCGGGCACGGTGGCACTCGGTGGCCGCCGCGCTCACGAGCCGTACGAGGTCGGGGGCGCCCCCACCGTCCCCGATTCCTGCCCCGAACCCCGTGGTGGGCAGGGAATTCTCCGCCCCGTACCCAGGCCGGGGAGGCCGCACCCATCCCGCGGCCTCCCGTGCGCCGAATCCGCCTGACGCCCGGTCCCCCAGGGGGAGCGACGGTGCGGGCATCCGGTCACCGGCGCCACGAGCCGTGAGATCCGCCGCGAGTGCGCCCCACTCCAGCCATTCCAGGATTCCCGGGAGTTCCTCGGCACCGCCGGCCGCGATGAGCATGAGCAATTTCGGCCGATCCCCGAGGTGTTTCCCGCCGCGTCCGCCCCTGAGGAACGCGACCGGACCCGTGTGCGGCACCCGCCGCAGCACGGCGATTCCGGCGTCGGCCGGCATCTCCAGGGCGTCGAAGCGCACCCCCGTGATGAGTTCCACCGGCTCCGTGCCGGTGGTTGGCCAGCCCATTTCCTCCTCGTACCACCGGCGGACGGTGGAGAGGGGGGAGCGGGGTCGCGGAAGCGCGCGGGGCATGCCTGGTGAACTCCCGGCACCACAGGAAGTTACGTTGGGTATGCGTAAGGATGCGTTCCGTATATCCCAGGGGGGAGTGCGGGGGCGTCCGGTGGTGTGCGGATGTTCGCCCGTAGCGGATGGAAAAGGTCCGCGCCGCATGGAGTGTCAGTGGCAGCGGGTAAGAAAGTCTCAGTGGGAAGAGACGCTGTGACCGGCGCTCGGAGCGGTTCGCCGCGGTCTTCGGCCGGCGGCCGACGGAGTGTCGGGGAGGGCCGCGTTCGCCACGGGCGTAGTGGCGGCGGGCGTATATGCCTGGCCTGCGGGAACATCGTCTCGCACCATCGAGTTGGAGCAGATGTCAGCTGTTCGGCAGTAAATTTCCCCGTCGGAGCGGGGTGATCCGGACGGGTGTCGGCAGTTGGAATGAGCTGTCCCGCCCTGCGGGACTAGCATGCGGAAGGACAGGGAGGGGACCGACCCCTAACTGCCTGACCGCTCTGAGGAGCGATTAACGATGTTCGAGAGGTTCACCGACCGTGCGCGGCGGGTTGTCGTCCTGGCTCAGGAAGAAGCCCGGATGCTCAACCACAACTACATCGGCACCGAACACATCCTCCTGGGTCTGATCCACGAGGGTGAGGGTGTCGCCGCTAAGGCCCTGGAGAGCCTCGGCATTTCGCTTGAGGCGGTCCGCCAGCAGGTGGAGGAGATCATCGGCCAGGGCCAGCAGGCCCCGTCCGGCCACATTCCCTTCACTCCCCGTGCCAAGAAGGTCCTGGAGCTGTCGCTCCGCGAGGCCCTCCAGCTCGGCCACAACTACATCGGCACCGAGCACATCCTGCTCGGCCTGATCCGCGAGGGCGAGGGCGTCGCCGCCCAGGTCCTCGTGAAGCTGGGCGCCGATCTCAACCGGGTCCGGCAGCAGGTCATCCAGCTGCTGTCCGGCTACCAAGGCAAGGAAGCCGCCACCGCGGGCGGCCCGGCCGAGGGCACGCCTTCGACCTCGCTCGTCCTGGACCAGTTCGGCCGCAACCTCACGCAGGCCGCCCGGGAAACCAAGCTCGACCCGGTCATCGGGCGCGAGAAGGAAATCGAGCGGGTCATGCAGGTGCTGTCCCGCCGTACGAAGAACAACCCGGTCCTCATCGGCGAGCCCGGCGTCGGCAAGACGGCGGTCGTCGAGGGCCTGGCGCAGGCCATCGTCAAGGGCGAGGTGCCCGAGACCCTCAAGGACAAGCACCTCTACACCCTCGACCTGGGCGCGCTGGTCGCCGGCTCCCGCTACCGCGGTGACTTCGAAGAGCGCCTGAAGAAGGTCCTCAAGGAGATCCGCACCCGCGGCGACATCATCCTGTTCATCGACGAGCTGCACACCCTGGTCGGCGCGGGCGCCGCCGAGGGTGCCATCGACGCCGCGAGCATCCTCAAGCCGATGCTGGCGCGTGGCGAGCTGCAGACCATCGGCGCGACGACGCTGGACGAGTACCGCAAGCACCTGGAGAAGGACGCGGCCCTGGAGCGCCGCTTCCAGCCGATCCAGGTCGCCGAGCCGTCGCTGCCGCACACCATCGAGATCCTCAAGGGCCTGCGGGACCGCTACGAGGCGCACCACCGCGTGTCCATCACGGACTCCGCGCTGGTCGCCGCGGCCACCCTCGCCGACCGCTACATCTCCGACCGCTTCCTGCCGGACAAGGCGATCGACCTGATCGACGAGGCCGGCTCCCGGATGCGGATCCGCCGGATGACCGCGCCGCCGGACCTGCGCGAGTTCGACGAGAAGATCGCCGACGTGCGCCGCGAGAAGGAGTCCGCGATCGACTCGCAGGACTTCGAGATGGCCGCCGGCCTGCGCGACAAGGAGAAGCAGCTCCTGGCCGCGAAGGCGAAGCGGGAGAAGGAGTGGAAGGCCGGCGACATGGACGTCGTCGCCGAGGTGGACGAGGAGCTGATCGCCGAGGTCCTGGCCACGGCCACGGGCATCCCGGTCTTCAAGCTCACCGAGGAGGAGTCCTCGCGTCTCCTGCGGATGGAAGACGAGCTGCACAAGCGCGTCATCGGCCAGAAGGACGCCATCAAGGCGCTCTCCCAGGCCATCCGCCGCACCCGTGCCGGTCTGAAGGACCCCAAGCGTCCCGGTGGCTCGTTCATCTTCGCCGGCCCGTCCGGTGTCGGTAAGACCGAGCTGTCCAAGACGCTCGCCGAGTTCCTCTTCGGCGACGAGGACGCGCTGATCTCCCTCGACATGTCGGAGTTCAGCGAGAAGCACACCGTCTCGCGGCTCTTCGGTTCGCCTCCCGGCTACGTCGGCTACGAAGAGGGCGGCCAGCTGACCGAGAAGGTCCGCCGCAAGCCGTTCTCGGTGGTGCTCTTCGACGAGGTCGAGAAGGCCCACCCGGACATCTTCAACTCGCTGCTGCAGATCCTGGAGGACGGTCGCCTGACCGACTCCCAGGGCCGGGTCGTGGACTTCAAGAACACGGTCATCATCATGACCACCAACCTCGGCACCCGGGACATCTCCAAGGGCTTCAACCTCGGCTTCGCGGCCCAGGGCGACACCAAGTCCAGCTACGAGCGGATGAAAAACAAGGTCAACGAAGAGCTCAAGCAGCACTTCCGCCCCGAGTTCCTCAACCGTGTCGACGACACCGTCGTCTTCCACCAGCTCACCGAGGAAGACATCATCCAGATCGTCGACCTCATGATCGCCAAGGTGGACGAGCGGCTGAAGGACCGCGACATGGGCATCGAGCTCAGCGGCGAGGCCAAGTCGCTGCTGGCCAAGCGCGGGTACGACCCGGTGCTCGGCGCCCGTCCGCTGCGCCGCACGATCCAGCGCGAGATCGAGGACGCCCTCTCGGAGAAGATCCTCTTCAGCGAGCTGCGTCCCGGCCACATCGTGGTCGTCGACGTCGAGGGCGAGGGCGAGACCGCCAAGTTCACCTTCCGCGGCGAGGAGAAGTCGGCGGTGCCGAGCGCCCCGCCGGTGGAGTCCGCGGCGGGTGGCTCGGGGCCTAACCTGAGCAAGGACGCGTAGTCCCTGACGCGTAGTCCCTGACATACGCGGCCGCCCCGGAACCGTTCTACGGTTCCGGGGCGGTTTTGTGTTGGAGGGCTCTTTTACGTGCGGGGGCGGGGGAAGAGGGTGACCTCGATGTGGGGCGGGACGGCGTACTCGGGGGCGGGGGTGAGACAGGAGAGATAGAGGTTCTGTAGGGCAGGGAGGGCCGCTACGGGCGAGAGGTCGATGGGGGCGCCGATCATGCCGTAGAGCCTCAGGGTGTGGACGCCGGGGAAGGCCGGGAGGGTGGTGCGCAGCTGCGCGGTCAGTTCGGCCGGGGAGTGGCGTGCCGGATTGAGCAGGCTGAGGTTCTTCACCTGCGGCAATGCCAGGCCGGGAGGAACACACAGGCCGCTCTCGCCCTCCGCCAGGCCGAAGGAGAAGTCCTCCAGTTCGGTGAGGTCGCAGAGTGCACGCCACTGGTCCTCGGCGAAATCGTCGGTGAGGCGTTGCAGCTGCATGCCCTGCAAGCGCGGCCACGAGGCGATACGCGTGAAGTCGGGGCGAATGCGCTGGCCGAGGACCAGGTGGGTCAACGGAGCGTCTGCCGGGAAGGCGTCCAGGCCCTCGGGGGGAAGCGGGACGAGGAGCGTCAGGGACCGGAGACGGCGCAGGCCGTCGAGCCCGCGTGGTGTGCGCACACCGCTGCCGTCCGCCCCGCTGATGGCCAGGTTCTGTAGATGCAGGTCCGCGAGGGGCGCGGCATCGTCGACCCCGGGGCAGTCCCGCAGGGTGAGCGATCTCAGTACGGGGAAGTTCCGGAGGAATGCGAGATCGGTGATCGCCGGGTTGTCGAAGAGCATGAGGTGGGTGAGCTGCTCGGGGTGGAGTGCGTCGAGGAGTTCACCGGCCGTGAACGAGCCGCTCACGGTCGTCATCGGGTGACCGCCGAGCGCCTTGAGGGCAGCCAGCTCGGCGGGGTTGGTGACGGTGATGTGGACATCGGTGCCGACGTGCCGGATGACGTCCTCGGCGTAGCGGCCGGTCTCGAACGCCGGCCAATGCACGCTGAGTTGGCCGCGGACGGAGACGTCGGGGTGGTCCCGGAAGCGCTTGATGCATTCCAGGGCGGCGTCGGAGCCGATGGACGCCGCGGTGGCCACCACTTCCTGCGCTTCGTCGACCTCCAGGCCGTCGGGGCCGGGCAGCAGCTCCAGGACGATGGGGCCGGCTGTGGCCAGCATTACCGACTCCTCGCGGGTGCGCGGCGGCAGGATCGCCTTCGCGCGGGAGTTGACCTCCTCGCGTACCGCCGGGTCCAGTTCCGTCGCGTGTTCCAGGCAGGCCACGGCGAGGAGATGGACGCGCAGCCGCGCGGCCTGGTCGGCCAGCCCGTCGCCCTTGGTGATCAACTCCCGTAGCAGGTCGGCACGTTCGCGGGGGCGGGCGTGGGCCACGGCCATGCGGATGACGTCCTCCCACTGGGAGTCCGCCGCATGCGCCACCAGGAGGCCGAAGTCGCCCTCCTCGATGGCGGCCCTGGCGCCCAGGTAGTCCTGGAAGGTGCGGTGCACGAAGTCCACGGAACCGGGGGCGGGTTCGCGCAGCAGGCCGCTGCGGAGGAGGAGGTGGCGGAAGACGGCGGAGGCCGGGCCCTGGGAGGCGGCGGCGGGGACGGCGGGGAGGGCGTCGGCGACGAGGCGTTCGGCGCGGTCGCGGTCGAGTTCGGTACGGCCGTTGCGGATGAGCCAGTAGGCCAGGCGCTGGAGGAGCTGGATCTGCGGCTCGTCGCTCAGCTCGATGCCGTCCGGGCCGCGCATGTCGCGTTCCCGGTCGCGGCGGGAGAGCAGCATGCCCAGGGCGGCGTCGTAGAGCTCCTTGCGGCCGTGCGGGAGGTAGCCGCGGCGGTCGCGGTGCAGCGCGCAGATCAGGCCGCACATCAGGGGGTTGGTGGCGAGCCGGCCGAGGTCGGGCTTGGTGCGGACGGCGGTGCGGAGGGACTGCTCGTAGGCGTCGAGTCGGTCGGTGTCGTCGGCGTCGTGGCGCGCGGCCCGGTGCCAGCGGCCGATGAAGGCGGCGACCTCGTCGCGGCTCATGGGGGAGAGGGTCAGCTCGTCGAAGCCGTCGGCGGCCAGCCAGTCCTCGCGTACGGCGGAGGGGCGGGTGGTGACCAGCCAGAGGTTGCCCGGGAAGGTGTCGAGCAGATCGCGGAGCCAGCGGCGGGTGTGGTCGCGTTCGCGTTCCGGGATCTCGTCCAGGCCGTCGACGAGGAGGAGGCCGCGGCCGGAGGCGAGGACGCGTTCCGCCCAGCCGGCGGGCTGGGAGCCGGAGACCGGGCAGCCGGTGGCGGCGAGGAAGCGGTCGGGAGCGGGGAGGGCGGCGCCGGAGCGGGTGAGGGTGCGGAGCGGGAGGACGAAGGGGATACGGCCGTAGAGGTGGGGGAGGGCGGTCTCGCTGGCGGGTTTGGTGCAGGAGACGGCCAGCCACTGGACGAGGGTGCTCTTGCCGGAGCCGGCGACGCCGCGGAGGAGGACGTGGGAGCGGCCGACGAGGGCCTGGTCGGCGCGTTCGGGGCGCCGGGAGGTGAAGGCCTCCAAGGTCTGGTGGACCAACTCCGGCTGTTGGGCCAGATCGAGTGCCCGCTCGGCAACGGAGGCGGGCCCGGACGTCGCCTCCAGGCTCATGTAGGCGGCGTCGAGCGGCCAGCGGTCCGGGGAGTTGTGCAGGTCGATGCCGTAGATGGTGAGGCGGCCGTGCTTGCGGGCGAGGTGGACGAGGTATCCGCGCTCGAAGGCGGCGTCGGCGGTGCGGGGCGACGGATGCCGCTCGATGAACTCGTCGACGATCGTGATCAGCGCGTCCAGGCTGCGGCTCTGCTGGACCAGCGTGCGGGCGACGAACGTCGAGCGTTGGGTGAAGAAGTGGACGATGTGCAGGCAGGCGGTGCCGACGAGGGTCTGGTGGAGGAGTTCGGCGTCCCGGGACAGCCCGCGGGCCGCCTGTGGGGCGACGGCCGTCAGGCGCTCCGCCAGGGCGGTGGAGCCGAGGGCGACGGCCTGGGCGTCGTCCATGTCGAGGGTGCCGAGGCCGGTGAGGGTGGCGGCCAGGGCGTCGGCGACGGCCGTCTCCTCGTCCTCGGGGACCGGCCGCTCGCCGGGGCCGGCGGACCGTACGGCGCGCCGCACCAGCTCCGCCGCCAGTTTGTGCAGGTCCTTGTCGGTGAGGGTGCGCTGCTCGCCCCGGAAGGAGACCAGGGCGGAGATCCGTACGGGGGCGTCGACGAGGCCGGCGCCTGGACCCTCCTTGACGAAGAGCTTCTTGACGAGCGGTGCGACGACGCTCGACGCGAGCTTGACGCCTACTGCTGACGGGTCCATGTGCGGTCCGCCCTCCCCCTGTGATGACGCTGCGCTGTGCCGACGCGGTGACGTGTCGGTTCCGGATCAGGCTAGAGAGGTGGGCCGGTGCCGGTCAGGCGCTTTCCGGAATCCACCGGGCGGGAACCCATCGGTGGGAATCCACCGGGCAGAATTGGGTAACCCAGGTCACATCCGCAGTGGATTTCGCGTAATGCGGGTCACAGTGAATCCTCTTCGGCTGGTGACTTGAGGCACACGGTTTTGGGGCCTACTAGAGGCTTTAGGGGAATGCGGCTGGGGTCGTTCCGGGGGGTTGGATTCCCTTGGTGAGGGGTGCTGGAGCGAGGGTCCGTCGATCGTGGCGCGCTCGGGCCTCGTATGGAGAAATGCCAGGTAAGAGGGGTATTGCCCGAAGTCGCTGGGACTGTTTGAGGTGATTTGCCCATGCCTCGACAGAGGCGCGGTCACGCCTTGATCGGCATCCCCGGATACGGGCTCCGATAGTAGAAAGGGCCTCTTGGCGTCATGGCGAACGCGGGTTACCAAGGAATGGCGCTCCCGGACCGCAGCCGGGAAAACACCCATTCACTTTCCCTGGAGGGAAAACCCGCATGTCGAAGTTTGCCGCGATACGTAATTCCCGGAAGTCCGCCAAGTCGGCCAAGGCCGCGAAGTCGGCGCTGTGTAATCGGGTGGCCGTAGTGGCCGCCGGTGCCGGTATGGCCGCCGCGCTGGGCGCCGGGGTCGCCTCCGCCGCGGACGCCGGGCTGCTGCATCTGAGCGCCGGCACCAGCAAGGCCGTCAGCGCCCAGGCCGCGGCGCAGACCAAGGCCGTCGCCGATGCCAAGGCGGCCGCGGCGAAGGCCAAGGTGGACGCGGCGAAGATGGCCAACGCCTGGGTGAAGCCGGTCGAGAAGTACGTCCTCGGCGAGCCCTTCGGCATCGCCGGCGTCCACTGGGCGCACAAGCACAGCGGTCAGGACTTCGTCGTGCCGACCGGCACCGCGGTCCACGCCGTGCACAAGGGCACGATCGTCAAGGCCGGTCCGTGGGGCGGCGGCGACGGTCCGGCCTACGGCAACGCGATCGTGATCAAGCACGCCGACGGCATGTACACCCAGTACGCGCACCTCTCAAAGATCGAGGTCCACGTCGGCCAGCAGGTCGGCACCGGCCAGCAGATCGGTCTTTCCGGGAGCACCGGCAACTCCACCGGTCCCCACCTGCACTTCGAGGTCCGCACCGGCCCCAACTACGGGTCGGGCATCGAGCCGACCGGATTCCTGCGGGCTCACGGCGACGCCGTCTGAGCTGAATCCGGCCGGGCTGGCCGGCGGCTCGGCGGGTTTGCCGCCGTGACCAGTTCCGTGGCGACCCTGAGGATGGCCTCGCGCTTCTCCTCGGGGTCGCCCACGACGTTCTGCATCGCGAACATGCCCGCATGCATCGAGAACAGCGCCGTGATGCAGCGCACCTGGTCCACCATCTCGGCGTCGGGCTCCTTGAGCAGGTCGTAGAGCGTCAGCATCCGCTCCTTGAAGCGCTCGCCGATGGTGAGGTCCCGCACGGTGGCCTGGTTTTCCTGCATGAAGCGGAAAAGGGCCTCGGAGGAGCGCAGCGACTCGCTGTAGCGGCGGACCAGCTCCTGCTTGGTCTCCAGGGTCCGCGGCTGCTCCTCGGCCCAGGTGATCAGCTCGTCGATGGGCCTGCACAGGTCCTCGAAGAGGCTGATGATGATGTCTTCCTTGGTCTTGAAGTGGTAGTAGAGCGCCGCCTTGGTGACCTCCAGCCGCTCGGCGATCTCGCGCAGCGAGGTCTTTTCGTAGCCCTGTTCCGCGAACAGCTCCAGAGCGACGTCCTGAATGCGCTGGCGGGTGTTGCCCCGGCGCGGGTGCGGTGTGCCCATTGGTGCTCTCCTGCGTGACTGCGGTGTCGTTGCCGGCTGACGGCTTGCCCGTCCAGCAGACACTGCCCCGCTGGTCAGGCGCTACCCACTCGGGCCCCAAAGAACTTACTTGACGCCCGGCTAGTTGCTCTCTATCTTACGTACCGTATCGAACTAGCCGGGCGGCAAGTAAGTAAGCAAGATGAGGAAGTGATGGGGATGTCGCGGACAGCGGCCCCGACGGGGGACATATCGGAGCAGAGCACGGGCAGAAAGCCCGCCGGTGTACGGATGGTGCTCTTCGCGCTGATGATCGCGATGCTCCTCGCGATGCTGGACAACATGATCGTCGGCACCGCGATGCCGACGATCGTCGGTGAACTGGGCGGGCTGGCGCACCTGTCCTGGGTGGTCACCGCCTACACGCTGGCCACGGCAGCGTCCACGCCGATCTGGGGCAAGCTCGGCGACATGTACGGGCGCAAGGGCGTCTTCCTCACGTCCATCGTGCTCTTCCTGATCGGCTCCGCGCTGTCCGGCATGGCGCAGGACATGAACCAGCTGATCGGCTTCCGCGCCGTCCAGGGCCTGGGCGCGGGCGGTCTGATGGTCGGCGTCATGGCGATCATCGGCGACCTGATCCCGCCCCGGGAGCGCGGCAAGTACCAGGGCATGATGGCCGGCGTCATGGCCGTCGCGATGATCGGCGGGCCGCTCGTCGGCGGCACGATCACCGACCACCTCGGCTGGCGCTGGAGCTTCTACATCAACCTGCCGCTCGGCGCGATCGCGCTGATCATGGTCACCGCGGTGCTGCACCTCCCGAAGAAGCGCTCGCGCACCCGCATCGACTACGCCGGCGCCGCGCTGCTCACGATCGGCATCACCTCGCTCGTACTGATCACCACCTGGGGCGGCACCCAGTACGCCTGGCTCTCCGGCCAGATCGTGGGCCTGGGCATCCTCGGCGTCGTCGCGCTGATCGCCTTCCTCTTCGTCGAGCGCAAGGTGAGCGACCCAGTCCTGCCGCTGCACATCTTCCGCAACGGCAACTTCTCGCTGGTCACGGTCATCGGCTTCCTGGTCGGCTTCGTGATGTTCGGCTCGATGACGTTCCTGCCGCTGTTCCAGCAGTCCGTGCAGGGCGCCTCGGCCACCAACTCCGGTCTGCTGCTGCTCCCGATGCTGCTGTCGATGATGGTGGTCTCGCTCATCGCGGGCCGGGTCACCACCCAGACCGGCAGGTACAAGATCTTCGTGACCCTCGGCGGCGCGCTGATCACCGTCGGCCTGGCCCTGCTCGCCCTCATGGACACCGACACCACGCGCTTCACGTCCGGTGCGTACATGGCGGTGCTCGGCGCCGGTATGGGCTGCCTGATGCAGACCACGATGCTCATCGCGCAGAACAGCGTGGAGATGAAGGACATGGGCGTCGGCTCCTCGTCCGCCACGCTGTTCCGTACGATCGGCGGTTCCTTCGGCGTCGCGATCCTCGGCGCGATCTTCACGAACGAGCTCCAGTCGACGATGGTCGCCCGCCTCGGCAAGGCCGCCGAGAAGATGACCAGCGGCGGCGCCCAGATGGACCCGAAGGGCCTGGCCAAGCTCCCGGCGCCGGTCAAGGACGCGTACGCCCACGCGGTGGCCTCCGGTACGCACCACGTGTTCCTGTGGGGCGCGGCGATCAGCGTCGTCGGCTTCATCGCGGCGTGGTTCCTGAAGGAGGTTCCGCTGCGGGGTGGTCCGGCGAAGCCGGCGGATGGCGCGGGTGCGGAGGCTCCTGCGGAGCGGGCGATGGTTGTCGAGGCCGTCTGACCACGCGCCTGCAGCAAGCGGCCCCGGTGTACGTACGTCACGTACACCGGGGCCGCGGTGTTGAACGGCTGAACGGCCTTCAGGTGGTGGGGAGTTCGCCGCTCTTCACGGCGGCTACGAACCCCGACCACCCGGCGGCCGGGAACACGAGCGCCGGGCCGTGCGGGTCCTTGCTGTCGCGGACGGGGACGATGCCGGGGAGGGTATCCACAACCTCAATGCAGTTGGCGCCATCACCGTTGCTATAGCTGCTCTTGCGCCAGGTGGCAGTGCTCAGCTCAATCCTGTTGCTGCGCTTCATCTTTGTAGCCCCTTGCCGCTTCCTCGATCATGGCCAGGGACGCCTCAGGCGGTAGTGCGGCGGCCCTCAGCAGATCGTACGACCTCCGATAGTCCGTCACGAGCGGTGGAAAGTCGATTGATTGGCCGCTGAATTCGCTCTCGACCCAGACAAACGGTGGTGCGTCGGAAAAGGTCATGACGCTAGCCATGCCGCCGTGCATCAAGGGGTGAGCGGCAGTCGACGCGGGGACGATCTGCAGAACGCTCTGTGTCGAGCGGATCAGGTCGGTGATGTGTTCCAGCTGTTCGGCCATCTCTGCCGATGGGAGCAGCGGCCTGCGGATCAGGTCCTCGCGGAGGATGGCCCAGTAGTAGGGGCGCTCCTTGCGTTTCCAGATTTCCGCGCGCTTCATCCGCGCGCGGACCTTCTCCTCGACGTCTTGGGGGTCGCCCCAGGGCCTGGCCGTCTCGAAGAGCTTCCGCATGTACGCCTTGGTCTGCAGCAGGCCCGGGATGACGGTTGGCGACCATTCCTCGATCGTTGCGGCCTGCTTCTCCAGGTCAGGGATGTCCGCGTAGTACGAGGGATGCCCGGTCCGCCTGGCCTTTGCCGCATCTTCGCAACGGCGCTGGAAGAAGCCGTCCGTGTTGAGTTTCTTGTCGACGTGGACGGCGAAGTCCATCGGCATCGCGCGCTCGCCGCGTTCGATCTGGCTGAGCAGTGAGATGCCGCGGAAGGCTCCTTCCGCCAGCTGTTCGAGCGTGAGGCCCGCTTGCTCTCTTCGGTAGCGCAACTCTGCTCCGTAAAAGCTCTGGACGCTCGCGGAGGGATCCGGGTCCTTGCGAGGAGGCATAACTCACCGCCAGTACTTGCTGGTTGCGCGCGTGCAACGCGATTCCCTTCCCAAGCTACGCCGCCCGACGTCACTCTGTGAGCGATTGGTCACAATGCGCACAGGAAAGGTGAACGGCCATGGATGACGTGCAGGAATGCGCCGAGGGGCTCAAGGTCGCGCTGAAGGCGAACGGGATCACGCTCCCCTCCCTCGGCATCGATATGCCCTCGTTCGCGGGGGATTACCCACCTCCGCTGGTCGCGCTGGGCAACTGCAACATGGCCACCGCGCGCAGGCTCGCCGAGGTGCTGCACAAGGCGGCGGCGCGGTGCTGACGGTGCGGCTGCTGGCCGTACTGAAGGAGGTGCCGTTGCTGCGGCAGGCGGTGCGGGCGCATCTCGGTACGGCGGCGGCGTCCTGTGAAGTCGAGCTGTGTGTGAGTGAGTTGGTGGGCAATGTGATTCGGCATGTGGGGGAGGGGACGCCGGTCACCGTTCATGTCGTCGCGACCGGGGACGGGCGGACGCGCGTCGAGGTGACCGATCCGGACCCGCGGGCGTTGCCCGTGCTGCTGCGGGCCGCCGCGGACGACGAGAACGGGCGGGGGATAGCGCTGCTGGACGCCGTTGCGCTCCGTTGGGGCGTACGGCAGGGAAGCGTGGGTAAGACGGTCTGGTGCGAGGTGGCGGGGGCGGGCTGAGCCCGCGCGCCGCGCCTTCGAGCCGCAGCCCTAGTATGGCTCGGACGTATAAGCGAAGGGACTCCGCCGCCGCCACCGCAGGCCCGGCTGGATCAGCCCGGATGAACGGGGGGTACTTCTCGTGGGCTTCATGGACCGTGTACGCGGCGAGTTCATCGACATCCTGGAATGGACGGACGACAGCCGGGACACGATCGTCTGGCGTTTCCCGCGCTACGAGAACGAGATCAAGATGGGCGCCAAGCTCATCGTGCGCGAGTCGCAGGTCGCGGTCTTCGTGAACATGGGCCGGATCGCGGACGTCTTCGCGCCGGGCATGTACGAGCTGCAGACGGGGAACCTGCCGATCCTGTCGACGCTGCAGGGCTGGAAGTACGGCTTCCACTCGCCGTTCAAGGCGGAGGTCTACTTCGTCACCACCCGGCAGTTCACGGACATGAAGTGGGGCACGCAGAACCCGGTCACGGTGCGGGACCCGGAGTTCGGCATGGTGCGGCTGCGGGCGTTCGGCGGCTACGCGGCGCGGGTGACCGACCCGGCGAAGCTGCTGACCGAGCTGGCCGGCACCGACCCCATGTTCCGCACCGAAGAGGTCGAGGAGTACTTCCGGCAGCTGATCGTCGGCAAGCTCGGCACGCTGCTGGGGAGTTCGGGCATTCCGATGCTCGACCTCGCCGCGCGCCAGGCCGAGCTGGGCGACCGGCTGGGCAAGATGCTGACCGACGAGCTGGCGGCGTCGCACGGCATCTCGATCCCGAAGTTCATCATCGAGAACATCTCGCTGCCGCCCGAGGTCGAGCAGGCCATCGACGCCCGCAGCCGCATGGGCATCATCGGGAACCTCGACAACTACGCGCGCATGCAGGCCGCGGACGCGGTGCGGGACGCGGCGAACAACCCGGGCGGCGCCGGGGAGGGCATCGGCCTGGGCCTCGGCATGGCCGCGGGGCAGCAGATGGCGCAGGCGTTCGCGACGCCGCAGCAGAGCCAGCCGGTACAGCAGCAGCCGTACGCGCCCGCAGCGCCGGCCCCGGGCGGTGGGGCCGTTCCGCCGCCGCTGCCCGGTCAGCAGCAGTACCAGTGGTACGTCGCCGTGGACGGTCAGCAGCAGGGGCCCTACGACCATGCGACGTTCACCGGGCACATCGGCTCGGGGGCCGTACGGGCCGGGATGCTCGCCTGGCGGGACGGTATGGCCAGCTGGCAGCCGGTGGAGAACGTGCCGGAGCTCGCCCAGCACTTCCGCGCCACTCCGCCCCCGCTGCCGCCGCAGGCGTAACCGACCGCAGGAGCCGGTGACCCCATGAGCTATCAGCCGTACCAGCCGCAGCAGCCCTATGGCCAGCAGCCCAACCAGCAGCAGCCGTATCCGCCGCAGCAGCCCTATCCGCAGCAGCAGGCGTATCCGCAGCAGCAGCCGTACCCGCCGCAGCCCAACCAGGGGCAGCCGTATCCGCCGCAGCAGGGGTACCCGCAGCAACAGCAGCAGCCGTATCAGCAGCCTCAGCAGCAGTACCAGCAACAGCAGCAGTATCAGCAGCCGCCCGCGCAGCAGCAGCCGAGCGAGCCGCAGTCCCCGCAGTCGTACGCGTGCCAGTCCTGCGGTTCCACCTCCGAGTACGCGCCGGGGACGAACGTTCTGCGCTGTCCGCACTGCCGGTTCGAGCAGCCGATCGTCCCCGTCAACCGCGAGGTGCGGGAGCACCCGTGGGAGGAGCTGGCGACCCTGGTGCCCAAGCCGCGGGTGTCGGGCGGGCAGATCCTCAAGTGCCCGAGCTGCGGTGCGGCCAACCAGACCGACGCGCTGTCTGGCAACTGCCAGTTCTGCGCCACCCCGTTGGTCGCCTCGGCCGCCGAGGACCGGATCGTGCCCGAGGGCGTGGTGCCGTTCCGGGTCGCCAAGCGGGATGTGCACGAGAACCTGCGCAAGTGGGCCCGGTCCCGCTGGTTCGCGCCGAACGCCCTGAAGAAGGTGGGTTCGGCGGAGTCCCTGCACGGGACGTATGTGCCGCACTGGACGTACGACGCCCAGACCACGTCCTCGTACAGCGGTGAGCGCGGCGAGGAGTACACCGTCGGGATGGGCGACGACAAGGAGACCAGGGTCCGCTGGTACCGGGTCAACGGCACCGTCAACCGGTTCTTCGACGACGTCCTCGTCCCCGGTGTCGGGACCGTCGACACGAACCGGCTGTCGGCGTTGGAGCCCTGGCCGCTGAAGCAGGCGGTGGCTTACCAGGAGGCGTATCTGGCGGGCTTCAGGACGCTGCGCTACGAGGTCGAGCCGGAGGCGGGTTTCCAGACCGCCCAGCAGAAGATGGCCAAGGTCATCGAGGAGGACTGCAAGCGAGACATCGGCGGTGACCAGCAGCGGGTGCACGCGGTCAACACCAGCTACGGGGCGATGACGTTCAAGCTGATGCTGCTCCCGGTGTGGTTCGCGTCGTACGTCTACAACGGCAAGCAGTGGCAGGTCATGGTGAACGCCGATACGGGCGAGGTCACCGGTGAGCGCCCGTACAGCCCGTTGAAGATCGCCTGCGCGGTCGTCCTGGTGGCGGTGCTGGTGACGCTCTGGTTCGTGCTGAGCCGGCACCACCGGCACTGACACCGGTCCCGTCAGAGAGTGGTGCGGCGGCGGTGGGGGTCCTTCGGGGTCCTGACCGCCGCCGCTGCCGTTGGCGGTCAGGAGGCCGTCAGCGGTCCGGGAGCGGCCAGCGGTCCGGGAGCCGTCAGCGGTCCGGGAGCTGGATGACCGGGAAGCTGCCGGTCGCCGTCGGGGCGTTCTCCGGGAGCCAGAGGACCGACACGGCGCCCGTGGAGCCGTCCGTGAGCTCGTCGGCGTTGCGGAAGGTGAGGCGGGCGCCGAGCACCCGGGCCTGGCCGGCGGCGATCGTCAGGCCCAGGCCGTGGCCGACACCGGCCCGGTCGCTGCTGCCGGTGCGGAACCGGCTCGGCCCCTCGCGCAGCAGGGCCTCGGGGAAGCCGACGCCGTGGTCGCGGACCCGCAGGACCCGGCCCTCCACGGTGACCTCGATGGGCGGCTTGCCGTGGCGCGAGGCGTTGGCGATCAGGTTGCCGAGGATGCGTTCGAGGCGCCGCGGGTCGGTGGAGACCTCCGCGTCCCGCACGATCTCGACCGTGACGTCGGGATCCAGCGCCCGCACCCGGCGGGTGACGAACTCGCCGATGCAGACGTCCTGGAGCTCGGCCCGCTCCGCGTAGCCGTCGAGGCGGGCCACCTCCAGCACGTCCTCGACGAGGGTGCGCATGGCCTGCGCGCGGTCGCGGACCAGCTCCGACGGCCGTCCGGGCGGCAGGAGTTCGGCGGCGGTCAGCAGGCCGGTCACCGGCGTCCGCAGCTCGTGGGCGATATCGGCGGTCACTCGCCGCTCCGCCTCGATGCGCTGCTGGAGGGCGTCCGACATGGCGTCCACCGCCCACGCGAGATCGTCCGTCTCGTCGTGGACCCGGCCCCGGCCGACCTCGTCGCGTATCCGGACGGACATGTCGCCGTCGGCCAGTTTCCCGGCCGCGGCGGCGGCCTTGCGCAGCCGCTTGGAGAGCCGCCCGCCGACCAGCACACCGAGCGCGCAGCCGCCGACCACCACCGCGGTGGAGCCGATCAGCAGCGCCTGGTCCAGGTCGTCGAGGACGGCGAAGCGGTCCGGGAAGCGGTCGTGGAGGGAGAGCACCCGCCCGTTGCCGAGCGGGGTGGCGGCCCACACCTCGGGGGCGGTCTGGCCGGTGTCCTGGAGGAAGGTGGCGCGCTCGCCCTCGACGACCTCCTTGCGGAGTGCCTTGGGCAGCGCCGGGTCGTCGATCTTCGCGCCGAACTGGAGGCGGTTGGTGGACTCGAAGATCTTCTGCGTGAAGTTGAGCCGTTCTATTTGCACGTCGCGGCTGTTGTCGAGCATGGAGACGCGGGCGGCGTTGTGCACGACAATGCTCAGCGCCACCGCGACCAGCGCCCCGACGAGCGCGATGGCGGCGCTGAGCTTCCATCTCAGGCCCGTTCGCAGGGCCAGCCGTACCACTGGAGGTGTCAGCCTCTCAGCTTGTATCCGAAGCCGCGGACCGTCTCGATCCGGTCCTGGCCGATCTTGCCGCGCAACCGCTGGACGTGGACGTCGACGACCCGGGTGTCCCCGCCCCAGCCGTAGTCCCAGACCCGCTCCAGCAGCCGGTCGCGCGAGAGGACCGTACCCGGCGCGTTGGAGAACTCCAGCAGCAGCCGCATCTCGGTCGGTGTCAGGGCGACCGTCTCACCGCCCTTGCGGACCTCCATGCCTTCGGTGTCGACCTCCAGGTCGCCGAAGCGCAGGACCGTCTCTTCGAGGATCGCCTCCTCCGCGGGCCCGCCGCCGGTGCGGTTCTGGCCGGCGTGCCCGAAGCGGCGCAGCACGGCGCGGATACGGGCGACGAGCACCGCACCGTCGAACGGCTTGGTGACGTAGTCGTCGGCGCCGGCCTCCAGGCCCAGCACCACGTCGATGGAGTCCGCGCGCGCAGACAGCATGATCACCGGCACGGTGGACTCGTCGCGGATGCGGCGGCAGAGGCTGACGCCGTCGAGCCCGGGCACCATCACGTCGAGCAGGGCGATATCGGGGCGGTTCGCGCGGAACGCCTCCAGGCCCGCCAGCCCGTCGGGCATGGCGGTGACCACGAAACCGTCCCGTTCCAGAGCGAGTTGGGTGGCTTCGCGGATGACGTCGTCGTCCTCGACGAAGAGGACATGGGTGTCGGCCATGCGGTGGTCTCAGCCCTCCGATCCCGTGCCGTCGTCCGGTGAGGCGCCGGCGGTGGTCTTGCTGTAGTCGGTGTGATACCGATCGAACTCGGTGAAGCGGTCGTTCGCCCAGCGGTAGGTCATCACATCCTCCCCCGAGGGGCAGCACACCTTGTCGCCCGTGGCGTAGGTCTGCTTGGAGACCTCCAGGTCCCCCTTGTTCACCCCCGCGTACACCGACGGCTGCTCATTGGCGTACACGTTGTCATACCCATCGGGGGCGCCGGCCTGCTCGCGGTAGACGTACGAACCCAGACCGACCGAATCGGCGCAGGTCATGACGTTGACGATCACGTCGGGGGTGGAGCCGCCGGTGAGCGAGGCGTAGGTCACCTCGACCGGGTAGGCGTCCGCGGCGCACGGCTTGGCGACGGACCGCTTCACGTCTGCGCTGACCTTCGGGTCGTCCTTGAGGAGCTTGACCGCGTTGACCTTCTTGTAGTGCGCGGTCGAGCTGGGGGACGGGGACGCGCTCAGCGCGCCCCGCGGGGCGGGCGTGTGGGTGGCGGAGCCCTCCTTGCGGACGCCCCCGCCGCCGGGGTTGCAGCCGGCCAGCAAAAGACCGACGGCGGCCACCCCCGCCGTGGCCGCGCCGCCCTTGGTCAAGCTGTTCCTGGTCAGGCTCCTGCCCGGCCTGTGTCTGGACAATCCGCTCCTGCTCACCGTGCTGCTCGCACTGCCGCCGATCGCGCCGCTGCCGCGTACCGGGCTGCCGTTCCTCTTGAGATTGTCGCGCGCCTTGCTGTGAGCCGGGCTGTGGCGTCCGTTACGCCGGTTCTGCCGCCGCGGTGCGGTGCCCGCGCCGCGGCCGTGCTGCCGGTGCTGCCGGCGGGTGCGGCGGGTGTGCCGCCGAGGGGTGTGATCCGTGTGACGCCGCCGGTCAGGCCGCGCACCGCTCCCGCTCCCGGTTCCCGCGCTCCAGCATCCGTGCGTCTATGTCGCGGTTCTCCAGCTCCTGGCGGAGGCGGGCCAGCGCCCGGTGGAGGGTGCTCTTGACCGTGCCGGTGGACATGCCCAGAGCGGCGGCGGTCTCCTCGGTGCTCATCTGCTCCCAGTGCCGCAGCACGACGACGCTGCGCTGCTTGGGGGCCAGCACGCCGAGGATGTCCATCAGCAGGGCGCGGTCGGCGCGCTGCTCGGTGCCGTCGTCGACGCTCGCGTCCGGGAGCTGCTCGGTGGGCACCTCCTCCAGCTTGCGGGCGCGCCACCACTCGGTGCGGGTGTTGATCATGACGCGGCGGAGGTAGGCGTCCGCCAGCGACTTGTCCGCGATGCCGTCCCAGCGGCCGTACGTACGCACCAGGGCCGTCTGGAGCAGGTCCTGGGCGTCGACGGGGTCCGGCACCAGGCGTCGGGCGCTGCGCAGCAGTGCCTCCTGCCGAGTCCGTACGTACTCCTCGAAGTCCAGTACCTTGCCGCCGCTGGTCGCCATTCCGACGCCTCCGATCCGCTTGCGTTTCCCCACGTTGACCGTGCCGGTGGTCATCTCCAGCACGGGAATGACGCTACGGAGAGGGTGTTGCGGCGTAATGTGCGTCGGCCCTACAGGGAGTGCACGGAAAACACTCGGTTGTGTAACAGCCCGCCGGGGGTCATACCTCGGACGGACGGGGCCGCTGCCCGGGTCATACTCCCGGCGGATGGAGGGCCCGGCTCCAGGGGGACGAAAGTCCTGCGGCCGGGAAATAGCGCCGAGTTGGGCGGTATTTCTTCCCATTTGCCCGAGATTGTGATGGCGCTTTGACGGCGTTATGCCGGGTTAATGCGCGTACGGAAATGCGCAGGGGCGCGGGCGCC
>NZ_JBNHIN010000006.1:245409-276940 GCF_050054615.1 Streptomyces sp. YGL11-2
CGCGGCCGCCGAAGCGGCCACGCCCCTATAGATGCGTAATTCGGTCTCCGCGTTACATGAACGAGGGATGGATTCCGGAGGAGTGGTGTCCGTTAGGCGTGCGGCAGCCGGTAGCGCCCGCCGGACAGCGGTTCCACCAGACCGTCCGAGACCAGCCCGTCCAGCGCGCGGGCCCGCTGCACCGGCTCGTCCCACACCGCGTCCAGCATCACCTGCGGCACCGGGGTGACCGCCTCGCGCAGGACGGCCAGCAGCTTGCCGCGCACCTGGCGGTCGGTACCGGCGTAGGTCTGGGCGCGGCGCGGCGGGCCGTCGTGGGCCGGCGACCCGGCCTGCTGCCAGGCGCACTGCGCGGCGATCGGGCAGCGGTGGCACTCGGGGCTGCGCGCGGTGCACACCAGCGCGCCCAGCTCCATCGTGGCCGCCGCCCACCGGGACGCGAGCCCCTCGTCCTCGGGGAGCAGCGCGCGGGCCAGCTTGCGCTCGGCGGCGGTGGTGGCGTTCGGCGGGTACTGCCGGCCGGTGACCGCGCGGGCGAAGACCCGCCGCACGTTGGTGTCCAGCACCGCGTGCCGCTGCCCGTACGCGAAGGAGGCGACGGCCGCCGCGGTGTACTCGCCGACGCCGGGCAGCGCCAGCAGCTGGGAGTGCTCCCGGGGGACGTCGCCGCCGTGGCGCTCCTGTATGGCGGAGGCCGCGGCGTGCAGCCGCAGGGCGCGCCGCGGATAGCCGAGCCGGCCCCAGGCGCGTACCGCCTCGCCCGGCGCCTCGGCGGCGAGGTCGGCGGGCCGTGGCCAGCGGGCCAGCCACTGCTCGTACACCGGCAGCACACGGCTGACCGGGGTCTGCTGGAGCATGAACTCGCTCACCATCACGCCCCAGGCGCCCGCTTCGGGGCGGCGCCAGGGCAGGTCGCGGGCATGCTCGGCGAACCAGTCGGTGACGGGGCCGTGCAGGCCGGTCCCGTCCGCGGCCTCCGCGGCCGATACGGCGGCGGAGGCGGTGTCGGCGGCGGCGGTCATGAGCGTGGGGATGGCAGGCGTCGAAGTCATGGCACCGTCGATCCTGGCACGCCCGCGCGCCCCCGGGAAACGCACCGGCTCCGCCCCGCCGCACGCCCACCCACACGCAGGAAGGGGGTGGGGGGCTACCGCGGGTATGTGCCGGGCCGGTGCGCGCGGGGCGGCGGGGGCGTACGAGGATGCCGGTATGGAGGAGAAGCGCGGTGGGGAAGGTGCCGGCGGCACGGGCGGTGCGGGCGCTCCCGCGGCGATCCGGCGGGCGCTGGACGGGCACTCGACGGTGACGCTGGCGTACGCGGACGAGGACGGGCCGCAGGCGTGTGCGGTGCTGTACGCGGTGGGGACGGCGGCGGACGGGGCGCCGGCGCTGTACTTCGTCACGGCGGACACCACGCGGCACGGCCGGGCCCTGGGGCGGCCCGGTGCCCGGGTGGCGTTCACGGTGCAGCGGGACGGCCAGGAGTGGAGCGCGCTGACCGGGCTGCAGGGGCGGGGCGGGTGCCGCCCGCTGAGCGGGGCCGAGCGGGCCGCCGCGTGGCGCGTCTACACCGCCCGCTTCCCGTTCGTCGAGGGGAGCGAGCGGCTGCGCGCGGCCCTGGAGCGGACCGCGCTGTGGGAGCTGCGCCCGGACTGGCTGCGGCTGATCGACAACGGGCGGGGTTTCGGTCACAAGGAGGAGTGGCAGGCGTAGTCGGTCCGTGGGGGTGGGGCGGGTGCCGGGTGCGGCGCGAGCGGGCGGGGTCCGGCGGCGGCCGGTGCGGCGGCTCGCCGGAGGTGCCGGTGGCGGCCGGGGTGCGGATCCGGCCAGGTGTCCGGTGCGCGAGATCGGTGGTGTCGAGCGGGGGAGCGGCGACGTCGGCGATCTGCCGGGGGACGGAATCGCATCCGGTGGACAAATTCTGACGCTATGTCAGATAGCGCGGTTATGGTCGAAAGTGTGCGGAGATGGGTGCGGGTGCACCTGTCGAACGTGAAGGCGGGGCGGTGCGGCGGCCGGTGGCGCGGTGGCCGCGGGGGGCGCGACCGCGGGGGCGCGCGGCGATGTAAGGGGCGCCCTGCGGACCGATGATGTGAAAAGTTGCAGCCCGATACGGCGGGTACTGGCCGGTGCGGGTACGGATCTCTCGTAGAGTTTCCGCGTGGGATCACTGCGCAATCCGATCGGGCCGCTTCCGTCCTCCATCTACTGGCGGCGGAGGGCCGTTGCGCTGGCCGTCGTCGTGCTGCTGGTCGCGCTGGTCGTGTGGGTCCTCACCATGGGCGGCGGCGACACCACCACCGCCAACGAGGGCAAGGGCGCGAAGGGAACGGGCCCCGCGGCGTCCATCACGCCGGGGCCGGCGCCTACCGGACCGGCGATCAGCCAGAAGCCCGGCGGGCGCGATGTGTCGGGTTCCGGGGGGAGTTCGGGTGGGGACTCCGGTTCCGGTGACGGGTCCGCAGGGGGCGCGTCCGGGGCGGACGGCAAGGGCGGCGCGTCCGGCGGTGGTGCCGGCGGCGGCTCCGGTTCGGGCGGTTCGGGCTCCGGTTCCGGCTGGGCGCCGATCGGCGAGGGCACCGGCAGCAACGCCGTGGCGGCGGGTCCCACCGTCCCCAACTGCACATCTGGCGCCGTGAAGTTGACCGTGCACAGCACCGAGGACTCCTACGCGCCCGACGACCGGCCGAAGTTCGAGCTGACGATGGAGAACTCCGGTGACGCGGCCTGCAAGGTGGACCTCGGACGCAAGGCGGCGCTGCTGACCATCAGCGACAGCTCGGGCGGCGACCGGGTGTGGTCCTCCGGCGACTGCCCGTCGACCGGCGGCCCGGCCTGGCTCCAGGTGCCGGCCGGTGGTTCGGTGACCCGGTCCATCGCCTGGGACCGCCGGGCGAGCGGCCCGCAGTGCGCGACGCCGAGCGCGGCGGCGGTGCCGGCCGGCACGTATCTCATCGAGGCGAAGGTGCCGGGGCTGACCGCGGCCCGGACGTCGTTCGACCTGGCGAAGGACTGACCGAAGGACTTCCCGGCGGGGCGACGGACCGACCGGCGGCGCACCCGCCGCACGGCCCCCTGCCCTCGCTCCCCCGCGGCCCGGAACTCCGCGCTCCGCAAGTTCCGCCCGTAGGGAATCTGCTCAGAGCGTGCGGTGCTGGTACCGGCCGCGCCCGCTGCGGCACAGTCGCCGCCATGAAGCTACTGATACTGGGCGGTACGGAGTTCGTGGGCCGGGCGGTCACCGAGGCGGCGCTGGCGCGGGGTTGGCGGGTCACGGTGTTCCACCGCGGGCGGCATACGGCGCCGGACGGGGCCGCGGCGCTGCGCGGCGACCGGACGGCACAGGGCGGGCTCGCCGCCCTGGAGGACGGCGAGTGGGACGCCGTCGTCGACACCTGGAGCGGGGCGCCCGCGGCGGTGCGGGACACCACCCGGCTGCTGGCCGACCGGGTCGGCCGGTACGCGTACGTCTCCACCGGCTCGGTGTACGCCTATCCGCCCACCTGCCGGATCAGCGAGCGGGCCGCGCTGGTCGACGGCTCGCCCGACGCCACCGACGCCGACGACTACGCCGCGGCCAAGCGGGGTGCCGAGGTGGCCGCGACCGACGCCTTCGGGGACCGGGCGCTGCTGGTCCGCGCCGGGCTGATCCTCGGCCCGTACGAGAACATCGGGCGGCTTCCGTGGTGGCTGGGCCGGATCGCCCGCGGCGGGCCGGTGCTCGCCCCGGGGCCGCGCGAGCTGCCCCTCCAGTACATCGACGCCCGCGACCTCGCCGAGTGGACCCTGGACGCCGTACGGGACGGGCGGGGTGGCCCGTACAACCTGGTGAGCGAGTCCGGGCACACGACGATGGGCGAGCTGCTGGAGAGCTGTGTGCGGGTCACCGGCTCCGCGGCCGAACTGCGCTGGACCGCGCCGGAGGACGTCCTCGCGGCGGGCATCGAGCCCTGGACGGAGCTGCCGATCTGGCTGCCGCCGGGGCAGCTC
The DNA here is from genome assembly GCF_050054615.1 of Streptomyces sp. YGL11-2. Lineage (NCBI taxonomy): Bacteria > Bacillati > Actinomycetota > Actinomycetes > Kitasatosporales > Streptomycetaceae > Streptomyces > Streptomyces sp. YGL11-2. The sequence goes on from NZ_JBNHIN010000006.1 coordinate 249,400, forward strand.
CACGACGTGCTGCACGGCGGTGACGTCGCCAAGGCGCTGGCGTCGGGGCTGCGGTGCCGGCCGGTGGCGGAGACGGTGGCCGACACCTGGGAGTGGCTGCGGAGCATCGGCGGGGTCGCGCCGCGGCGCCCGGACCGGCCGGTGCCGGGCCTGCCGGCGGAGAAGGAGGCGGCGGTGCTGGGCCGCTGAGCACCGGGGCCCGCAGAGACACCTACGGCCCGTGGAGGCGATACCTCCCACGGGCCGTACGGGTGCCGTGCCGGGTCCTCGGTCCTGTCCGAGGGGGCATGGCCGGAAAGGCCCTAGACGTACCGTTCCAGGATCGACGACTCCGCCAGCCGGGACAGGCCCTCGCGGACCGAGCGGGCGCGGGTCTCGCCGACGCCGTCGACCGCCTGGAGGTCGTCGACGCTGGCGGCGAGGAGCTTCTGGAGGCCGCCGAAGTGGTCGACGAGGCGGTCGATGACCGTGCCGGGGAGCCGGGGGACCTTCGCCAGCAGGCGGAAGCCGCGCGGGGAGACCGCGGAGTCCAGCGTCTCGGGGGCGCCGCTGTAGCCCAACGCGCGGGCCACGATGGGGAGTTCGAGCAGCTCGGGGTGGCTGAGCGCGTCCAGGTCGGCCAGCGCCTCGGCGACCGTGCGGGAGCGCTTGGCGGTGGGCTCGGGGACGTAGTCGCGGGCGACCAGCTCGCGCTCCGGCTCCACACCGGCGATCAGTTCCTCCAGCTGGAGGGCCAGCAGGCGGCCGTCGGTGCCCAGTTCGACGACGTACTCGGCGATCTCGGTGGCGATCCGGCGGACCATCTCCAGGCGCTGGGCGACGGCGCTGACATCGCGGACCGTGACCAGGTCCTCGATCTCCAGGGCGGAGAGGGTGCCGGCGACCTCGTCGAGGCGGAGCTTGTAGCGCTCCAGGGTGGCGAGCGCCTGGTTGGCGCGGGAGAGGATCGCGGCGGACTCCTCCAGGACGCGCCGCTCACCGTCCACGTAGAGCGCGATCAGCCGCATGGACTGGCTGACCGAGACCACCGGGAAGTTCGTCTGGATGGAGACCCGCTGGGCGGTGCGGTGGCGGGTGCCGGTCTCCTCGGTGGGGATGGAGGCGTCCGGGACCAGCTGGACACCGGCGCGGAGGATCTTGGTGATGTCCTTGTCGAGGACCAGCGCGCCGTCGAGCTTGCACAGCTCGCGCAGGCGGGTGGCGGAGAACTCGACGTCCAGCGCGAAACCGCCGGTGCACATGGACTCGACGGTCTTGTCGAAGCCGAGGACGATCAGGCCGCCCGTGTTGCCCCGGAGGATGCGCTCCAGGCCGTCCCGCAGGGCCGTACCGGGCGCGACGGCGCTCAGCGAGGCGCGCATCAGGCTCTCGGTGCCGGAGCTCCCTCCGGACCTGCCGGGAGACGATGCCCGGTCGTTGGCTGCCACTGCACTCCTCCGTCGCAAGGATCTGTCGGTCCGCCGGCCGCCCGGCCGCTGCCGCGGTGCGTACCAAACGAGGGTATCTGGGAGCTACGCAGCCGGCGGTGAGACGGCGGTGACGGGCGAGACCGGGGCAAAGTCTACCGGCGCGCGTCCTCCTCCCGCGGGGCCTCCCGACGTACCCGCTTGGGCAGCACGGACAGCGCCTGACCGACGTCGGCGACCTCCAGGACCCGCATGCCGGCGGGGATCTTGCCCGGATCCGCGGGGACCAGGGCGTGCGTGAAGCCGAGCCGGGCGGCCTCCGAGAGGCGGCGCTGGACGCCGGTGACCCGCCGCACCTCGCCGGCCAGGCCGACCTCGCCGATGGCGACCAGGTTCTTCGGCAGCGGGGTGTCGCTGGCGGCGCTGGCCAGGGCGAGCGCCACGGCGAGGTCGGCGGCCGGCTCGGAGAGCTTCACGCCGCCGACCGTCGCGCTGTAGATGTCGCGCTTGCCCAGGGCGCTGATCCGGCCGCGCTGCTCCAGGACGGCGAGCATCATCGAGACCCGGGAGGTCTCCAGGCCGGAGGTGGTCCGCCGGGGGGAGGGGATCTGGGAGTCGACGGTCAGCGCCTGGACCTCGGCGACCAGCGGGCGGCGGCCCTCCAGGGTGACCGTCAGGCACGTCCCGGGCACCGGCTCGTCGCGGCGGGTCAGGAACAGGCCGGAGGGGTCGGCGAGGCCGGTGATGCCCTCGTCGTGCAGCTCGAAGCAGCCGACCTCGTCGGTCGTGCCGTAGCGGTTCTTGACGCCGCGGACGAGGCGGAGCCGGGCGTGCCGGTCGCCCTCGAAGTGCAGCACGACGTCGACCAGGTGCTCCAGGAGGCGGGGGCCGGCGATGGCACCGTCCTTGGTGACGTGGCCGACCAGGAGGGTCGACATGCCGCGCTCCTTGGAAGCCCGGATCAGGGCGCCGGCGACCTCGCGGACCTGAGCCATCCCGCCGGGGGCGCCGTCGATCTCGGGGGAGGCGACGGTCTGCACGGAGTCCAGGATGAGCAGCGACGGCTTGACCGTGTCCAGATGGCCGAGGACGGCGGAGAGGTCGGTCTCGGCGGCCAGATAGAGGTCCTCGTCGAGCGCCCCGATGCGGTCGGCGCGCAGCCGGACCTGGCTGGCGGACTCCTCGCCGGTCACATAGAGCGTGCGGTGGCTGCCGGAGGCGGCCTTGGCGGCGACGTCCAGCAGGAGCGTGGACTTGCCGACGCCGGGCTCACCGGCGAGCAGCACCACCGCGCCCGGGACCAGCCCGCCGCCCAGCACGCGGTCCAGCTCGGGCACGCCGGTGGAGCGGGCGGCGGCCTGCCTGGCGTCGACCTGGCCGATGGGTAGCGCGGCGGTGGTGACCCGGCCGGGGGCGGTGGTGCGCACCGCGGGGGCGCCGCCGAACTCCTCGACCGTGCCCCACGCCTGGCACTCCGGGCAGCGGCCGAGCCACTTCGCGGTGGTCCAGCCGCACCCGGTGCAGCGGTACGAGGGGCGCTCCTTGGCCGACGATTTGCGAGTTGCCATGACGCAACCGTAGCGGCGGGGTGTGACAGCGGGGGTCCCAAGCTCTTGATGAGCCGGGGGGGGGGGCCCCATCGGCTGCGGTTGCGCCGACCGGGCGGCGTGCGCCGAGCGCGCTCGGGGGCCGAATAGCAGATTTGTGTCCCCTTTTGAGGGAGATGGTCACCCGAACGGGTTAAAACCGGTCTCGCCAAGCGAGACCGGCTGCATCATCCGCCTACCGTCGCCGGGGTGATGAGCAGCAGGCCCGAGCACCCTACGCACACCACCGGCGCACACCGGTCGCGCGGCCCGGCGCCGCGCCGGCCCGAGGAAGAGGACCGCGGGATCCGCCGGAACCGCGACACACGGCGGCGGCACGAGGCCCGCCAGGACCGCTACGAGCCGTATCTGGACGGGCTGTTCACCTACTGCCTGTCCGTGCTGTGCGAGCACGACGCGGCCACCGCGGTGCTCGGCGAGGCGCTGGCGCTCGCCGAGCGGCAGCACGGCCGGCGCCCCGGCGTCGCCGGCCTCTACGGCCCCTGGCTGTATGCCCTCGCCCGCTGGGCGTGCCTGCGCCGGCTCGCCGAGGCCGGTCAGGAACCCGCGGCCCCGCCCGGCGAGCGGCCGGAGCAGGAGCAGGAGCGCCGGCGGGAACTGGCCGTGCTGGCCTGGCCGGAGGCCGCCGGGACCACGCCCGAGCAGCGCGAGGCGCTGGAGCTCTCGGTGCGCCACCGGCTGTCGCCCGACGAGGTCGCCGCGGTGCTCGGCGCCGAACCGGCCGCCACCCGCGCGCTGCTGGCCGCCGCGTCCTGCGAGGTCGAGCGGACCCGGGCGGCGCTGGCCGTCGTCGAGTTCGGGCGATGTCCGGACGTGGGCCGACTGGCCGGGGACAGCCAGATGCTGCTGGGCGCGGCGCTCCGCCGGGAGCTGGTGCGCCATGTCGACGACTGCGCCGAGTGCCGGCGGACCGCCGAGCGGGCCACCGCCGCCGGGCCCTGGCCGGGCACCGCGCCCGCCGACCAGGGCACGCTGCCGCTGGTGGGCGCCGAGCACGAGGCGGTGTTCGCGGCGCTGGCGGCGGCCCTGAAGTCCCGGTCGGGGCGGGCGGAGGGGGTGCCGGGCGCGACCGCGGCGCCGGCCGGTGGCCGGCACGGTGGAGCAAACGGTTCTCCTCGCTACGGCCGCAACGGATTCCCGGTAGGCCCCACGGACCGGGTCGCGCGCCGCCGTCGGCTGCGCAACCGGGCGCTGACCACCACGGTCGTGGCGACGGTGCTGGCGGCGCCGGTGCTCGCCCTGTGGGCGGCCTACCGCGGCGCCCCGGAGACCGGCGAGACGGACGCCACGACGGTGGCGGCCAACGACACGGACGCCGGGCCGGGCGCCGGCGCCCCGTTCGACGGCCGCCGCTACGAGAACGCCGGCAACGCCCGTCCGACGACCCCGCGGCGCGGCCTGACGGCCGGCGACTGGACGCCCGACGTGTCCGTCGAGGTGGCAGGCCCGGACAGCGGCCCGACGCCGCCGGCCGACCGGGAGGAGCGGGGGCCGGGGCGGCTGACCGTCGACGCGCAGCCCGCCGCCGGGACGACGGTCATCACGATCCGGGCCTCGGGCCGCTCGCCGGTGCGCTGGCGGGCGGCGGCGGCAGCGCCCTGGCTCCAGATGAGCCATACGGCGGGGGAGCTGCAGCCGGGCCAGACCACGAAGATCACGGTGTACGTCGACCACGACCGGGAGCCCGAGGGGCACTGGAAGTCCAAGATCGCCATCGAGCCGGGCGGCACCGTCGTCGCGCTGGAGGGCCATGGGGTGACCGAGCCCGCTCCGGGGCCGGGCCGCCCCTCGCCCGGCGGCCCCACCCCGGCACCGCCGCATCCGGCGCCCGGCCCCGGCCGTCCCACCCCGACGCAGCAGCCGGCGCTGTCCCCGACGCCGACGTACCCGGGACCGACGGCGAACCCGACCGCGCGGCCGACCGAGGATGCGACCGGGCGGCCGACCACGCAGGCGGGCGGACCCGGCCCCTCGGCGCCGGGTGGGCCCGCCCCTTCGCACACCCCTCGCCCGCCCCGCTGAGCCGGCGCCGCGGCGGAACGGCTGGGCCTTGTCCGACGGGTCAGGGTCGGACAGGCCCTAGCTCTTGGAGGGCTCGGCGTCCCGCCGCGGCTTCGGGTCGGCCGGGTGCGGCGCCATCGGCAGCGTCGCGGCAAGCCGCTCCTCGCACAGCCCGGCGAGCTTGGCGTACCCCTTCTTGCCCATCAGCTCGGTGAGTTCGGGCTTGTAGGTGACGTAGACCGGATCGCCCGCGCCGTGCGCCGACGTCGCGGACGTGCACCACCAGTGCAGGTCGTGGCCGCCGGGGCCCCAGCCGCGGCGGTCGTACTCGCCGATCGTCACCTGCAGGATCTGGGTGTCGTCCGGCCGGTCGATCCACTCGTACGTCCGCCGGACCGGCAGCTGCCAGCACACGTCGGGCTTGGTCTCCAGGGGCTCGCGGCCCTCGCGCAGCGCGAGGATGTGCAGCGAGCAGCCGGCGCCCGCCGCGAAGCCGGGGCGGTTCTGGAAGATGCAGGAGCCCTGCCAGCGCCGGGTCTGCCGCTCGCCGTCCTCGTCCTCCTCGGTCCAGCCGGTGCTGGTGCCGACGTCGTGGAACTGCCACAGCTCGGGCGTGAGCCGCGCCACGTGCTTCGCGACCCGCTCCTCGTCCTCCTCGTCGGAGAAGTGCGCGCCGAGGGTGCAGCACCCGTCGTCCGCGCGGCCCGCCTGGATGCCCTGGCAGCCGCTGCCGAAGATGCAGGTCCAGCGGGAGGTGAGCCAGGTCAGGTCGCAGCGGAACAGCTGCTCGTCGTCGCCGGGGTCGGGGAAGGTGACCCAGGCGCGGGCGAAGTCGAGGCCGACCTCGTCGGCCGGTGCCCCGCCGCCGGAGCGCGCCGCCGCAGCCGCCTGCGCGCGTCGCTTTTCTTCCTTTTTCAGGGCCTTTTGGTGCTTCGCCTGTTTCGTCTTTGCCACGGGTCCAGCGTAAGGCGAGCCGCAAGTGTCCCCTGCCGCGGCAGTAGGTTTCACCTCATGAGACTCGGTGTCCTCGACGTGGGTTCGAATACGGTCCATCTCCTGGTGGTGGACGCGCACCCGGGCGCGCGCCCGCTGCCCGCCTACTCGCACAAGGCGGAACTCCGCCTTGCCGAGCTGCTCGACGCCGGCGGCGCCATAAGTGACGCCGGTGTGCACCGCCTGGCAGCCACCATCCGCGAGGCGATGCAGGTCGCCGAGGACAAGGGCGTCGAGGACGTGCTCCCGTTCGCCACCTCCGCGATCCGCGAAGCCGCCAACGGGGAGGACGTGCTCCGGCACGTCACCGAGGAGACCGGGGTCGACCTCCAGGTGCTCTCCGGCGAGGACGAGGCCCGGCTCACCTTCCTGGCGGCCCGCCGCTGGCTGGGCTGGTCGGCGGGCCGGCTGCTGGTCCTGGACATCGGCGGCGGCTCGCTGGAGATCGCGTACGGCCTGGACGAGGACCCGGACGTCGCGGTGTCGCTGCCGCTCGGCGCGGGCCGGCTGACCGCCGGCGACCTGCCCGGCGACCCGCCGGACGCGGAGGCCGTCCGGGCGCTGCGCCGCCGGGTGCGCGCCGAGATCGCCCGTGTGGTGAGCGACTTCAGCCGGTACGGGACCCCGGACCAGGTCGTCGGGACGTCCAAGACCTTCAAGCAGCTGGCCCGGATCGCGGGCGCGGCGCGGTCCGCGGACGGGCTGTACGCCCAGCGCGAGCTGACCCGCAAGAGCCTGGAGGAGTGGGTGCCGCGGCTGGCCGGAATGTCCGCGCGGGAGCGGGGCGGGCTGCCCGGGGTGTCCGAGGGGCGCGCCCCGCAGCTGCTGGCCGGGGCGCTGGTCGCCGAGGCGGCGCTGGACCTGTTCGCCGTGGCGACCCTGGAGATCTGCCCGTGGGCGCTGCGCGAGGGCGTCATCCTGCGGCGGCTGGACCACCTGCCGGAGCACTAGGGTCCGCGCCCCCGGTACGCAGGGGGGCGCGGCCGGTGCCGTACGGGCGGTGGGGCGGTCTCCGTACGGCGGGAGAGGGCGGGGTCCGTACGGCGGGAGGGACGGCGCCCGTACGGCAGCGGTGGGAGGGCCGTCTCCCCCGGCCGCGCGACGTCGCGTTCCGGCCGTTCCCGCCGAGTGCGGCGGAGATCACACCGCGCGCCGCGGGACGGCCGCGCCACACCGGTAGCCCCCGTCCCACCTGCCCCGGCAGTGCCCCGTCGGCCTGCCGTGGCGGCCCGGACCTCCTGCCCCGCGGCAGGCCCCGGCCCGTACCCTGTCCCTCGTGACAGAGCCTGTGGTGCGCATTCCCGATGCGAAGGTCGCGCTGTCCACGGCTTCGGTGTATCCGGAGTCGACGGCGACGGCCTTCGAGATCGCCGCGCGCCTGGGCTACGACGGCGTCGAGGTCATGGTCTGGACCGACCCGGTCAGCCAGGACATAGAGGCGCTGCGCCGGCTCTCGGACTACCACGGGGTGCCGGTGCTGGCGGTGCACGCGCCCTGCCTGCTGATCACCCAGCGGGTGTGGTCCACCGACCCCTGGGTCAAGCTCCAGCGGGCCCGGCAGGCCGCGGAGAAGCTGGGCGCCTCGACGGTGGTGGTGCACCCGCCGTTCCGCTGGCAGCGCAGCTACGCCCGGGACTTCGTCCGCGGCGTCTGGCGGATGGCGAGCGAGACCGACGTCCGGTTCGCCGTGGAGAACATGTACCCCTGGCGCTACCGCGACCGCGAGATGCTGGCGTACGCCCCGGACTGGGACCCCACCAACGACGACTACCGGCACTTCACCGTCGACCTCTCGCACACCGCCACCGCGCGCCATGACGCGCTGGAGATGGCGGCGCGGATGGGCGACCGGCTGGCCCACGTCCACCTCGCGGACGGCAACGGCTCCGCCAAGGACGAGCACCTGGTGCCGGGGCGCGGCAGCCAGCCGTGCGCGGAGCTGCTGGAGCGGCTGGCCGCCAACGGCTTCGACGGCCATGTCGTCGTCGAGGTCAACACCCGCCGGGCGATGTCCGCCGCCGAACGCGAGGCCGACCTCGCCGAGGCGCTGGCCTTCACGCGGCTGCATCTGGCGTCGCCGACGTGGGTGCCGGGCAAGTGAGCGGTCCCGGGCGCGCGCACGATTCCGGACCGGCGAGCGGGGACACCACGGACACCGCCGACACCGCCCCGCGCCGCCGCCGGGGCCGGCCGGCCCGTACCGAGGCGGCCGAGGGGCCCGGCACCCGGGAGCAGATCCTCGCCGCGGCCCGTACGGAGTTCGCCGAGCGGGGCTACGACAAGACCTCGGTCCGCGGGATCGGCAAGGCGGCCGGGGTGGACGCGGCGCTGGTGCACCACTACTTCGGCACCAAGGAGCAGGTCTTCGCAGCGGCCATCGAGATGTCCTTCGCGCCCGCGCTGACCATGCCGGACGCCCTCGCGGGCGGCAGTGAGGCGGGCGTGGGCGAGCGGATGGCCCGCTTCATGTTCGGCGTCTGGGAGAACCCGGTCAGCCGGCCGCCGCTGCTGGCCATCATGCGCTCGGCGCTGACCAACGACACCGCGGCGGCGGTGCTGCGCGGGCTGGTCGAACGCCGGCTGCTCCACCGGGTGGCGGGCGAACTGCACGTGCCCGACCCCGAGTTCAGGGTCCAGCTGGCGGCGAGCCATCTCATCGGGATCGCCATGCTGCGGTACCTGGTCAAGATGGAGCCGATGGCGTCCGCGGACCTGGAGGAGATCGTGGCGATGGTCGCCCCGACGCTCCAGCGGTACCTGACTCGGCCGTAGGGCGGACGGGGCGGACGCCCCCGGCCGGGTGCCCGTACCGCCGTCCGCACCGACGCCGTCCGCACTCCGGTCGGACATCTCACATCCCGGAGTCGTTGTCCGGATCTTGGATCAAGAGCGTAATCTCGGGATCAGCTGCTGTATGGCGCCACTGCTGTACGTACGTATCCCGACGTACGTGTCCCGAATCCCGAGGGAGTGACCATCGTGCCCGAGCTGAGGTCCCGCACCGTTACCCATGGCCGCAACATGGCGGGCGCCCGCGCCCTTATGCGGGCCTCGGGCGTAGCGAGCGAGGACATCGGTAAGCCGATCGTCGCGGTCGCCAACTCCTTCACGGAGTTCGTGCCCGGCCACACCCACCTCGCCCCCGTCGGCCGGATCGTCTCCGACGCCATCCGGGCCGCGGGCGCCGTCCCCCGCGAGTTCAACACCATCGCGGTCGACGACGGCATCGCCATGGGCCACGGCGGCATGCTGTACTCCCTCCCCTCCCGCGACCTGATCGCGGACTCGGTGGAGTACATGGTCGAGGCGCACTGCGCCGACGCGCTGATCTGCATCTCCAACTGCGACAAGATCACCCCGGGCATGCTGATGGCCGCGATGCGCCTGAACATCCCGGTGGTCTTCGTCTCCGGCGGCCCGATGGAGGCCGGCCAGGCCACCCTGGTCGACGGCACGGTCCGCAAGCTCGACCTGATCAACGCCATCGTCGACTCGGTCAACGACAGCGTCTCCGACGAGGACGTCCTCCGCATCGAGGAGAACGCCTGTCCCACCTGCGGCTCCTGTTCCGGCATGTTCACCGCCAACTCCATGAACTGCCTGACCGAGGCCATGGGCCTCTCCCTCCCCGGCAACGGCTCGGTCCTCGCCACCCACACCGCCCGCCGCGCGCTCTACGAGAACGCCGGCCGCACGGTCGTCGAGATCACCAAGCGCTACTACGAGGACGGCGACGAGTCCGTCCTCCCGCGCAACATCGCCACCCGCGCCGCCTTCGAGAACGCCATGGCCCTCGACATCGCCATGGGCGGCTCGACCAACACGATCCTGCACCTCCTGGCCGCCGCCCAGGAGGCCGGCCTGGACTACGACCTCAAGGACATCGACGCGGTCTCCCGCCGCGTCCCGTGCCTGGCCAAGGTCGCCCCGAACGTCGCCCCCGGCGGCACGTACTACATGGAGGACGTGCACCGCGCCGGCGGCATCCCCGCCATCCTCGGCGAGCTGTACCGCGGCGGCATGCTCAACGAGGACGTCCACTCGGTCCACTCCGCCACCCTCGCCGAGTGGCTCAAGACCTGGGACGTGCGCGGGGGTTCGCCGTCCGCCGAGGCCGTCGAGCTGTGGCACGCGGCCCCCGGCTGCAAGCGCTCGGCCACCGCCTTCTCGCAGTCCGAGCGCTGGGAGACGCTGGACGTGGACGCCGCCGGCGGCTGCATCCGCTCCACCGAACACGCCTACTCCAAGGACGGCGGCCTGGCCGTCCTCAAGGGCAACATCGCGGCCGACGGCTGCGTGGTGAAGACCGCCGGCGTCGACGAGTCCATCTGGACCTTCGAGGGCCCCGCGGTGGTCTGCGAGTCCCAGGACGAGGCCGTCGACAAGATCCTCACCAAGCAGATCAAGGAGGGCGACGTCGTCGTCATCCGCTACGAGGGCCCCAAGGGCGGCCCCGGCATGCAGGAGATGCTCTACCCGACGTCGTTCCTCAAGGGCCGCGGCCTGGGCAAGGCGTGCGCCCTGGTCACCGACGGCCGCTTCTCCGGCGGTACGTCCGGCCTCTCCATCGGCCACGCCTCCCCCGAGGCGGCCTCCGGCGGCACGATCGCCCTCGTCGAGGACGGCGACCGCATCCGCATCGACATCCCCAACCGCTCGATCGAACTCCTCGTCAGCGATGAGGAGTTGGCCACCCGCCGCGAGGCCCTCGGCGGCGTCTACGCCCCGAGGAACCGCGACCGCAAGGTCTCGGCGGCCCTGCGCGCGTACGCGGCCATGGCGACCAGCGCGGACAAGGGCGCGGTGCGGGACGTGAGCCAGCTGGGCTGATCCCTGGGCCGTGAGCCCAGGGCCGTGCCCCATGACGTAAGGGCCCCGTCCGCCGCGAGTTGTGACTCCCATGACTTCCGGCGGGCGGGGCCCTTCGCGCCGCAGTACATCCATCACGCCGATTACATCGGTCTTTCATGACGGTCGTTCAGGATGGCGCCGGGCCATCCACCGGCAAGAAGGGAACGACACGTGATCGGGAAGACCAGGAAGACCAAGAAGACCGGAAGGCTCAGGGTATTACCGGGCCTCGTAGCGGCCCTGGCGCTCACCGGCTCCCTCGGCGCTGCCGCGGCCACCGCACACGCCGACGCGCCCTCCGGCCATGCTCAGCAGACCAAACGCGTCTACAACGGTATGCAGATCGCGTTCCCCCCGAACCCGACCAAGTTCTTCTGCACCATCGGGGCCGTGGGAACCGACGACCACCAGCGCAAGATAGCCATCTCGGCAGGGCACTGCCAACGCGACAAGTCCGGGAAGTACGCCGACCACGAGATCCCGGACAACATCATCCCCGTCGTCGACCGCAACGACGTGAAGTTCGGCCCGATCGGCTACGTCCGCTACTTCAAGGACCCCGAGGGTTCGCAGACGGGCCATGCCACCAAGGACTACATGGTCATCGAGCTGCTTCCGACGGTGACGCTCTCCTCGCAGGGGCCGCACCTCAAGCAGACCGGAGTGCTGAAGTACCCCAAGGGGCCGGTCAGTCCGAACGCCATGAAGCCCGCGCTCGACTCCGAGCGCCTGCTGACGACCGGCAACAACGAGATCATCACGTCGGGGCAGACGGGGACGTGGTACGGCACCGTCATGAACAACGACAACGGCATCTACCGGGCACCGGCCGTGGGCAAGTCGGGCGACTCGGGCGGCCCGGTCATCTGGCACGTGCCGGGAACCGATCTCCCGTCCCAGGCCAACAAGTTCCAGGCGGCCGGCCCCTGGGCCGGGATCACCAAGGCGATCACCCTCCAGTTGCCGCCCTTCAACTACACCAGCTCGGCGAACATCCTGGCCGACCTGCGCACCCGCGAGGCCGCCGACGCCAAGCACGACATCTACGGCGCGGGCTTCGAGGTGACCCCGAACCCGTAGTGCCCGTAACGCCCCAAGGAGCCCCCATGAGCCCCACGATTCCTACGGGAGTGGGAGCGCCTTGACGCCGACGACGAAGGCTCCCCAGGCCGCCGCCTCGAAGACGAGCGCGGGGCCCTGGGGGTCCTTGCTGTCGCGGACGGGGACAAGGGCGGGGACGTTGTCGGCGATCTCAATGCAGGCGCCGCCGTCCTGGTTGCTGTAGCTGGACTTGCGCCAGGTGGCGTTGGTCAGGCGGTCGTCGGAGACCTCAAGGCACTCTCCCCCATCCTGGTTGCTGTACGAGCTCTTGCGCCAAGTGACAGCGCTCAGGTCGATGGATCGCACGGCGCTTCCTCCAACGTCTGGATGATGAACTTCCGCGAATCGGCCGGGCTCAACGCCAGGTCACGCACCGCATCGTACGCATGTTGCAGACGTTCAACTGAAGCCGTTTCCTGGACGAGTTCGCCTGAATACCCGGTCTCCACCCACGCCACGGTGCAACCGTCCGCGCCGCGCAGGAACATGGTGTCGGTGTTGGTCAGGGCATGGAGCCCGGCGGTCTGTAGCAGCACCTGAATGACGACGTTCTTGCGCTCACCCATGCTCACCAGGTGTTCGAGTTGCTGCCGCCACTCGTTGGCATCCCCCAACGGGGTACGCAGCGCAGCCTCGGACAGGATCGTGCGGAGCTGTGGCGCATCGTCGCCCGTCAGAACCTCCCGACGCCCTATGCGCGCTTCGACCTGCCGTGTCAGCTCCTCGCCCTCAAGGCCGCCCGCCGTAAGCAACTCACGTGCGTAGCCTTCTGTCTGGAGCAGGCCGTGCAGGTTGGCTGCTGCGTAATGCCACAGGCTCACCGCCTCTTGTTCCAGCGTCATGTAACGCCGGTACCGTTCCTTGAACTGCGTCGGGTCTCCGACTGCCAACTCCCAGAGCGTCAGCAGCAGTCCAGGCGTTCCATAGTGCTGATCTAGCGCCTCGGCGACCTCCGGGCCGCCGATCGTCTGCCCGTTCTCCATCTTGCCGAACAGGGACGGGTCCCAACCCAGAGCCTGGCCGAGCTGCCGCAGGCTCTCCCCTCGCTGCCTGCGCAGTAATCGCAACTCCTCCGCGAACCGTCGGCGCGGCTCCTGGCTTCGACCGGTGACGACCCTTCTCGGCGGCACGACGACCTCCTGTGCGGAAGGTGTTGAACTAATGGACTCAGGCCGCAGAAGTACGGCCCGCAAACGGCGCTCGCGCCCACTTCCGCAGCCATTCTTGTAACGGCCGGAACACCCACCGTAGTCACGTTCCGGCGCGTCAGGCAGGCAAACGGCAGAAGGAGCACCCCCATGACGAAGGAGCGGGCCGCGGACGCGGAAGCGGCGCTCGACGAGTTGGCCGACGCGCTGAAGCGGAACGGCATCGTGCTGCCGTCGCTCGGCCTCGACCTGGTGACGTACAGCGGCCAACAGGCGCTTCCGCTCGTCGAGTTGGGGCGCTGCAACCCGCAGACCGCGCGGAAGCTGGCCGCCGCCATGAGGGAAGGGGGCGCGCGGCCGTGAGTGCGTACGTCCCCGCGAAGGGCGAGATCGTACGGGACATCCTGCGGGACCGGGTCGGGCGCGTGATGGACCGCGAGGGGGACTGCTTCCAGCTCCGTCCGCTCGGCGGCGGCGTGGAGTGGGACGCGGACCCGAAGGGCCTCGCACCCGTCCCGGTGTCCGTCGCGCTGAGCGGCGATGTCGCGCACCTCAACCGGCACAGTGCTGTGCGAGCAGCGAGGAACTGACCGGGCCGTACCCGAGCGCCGCCCAGGTCAGCGGCGCTCGCGTCGATGGCGGCCTCGCGGGGCACCGCTGCGTAGGGCCTGAGGCGAGCTGGCCTTTTCTTCCGGCCAGTTCCACACCTGTTCGGGGAAGTCGTCGATGATGATGGTGAGGGTGTCGACCATGGTCAGCAGGTCTTCGTAGGTCTTGCGGCCCGATGTCCAGCCGATCATGCGGCTTCCCTCGATGCGCCAGCCCAGCTCGGCCTTGTGCATGAGTTTTTCCAGGGCGTAGGAGTTGATGAGGGCTGCGAATTCGGGATCGGTGGTGAAGTGCCGGACCAGGTGGCTGCCGAGGTCCTTCAGGTCGCGGTGCCCGTATATGGAGGACGGGAGAGCGACCCGCTGCCACTCCCTGGTACGCCACGACAGCCGACTACTGGTGAAAGCGGTATGCGGGAGCGCGCGCGGCAGGGGGAGCACCGCTACGGAGTACGTATCCGGCATGCTTGACCCGCTGCTCCCTAAGGGGCGCTGCCACGCCAGGAGATGGAACAGGCTCACCTCGCGGCCCTGAACGGCGCCCTGGAGCAGATTGTCGATCCTGGCGCCGTGTGGGCCGAGGCTGAACGGGTAGCCGCCGCGTTCAAATGTGGCGAGGTAGTCGCGGGCGTGCTTGCGGTAGGTCCAGGCCGGGTTGTCCCGGAAGCGTTTGATGCTCTTGCGCACCTTGAACATGGTCGGCAGCGGTCACATCACCCCCGGCCAGTTCCACGCCTGTTCGGGGAAGCCGTTGATGATGGTGGTGAGGGTGTCGGTGATGGTGAGGAGGTCTTCGTAGGTCTTGCGGCCGGACGTCCAGCCGATCATGCGGTTTCCCTCGATGCGCCAGCCCAGCTTGGCGTCGTGCATGAGCCGTTCCAGGGCGTACGAGTTGATGAGGGCTGCGAAATCGGGGTCGGTTGTGACATGACGGACCAGGTGGGTGCCGAGGTCGGGCAAGTTCCTGACGGGGCCTGTGGCGGGATTGAGGGCGGGCAGTTTCTCTTCCCGCGCGGACGACGCCAGTCGATTGCTGGTGAAGGCGGTGGCTGGGAGTGCGCGGGGCAAGGGGAGTACGGCCACGGAGTACGGCCAGGCGACGTTCGGCTGGTAGGGACCGCCTGCGCGCTTCCATGCCAGGAGGTGGAACAGACTGACCTCCTGGCCCTGGACGGCGCCCTGGAGCAGATTGTCGATCCTGGCGCCATCGGGGCCGAGGCTGAACGGATAGCCGTGGTCGTCGCATGTGGCGAGGTAGTCTCGGGCACGCTTACGGTAGGTCCAGGCCGGGTTGTCCCGGAAGCGTTTGATGCTCTTGCGTACCTCGAACACGGTCGGCTACTTGTCCTCATCAGTCTTGTCAGTGCCGGAGTTGAGGCCGTTGCCGTCTCCGTAGATGATGCCGTCCATGGCGATCTTCTGCCTGACGGGGAAAGGCTTGGGGCCGCCCGGGCGGGCTGCGTGGAACTCGTCCCCCACGTGATCTGCGCCCCCGGCAGCAGCTCCTGCCGCGCCGCTGAAGGCAACGTCGCGCCAGATGTCCTTGTCCTGCCCCTCGGCTGCATCCACTCCATCCGCTGCCGCCTGCCCGCCCGCACTGCCGAGTCCGCCCATGGCGATCTTGCCCACCGCGTTCTCGCTGCCGAGGGCTGCCGCAATGGTCTTCCCCGGCGCCCACGCCTCCCCGGCAGCGTGCCTACCGGTGCTGTCCGCCCAGCTGCTTACCTTGCTCCCCAGCGCGCCGCCGGTTTGCGTGATCCCCGTGCCCACTGCTGCGGACACCGCGGCATCCTGGAGGTCCTGCCCCCAGGTGATCTTCTGCCCGGTCATGGCCTGCCCGGAGACGTTGCCGATGAAGTTGGCGTCCGTACTCTTGCCGAACTCCACGGTGAACTTGACCAGTTTGTTGCCCTTCATTGCCGTCTGGACCTTCTCCAGCACCTCGGCGACCTTGATCAGGAGCTGTCCGAGCCGGGTGACCTCGCCCGCCGCCTCAGCGATCTCCGCCTCCGCCGCGCCCGCCGCGATGGCGTCTGAGAAGCCCGCGGTCAGCACCGACAGGCCGATACCGATCGCCGCCGTCGCGAGGACTTCCTCGACCACGCGGTGGACCTCGTGGTTGGCCTTCTGGATGGCATCCGCGGTGGTGTCCAGCTGCTTGGCCACGGTCTCGAACTGTGGCAGCGCCTTCTCCACCTGCCCCTTCGTGTGGTTCCAGTGGGCGTGGAAGGCGTCCGCGGCGGCGCCGGTCCAGTTGTCGCCTAGCTGGGCGACCTCGTGGTCCTGCGTCTCGATCGTGGTCTTCAGGTCGTGGGCCATGCCTCGCCACGCCTCGGCGCAGGCCCGTAGGACGGACGGGTCCCCGCCGGGGTTGAACAGGTCGAAGCTCTTCTCGATCTGCGGCTGCTGGTCCTGCGGCTGCGGTTTCTGCTGCTGGTCGGCCATGTCACTTGCCCCCGAACTGCTGCGCCCGCGCGGTTTCGGCGTCCTGGTAGGAGGCGAGAGTGTGGTGCAGGCCGGCGGCGTAGTTCCGTAAGCCCGCGGATAACTCCTGGAGCGCCGCCGTCGTGTGACGGGTCATCTCCACGTACTGGGAGAGGGCCTCGGTGGACTCGGACATCACACCGAAGGCGTCGTCCACGTTCTCCGCCCGCTTGGCGAAGTCACCAATGCGGCCGTCGAGATGGTCGGCGGAGGCGGTGAAGTCCTTGGCCAGGGCGGTGACCGGCTCGGGTTGGATGGCGAACTGCTGATGCGGCATGGCTGCCCCCGTGTGACGTCGTGTGATTGTTACGGCAGGGAGCGTAGGCAGATCGGTGCCGTGGAACCGGCGCACCGGGCGGGGATCTTCACGGAGCCTTGACGCATGTGACGGGGCGCGTTAACGGGAATGACGTCGCGTCAAGTGCGTGGCGCTGACGTGGCGTTCGTCGGTGGGAGTCGGTGGACGGCCACTCCTCACCACCGCCGCGGGTCCCCCGTCGGCACGCCGAATACCGTGCCGTCCGGGGAGGCCGCGTAGATCCGGTCGCGGGCGGTGTCGAGGCTGGGGGCGGGCAGGGACTGGAGGAAGCCGTTGTGGCGGGCGGCGGCCAGGCGGGGCGGGGTCTGGCCGAGGAGGGCGCCGGAGGTGGTGTCGACGGCGATCAGGCGGCCGTCCGCGGCGGTGAAGTAGAGGCGGTCGCCGCTGACTATCGGGGCCGAGCCGCGGCTGACCGAGGTCTCGGTGTCCCAGGTGCGTGCGCCGACGGCCTGGAGGGCGCCGCCCTCGGCCAGGAGGTAGACCGTTTCGCCGCGGACGACGGCGGCCACCCCGCGCAGCGGCGCGGCGAGCGGGAGTTTGCGGACCTGCCGGGTGCCGGGGTCGTAACGGACCACGCCGGTGGTGGAGTTGACGAAGGTGGGGTCGGTGGCGGTCAGGTAGAGCGCACCGGAGGAACCGGTTCCGGCGAGGGCGAGGGAACCGGGGAGGCGGTGGGACCAGTGGATCGTGCCGTCGGAGGGGTTGATGGCGGTGACCTGGGTGGTGGGGGTGCGGCCGTCGGGGACGGCCTCCGCGGCGTAGGCGGTGTGCGGGTCGCCGTAAGCGGTGAAGACGGGCAGCCGGTGACCGGGGAAGCGCTTGCGCCAGCGCTCCTGGTGGGTGGTGCTGTCCAGGGCGGTGACCGTGCCGTCCCCGGAGGACAGCAGGATGCGGTCGCCTACGACGACGGCGCCGCCCTGGTAGGACGTGAGGTCCTTCCTCCAGCGGGTGGCGCCGTTGCCGTGCGCGGACGGGTCGAGCGCCAGCAGCTGACTGGCGTCGGGGGAGAAGACGTAGAGCAGGCCGCCGGAGAGGACCGGTGCGGTGGGGGAGACGGCGGGCTTGTGTGTGGTGTCGGCTTTGTGCTGCCAGGCCGCCGTGCCGGTGTCCGGGTCGATGCGGGAGGCGAGCAGCCCGGACTGCCCGCAGAAGAGGCCGCCGGCGCCGGACGTGCAGAACGGCATCTCGGCGGCGTAGCCGGCGGGGCGCTTGACGAGCGTGGTCCGCCAGGGGTGGAAGGCGGTGCGCGGGGCGTTCTGGGCGCGGGTCTGGAGGGCCGGGTCGGTGTCGGCGTCGGTGGTGAGGGCCCGGACGCCGGCGACCGCGCCGACGGCGGTGGCGGCCAGCGCCAGGGCGGCCCAGATGAGGCGGCGGCGGGAGCGGCCGGACGGGGAGGGGCCGGGGTCGGGGTTGCCGGTGCCGGCGGGTGGGTCCGGGGTGTGGGACGGGGCGGTCTCACGGGCTGCCGCGGTCTCACGGGGCGGCTCGGGGGCGGTGGAGAGTTCCGGCGTGCGGGCCCGTACGTGCGTGGCTTCGGCTCGCGGCGGGGTGGACGCGTCGCGAACGGGCTGCCGCTGACCGGGTATTCGGGTGCCGGTGCCGGTGCCGGTGCTGGTGCTGGTGCCGGCGGCTGCGGATGCGGCTGCCACCGCGCCCGGGTCCGTGCCTCTCTCCGTATCCACGCCCGTGTCGGTGGGCGGCATCGGGAGCGTCGCGGGAACCACCATCGACGTGTCCGTACGGAGCAGTTCCATCAGGGCACCCGGTGTCGGCCGGTCCGCCGGGTCCTTCGCCAGGCAGCTCTCGACGAGCGGTACCAGCTCCTTCGGTACGCCGGACAGATCCGCGTCGTCGTGCACCACCTGGTACGCGACCAGATACGGGCTCTCCGAGTCGAACGGGCCGCGCCCCGTGGCGGCGTGCACCAGCACCGACCCGAGCGCGAACACGTCGGCCGCCGGGCCCACCTCGCGCGGGCGCTGGAACTGCTCGGGTGCCATGAAGGGCGGCGTGCCGATCAACTTGCCGGTCTCGGTGCGCATTTCACTGTCCGAAGGACGCGAAATGCCGAAATCGATGACCTTCGGGCCGTCGGCGGCCAACAGCACATTTCCCGGTTTGAGGTCGCGGTGGACGACGCCCGCGCGATGGATGTCGCGCAGCGCCTCGGCGAGCCCCGCGGCCAGTTGGCGAACCTCGGCGGGAGCCATCGGGCCATTCCGCTTCACCTGATGCGAAAGGGTCGGGCCGGGAATGTGCAGGGTCGCCATCCAGGGCCGTTCGGCCTCCGGGTCGGCGTCCACGACCGGTGCCGTGAAGGCCCCGCTGACCCGCCGGGCGGCGGTCACTTCCTGCCTGAACCGCCCCCGGAATTCCGGATCCTGGGCGAATTCGGCGTGAACGACCTTGACCGCCAGCAGCAGCCCGGAGGAGGAGCGGGCCAGGTGGACCACGCCCATTCCGCCTGCGCCCAGCCGCGTCTCCAGGCGGTATTGCCCGGCGTATTCCGGACGCTCCGCTTCCGGGCCGATCCCGGAATCGCGCAGCGGCGGCATCGTTCCACCCCCGAGTCATTCCCCAGCACATCAGGTCGCAGGTGCGACGCGCGGAGCCTAGTCGATTAGTCGTACGAGACGAACGAGGCTTGCTAGCGTGCGCGGTGCGGTTGCCGAATGACTACCGGTCAAACGGCAGGCAGCGGTATCCGGCACGAAGCCTTCACCGGAACTCTCACCGGAACCGTCACCGGATCTGCCAACAACATCCATCAACGGGGGGAACACGAAATGACCACGCAGGACTTCCAGGGCTATGCCGAGCCGGTCGGCGAGGCCCTCGCCGGCGGCGTGACGTATCCGATCGCGCCGGGTTACCAGGTCAACGTCCGCCAGGGCCCCGGCACCGACAGCCCGGTCGTGCGGCGGCTGTCGGCGGGCGCCCGGGTCGAGATCCGCTGCCAGCAGCACGGCCAGTGGGTCAGCGGCCCGTACGGCACCTCCGACATCTGGGACAACATCGCGCCCGGCGAGTACGTCTCCGACACCTACGTCCACACGGGCAGTGACGGCATGGTCGCGCCCAGCTGCGTGGGCTGAGCGGGGCAGGCGGGACCGCCGCCCTCGGGGACGCGGCCCGCCCCGGGGATAATCGATGCCATGAGCGACGAGCGGCAGACGACGTCCCCGGACGGCCCGGCGCGCGGCCCCGAGGGCGGCGGTCCGGAGCCGGAGGAGATCCGTTTCTTCGGGACCACCTGGGTCCACCACGACGGCGGCTACGCGCTGCGCCGGGCCGGCGTCGCGGTCGGTTCGTTGGCGCTCGCCGCGGCCGGCGCGCTGGTCCTGCGCTTCGCGTTCCAGGGGCTGGACACCGCCGCCGTCGGCCCGCTCGTGAGCATCCTGGTCGTGGTGGGCTTCGCGGTGTGCAGCGCGCTGGCCTTCCGCCGCACCTGGGACGGTTTCGTACGGCGGCCCGATCCGGCGTCCGAGAGCGCGGCCGACAAATCCGCCCAGAGCCTGATGCTCATCGGGTTCATCGGCTCGCTGCTCGCCTATTTCTGCCGCAGTCTGATCGAGGCGCCCGGGGAAAAGCTCCACCGCGCCGAACACGACGCGGCCTGCGAGCGCCACGCCCGCCGCCGCGAGGCCCGTACAGGCAACCCGGCGGCGAAGAAGGCGCGGCCGAAGGGGAAGAAGCGCCGCTAACGGCGATGGCGCCGATGACGGCGAAAACGGCGAAAACGGCGGGAGTTGACCGGCATCGGGAGGGGCGGGCCCCTTCCCTCCCGAACCGCCGGGCTTCCGTCGTACTGTCGGCTCTCGGGCCGTCACCTCTCGGGCCGCCGCGTCGTCCTCCTGTCACACCTCGGGCCGCCGCGTCGTCCCAAGGGCGATGGCCGCCGGTGCACGGTGCGGTGGCCGGGCAGGCGTCACGGGAGAGCGGGGAGCGGGGAGCGCGCGATGGCGGAGCAGGGGAACGGCGCAGCGGGGGAGCAGGGGATCGGTACAGCGGGGGAGCGGGAAGGCGGTACGGCGGGAGGGCGGCCGGACGGGGCGCGGGACGAGCGGCGGCTGGCGCAGTTCGAGGAGCACCGGGCCCGGCTGTGGGGCGTCGCGTACCGGATCATGGGAACGGTCAGCGACGCCGATGACGCCGTCCAGGAAGCCTGGTTGCGCTGGCAGGCGCTGCCCGACGAGCCCCCGATCGCGAGCCCGCGCGGCTTCCTCACCACCGTAGTGAGCCGGATCTGCTACGACCTGCTGGGCTCGGCGCGCGCCCGCCGGGAGCTGTACGTGGGGCCGTGGCTGCCGGAGCCGCTGCTGGACGGCGGCGGGGGTGCGCCCGGCGGTGCCCTCGGCGGCGGGGCCGGCGGCTCCGCCGCGCCGGGCGATCCCCAGGACCGGGTGACCCTCGACGAGTCCGTGGGGATGGCACTGCTCACCGTCCTGGAACGGCTCACTCCCGCCGAGCGCACCGCCTTCGTCCTGCACGACGTCTTCGCCGTCCCCTTCCCGGAGATCGCCGACGCGGTCGGCCGCACCCCCGATGCGGTACGGCAGTTGGCCTCGCGCGCCCGTAAGCGGGTACGTGCCGAGGCACCGCGCCGCACCGTCGACCCGACGGAACACCGGCGCACCGTCGAGGCGTTCCTGGGGGCCGTGATGGGCGGGGACTTCGCGGCGCTGATGGAGACCCTCGACCCCGAGGTGGTCTGGCGTTCCGACGGCGGCGGCAAGGTCACCGCGGCCCGCCGCCCGGTGCTGGGCCGCGACAAGGTCGCCCGCTACGTATGGGGCCTGCTCACCCGCGGCTTCGACGCGGCGACGATGCGGATGGCGGTACGGGAGGTCAACGGTGCGACCGGGGTCGTCTTCACCGACCTGACGGGGGCGTACCCGCCGGGGGTCCTCGCCTTCACGGTGCACGACGGGCGGATCACGGAGGTGGACGCCGTGCTCAACCCGGAGAAGCTGGGGCACTTGGAACTCGGGGAGTGACGGGGAGTGATCGGGGAGTGAGGGGGGCGACCGGGGAGTGAGGGGGCGGGGGCGCCGCCTTCGGTGCCCCGGCCTCCGTACCCCCGACTGTCAGTCCGTGCCCCGACCCTCAGTACTCCCAGTCCGGCCGGCCCTCCCCGTACAGCCAGTCGTCGAAGAGGTCGGTCAGGTCCTCGTCGGTGCGCTCCTGGCAGAAGGCGATGAAGTCCTTCGTATCGGCGTTGGCGTGGCGGTACTTGGCGGGCCACTCCTTGAGGATCGAGAAGAACGTCTTGTCGCCGACGGCGTTCCGCAGCTGCTGGAGCACCATCGCGCCGCGCTCGTAGACGGGTGTCGCGGTCACCTGGGACGCCTCGTCCGGCTCGCCCGGCGGGAAGTCCCAGCGCGGGTCGTCCTCGTCGGAGTCGTAGAGCTGGTCGAACTGCTGCTGCGGCGTCCGGCCGCCCTCGTGCTCCTCCCACAGCCACTCCGTGTAGGTCGCGAAGCCCTCGTTGAGCCAGGTGTCCTGCCACGTCTTCGGCGTCACCGAGTCGCCGAACCACTGGTGGGCCGTCTCGTGCACCACGGTGATGTCGCGCGGCGCCCCGGCGTAGACCGGCTTGGTCTGGGTCTCCAGCGCGATCCAGTCGATCCGGGGCGGCGTGTGGTCGACTATGGCGCCGGCCGACGAGAAGGGGTACGGGCCGAACAGCCCGGTCTCCCAGTTGAGGATCTCCGGCAGCCGCGCCAGCGGCTCCTTGCTGGCCTTGGCCTCCGTCGGGTCCACCGCGACGTACACCGGTAGCCCCTGCGGCGTACGGGACTCCTTGACGTCGAACTTCCCGATGGTGGCGGTGGCCAGATAGCTGGCCATCGGCTCCTTGCTGTGCCACTCGTACGTGGTCTGCCCGCCGGTGACCCGCTTCGAGCGCAGCTCCCCGTTGGCCACGGCGGTGTAGCCGCTGGGCACCGTGATCCGGAAGTCGTACGCGGCCTTGTCGCTGGGGTGGTTGTTGCCGGGGAACCACGTCATCGCGCCGGCGGGCTCCCCGGAGACGAACGCGCCGTGGCCGGTCCTCACCCACCCCTCCCACGCGCCGTCCGCGTCCTGCATCTCCTGCGGCCGGCCGCTGTACGCCACGGTCGTACGGAACGTCGCGCCCTTCTTGAGGCCGGCGGCCGGCCGCACCGTCAGCTTGTGCCCCTTGCGGCTGAAGTCCGCGGCCCGGCCGTCGACCCGCACGCCGGTCACCTTCAGCCCCTGGAGGTCGAGTTGGAAGGACCGCAGGTCCTGGCCGGCACTCGCGGTGATCGCGGCGGTGGCGTCCAGATGCTGCCGGACGACGTCGTAGTCGAGGTCGAGCCCGTAATGGCTGACGTGGTAACCGCCGTTGCCGAGCGCGGGGAAGAGCGGGTCGCCCACTCCGCCGCTGCCCGCCGCCCCTTTGGCGGTCGCCGCGCCGCCCGTACAGGAGGACAGCAGCAGGGCTACGGACAGCGCGGCGGTCGCGCCGCAGGAGCGGCGGGGGCGGCGGTTCACGGCACTCCTTAGGGCCGGGACGAAAAACGGACACAAGTTCCCCGACCCTACGGGCATTTCCGCCCCAACGTCGCTCACCGCCCGTTCCAGTGGATTACGGTGCGAGCGGTCCGGGGCCGTGCCGGGGCCGGATGGAGCGGTGCGGGGACTTCGTGGAGCCGTCCGGGGACTTCGTGGGGCTGTGCAATGGCTGCCCACCAGGGAGGGGGCGTCATGCCACCGCAACCGGGTCTTGACGCTCCGCTTGCCCGCGGCGCACTATTCACCGCATGATGAATTACGCGCGCGACCGTGCCCGCGACCGTGCCCGCGACACCGCGGGCGACCCGCCCGAGACCGCCCTCTCCCTCGCCGTCCACGCCCACGGCCTCACCGTCGTCCGCGGCGGCCGCACCGTCCTCGACGCCCTCGGTTTCGACGTCCCCCAGGGACAGATCACCGGCCTCCTGGGCCCCTCCGGCTGCGGCAAGACGACCCTCATGCGGGCCATCGCCGGCACCCAGGCCAAGGTCGCCGGCACCCTCGACGTCCTCGGCGCCCCCGCCGGCCACCCCCGCCTGCGCCCCCGCATCGGCTATGTCACCCAGGCCCCGTCCGTCTACGACGACCTCACCGTCCGCCAGAACCTGGACTACTTCGCCGCCGTGCTCCAGCCGGGCCCGGCCGCCCGCGCCGAACGCCGGGCGGCCGTCACCCGCGCCATCGAGGACGTCGACCTCACCGACCACGCCGACGTCCTGGCCGCGCACCTCTCAGGCGGCCAGCGCAGTCGCGTCTCCCTCGCCGTCGCACTGCTCGGCGACCCGGAACTCCTCGTCCTCGACGAACCGACCGTCGGCCTGGACCCCGTCCTCCGCCGCGACCTGTGGAACCTCTTCCACACCCTCGCCGCCCGCGGCACCACCCTCCTCGTCTCCTCCCACGTCATGGACGAGGCCGACCGCTGCCACCGGCTCCTCCTCCTGCGCGACGGACGCCTCCTGGCCGAGGGCACCCCGGAATCCCTCCGCGCGCGGACGCACTCGGCCACGGTGGAGGAGGCGTTCCTCCACCTGGCCGCCGACCCTCACGACCTGGCCACGGACCCCCACACCCCTGAGGCGACGGAGGCGGGAACGGTCCCCGCCGACGCGGTTCCCGTGCCCGCACCTGCACCTGCACCTGCACCCGCTCCCGCGACTGCCGCCGCCGACGCCGACCCCGCCGCGGACCCCGACGCCGACGCCGACCCCGCCGCGGACCCCGACGCCGACGCCGACCGCCCGGCCGGGCGGCGCGCCTCGGCCGCCCGCACCACCGCCACCGCGGCCCGCGTCCTGCGCCAACTCCGCCACGACCCGCGCACCATCGCCCTGATGCTGCTCGTCCCCTGCGCGATGATCGCCCTGCTCCGCTACGTCTTCGACGCGTCCCCGCGCACCTTCGACGGCATCGGCGCCTCGCTCCTCGGCATCTTCCCGATGATCACGATGTTCCTGGTGACCTCCATCGCCACCCTGCGCGAACGCACCTCCGGCACCCTGGAGCGCCTGCTCGCACTTCCCCTGGGGAAGGCCGACCTGATCGGCGGCTACGCCCTCGCCTTCGGCCTGCTGGCGATCGTCCAGTCCGCCCTCGCCACCGCCCTGTCCATCGGCCTCCTCGGCCTGGACGTCACCGGGTCCCCCTGGCTGCTGCTGCTCGTAGCGGTCCTCGACGCGCTCCTCGGCACCGCCCTCGGCCTGTTCGTCTCGGCCTTCGCCGCCTCCGAATTCCAGGCCGTCCAGTTCATGCCCGCGGTCCTGATGCCCCAACTGCTGCTCTGCGGCCTGTTCACCGCCCGCGACACCATGCAGCCCGCCCTCAAAGCGCTCTCCGACGTCCTCCCCATGTCCTACGCCGTGGACGGTATGGACCAGGTCCGCCACCACGCCGACGCCACCCCCGCCTTCGTCCACGACACCCTCATCGTCACGGCGTGCGCGCTGCTCGTCCTCACCCTCGGCGCGGCCACCCTCCGCCGGCGGACGCCGTAGCCGACCGCACCCGGGCGCGGGCCACCGCCCCGCCACCGCGGCCCCGCCGCCCGAACCGCCCGCTCCGTGGACAGCACCACCCCCCACCCGCCGACGATGCGAGGATGGCCACACCACCCGACCCCACCGAACAGGCCCCACCGGCGAGGTGAACGCATGACCCAGAAGGTCGCCGTCCTAGGCACCGGAAAAATCGGCGAAGCCCTGCTCAGCGGCATGATCCGCGGCGGCTGGGCACCCTCCGACCTGCTGGTCACCGCCCGCCGCCAGGAGCGCGCCGAGCAACTCCGCAGCCGCTACGGCGTCGAAGCGGTCAGCAACGCGGAGGCCGCCAAGGCCGCCGACACCCTGATCCTCACCGTCAAACCGCAGGACATGGGCACCCTCCTCACCGAGCTGGCCCCGCACGTGCCCGCCGACCGCCTGGTCATCAGCGGCGCCGCCGGCATCCCCACCGCGTACTTCGAGGAGCGGCTGGCGCCGAACACCCCGGTCGTCCGCGTCATGACGAACACCCCGGCCCTGGTCGACGAGGCGATGTCCGTCATCTCCGCCGGCACCCACGCCACCGCCGCGCACCTCACCCTCACCGAGGAGATCTTCTCCACGGTCGGCAAGACCCTGCGCGTCCCGGAGTCCCAGCAGGACGCCGCCACCGCCCTCTCCGGCTCCGGCCCGGCCTACTTCTACTTCCTCGTCGAGGCGATGACCGACGCCGGCATCCTGCTCGGCCTGCCCCGCGACAAGGCCCACGACCTGATCGTCCAGGCGGCCATCGGCGCCGCCGTGATGCTCCGCGACAGCGGCGAACACCCCGTCAAGCTCCGCGAGAACGTCACCTCTCCCGCGGGCACCACCATCAACGCCATCCGCGAGCTGGAGAACCACGGCGTGCGCGCAGCCCTGCTCGCCGCCCTGGAGGCCGCCCGCGATCGCAGCCGCGAACTGGCCTCCGGCAACGGCTGACCCGCCAACGGCACCGAAACTCCGGCCACAAGCGGCCCGGCCCCGGGATCCCCACCCCTCCCGGGGCCGCGCCGCCCCCGACCGGCCCACCGACCGCTTCTCTCTCCCCCCCGCTCCTAACCCCCCGCGGGCATCAACCCCACCGCCTCATACGCCGCATCCACCCGCGGCCGGGCCATCCCCCGAGCCCGCTCGGCCCCCTCCCGCAGGACGGCATCGACGTACCCGGGATCGGCCGCCAGCTCCGCATGCCGCTCCCGCACCGGCCGCAGCAGCTCCACCACCGCCTCCGCCGTGTCCGTCTTCAGCGCCCCGTACGACCCGTACGAACCGGCCAGCTCCGCCGGATCGGCCACCCCCGTGCACGCCGCCAGCACGTCCAGCAGATTGGCCACCCCCGGCCGCTCGCCCCGGTCGTACACGACATCGCCACAGCCGTCCGTCACCGCCCGCATCACCTTCCGGCGCACCGTCTCCGGCTCGTCCAGCAGATAGACGATCCCCGCCGTCCTGACCTGCGCCGACTTCCCCATCTTCGACGTGGGCTCCTGAAGGTCCATCACCCGCGCGGCCACCGGGGGATGCGTCGCCCTGGGCACCACGAACACCCGCCCGTACCGCCGGTTGAACCGCTCCGCCAGATTCCGCGTCAGCTCCAGATGCTGCGCCTGGTCCTCTCCCACGGGCACCTCGTGCGTCCCGTACGCCAGGATGTCCGCCGCCATCAGCGCCGGATACGTCAGCAACGACAGCCGCCCCCCGCCCCGCTCCCCTTCCTC
The DNA here is from genome assembly GCF_050054615.1 of Streptomyces sp. YGL11-2. Taxonomy (NCBI): domain Bacteria; kingdom Bacillati; phylum Actinomycetota; class Actinomycetes; order Kitasatosporales; family Streptomycetaceae; genus Streptomyces; species Streptomyces sp. YGL11-2. Next base: position 276,194 of record NZ_JBNHIN010000006.1, read on the forward strand.
CCACGCGGCCTTCTTCTTCTCCTTGTACTGCACCATCCGCCGCATCTCCCCGACGCCGGCCGTGCACTCCATCAGGTACGTCAGCCGCGCATGCTCGTCGACATGGCTCTGCACGAACACCGTGCACAGCGCCGGGTCCAGCCCCACCGCCAGCAACAGACTCGCCGCCTGCCGGCTGAGCCGCCGGACCCGCGCCGGATCGTGCTCCACGGTCAGCGCGTGCAGATCCACCACACAGAACAGGGCCTCCGACCGGTGCTGGTCCGCCACGGCCCACCGCCGCATCGCCCCGAGGTAGTTCCCCAGCGTCAGATGCCCGGTCGGCTTCACCCCGCTGAAAACCCGGGCCCTGCCCGCCCCCGGAACCCGCTTGGGCTGCCTTGCGATCTCGCTCATCCGTCCCTCTCACATCGGGACCGCCGCCTGCGCCGGCCGGCTACGAGAGGAGGAAACGCGAACGGCCGCCGAAGCGGCGGCCGTGGTCATGCATGCGCTGCTGGAACGGCCGCCGTCAGGCGGGCCACCACAGCTGTACGAGCACATGCGCAGTCATGCGCCCCAACCTACCCGGGCAACCCACCACCCGCACCGGTCCGCACAGGTTTGAAGAACCCCATCCCCTCGTGTAGTGTCCTCCGAGTTGCCACGGAGCCGACGGCCCCGGACAACCATCCCGCCGCTTCGCGGCACACCACTACTGCACGGACCCTCGCGGGGCTGAATTTGGCATGCCGAAATTCATTCCCC
>NZ_JBNHIN010000007.1:0-6761 GCF_050054615.1 Streptomyces sp. YGL11-2
CCGAAAGCTCCGTCACCGCCACCAACGCCCACGGCACCCTGCGCGTCACCGAACTCACCCGCGGCACCACCAAGTTGGAAACTTCCCACGGCGCCATCGATATCGGCATCCGCGAAGGCACCGCCGCCTGGCTCGACGTCAGCTCCGACCACGGACAGGTACGCAACACGCTCGCCTCCTCCGAGGCCCCGCAGGAGACCGAGGACACCGTCAAGGTCCACGCCCGCACCCGCTACGGCAACATCGACATCCGCCGCGCCCGCCCCTGAACCCGCACCCGCCACCCCACCCACTCCCCAGGGGCACTCCCCGGCGGGCGGTGGATGTCGAGGGCGAGAAGCTCGACACCGCTACTGAATGGCACCACTATGGCGCCCCCGTACTGGCCCCAGGCCGGTACGGGGGCGTTTGCACGTGGCGTGCGTCTGGAAGCACGCCTAGGCGTACGTCCAGACGCAGCTTCAGACGCCTATCCAGACGCAAATCACTGCAGGTCAGGCGGGGCAGCGAGGCACCCGGCCAAGAGAATGGTGCCACCTTGGCTCGTCATGGTGCCATTAATGTGCCATCATGGTGACGCGAGCACGGCGCGACACGACATCGTGGAGTGCGTCAGACAGTCGCCAGGCATGCGTCAGGCATTCGCCAGACACGCGCCAGGCATGCGTCATTCCTGCACCATTCCTGCGCCACGGCCGTTCGGCCGCTTCCGTCCCCGTCCTCCGGGTTCGTCAGTCCCCCGGACTCCGTGAAGAAAGGCCCGCCCACCATGAACACCGCGACCCAGGTGTCCACCACCGCGCGAGCGGCCGCGATCTCCGCGAGCGGCCTGCGCAAGTCGTACGGCGACAAGGTGGTGCTCGACGGCATCGATCTGCGGATCCCCGAGGGCACGATCTTCGCTCTGCTCGGCCCCAACGGCGCCGGCAAGACCACCACCGTGGAGATCCTCTCCACGCTGATCGCCGCCGACTCCGGCCAGGCCCGGATCGCGGGCCTCGACGTGGCCTCCGACGCCGGCTCGGTGCGCCGCCTGATCGGCGTCACCGGTCAGTTCGCCGCCGTCGACGGGCTGTTGACCGCCGAGGAGAACCTGTTCCTCATGGCCGACCTGCACCACCTGGGCAAGCGCGAGGGCCGCCGCCGCGCCGCCGAGCTGCTGGAACGGTTCGAGTTGACCGAGGCGGCCCGCAAGAACGTCGCCACGTTCTCCGGCGGTATGCGCCGCAAGCTCGACCTGGCGATGACCCTGGTCGGCCGGCCGCGGATCATCTTCCTCGACGAGCCGACCACAGGCCTCGACCCGCGCAGCCGCCGCGTCATGTGGGAACTCATCCGGGACCTGGTGACGGACCAGGGCGTGACCGTCTTCCTCACCACGCAGTACCTGGAGGAGGCCGACCAACTCGCCGACCGCATCGCCGTGCTGGACCACGGCAGGCTGGTCGCCGAAGGCACCGCCGACGAGCTGAAGCGCCAGACACCGGGCGGCCATGTCCGCCTCCAGTTCGCCGACGAGGCCCATCTCGCCACGGCGGCCGGCGTCTTCGGCGTCGCCGCCCGCGACGACGAGTCGCTCAGCCTGCAGATCCCCAGTGACGGCACCCTGGCCCATCTCCGTGCCGTTCTCGACGCCCTCGACAGCACCGGCGCGCAGGCCGAGTCGCTCACCGTGCACACCCCCGACCTCGACGACGTCTTCCTCACCCTCACCGGCCAGCAGAACGCCCCCGCTCTCCCCAACTCGCAGAAGGAGTCGGCCCGATGAGTGCCGCGACCGCCACCGCACCGGCCACCCCCACCCGCTCGTACGCCCTGCGCGACTCCATGACGATGCTGCGCCGCAACCTCACGCACATGCGGCGCTACCCGTCGATGACGATCTCGATCGTCACGATGCCGATCCTGATGCTGCTGCTGTTCGTGTACGTCTTCGGCGGGGCGCTCGGCACCGGCATCGGGACGGGCGCCGACCGCGGCGACTACATCAACTACGTGGTCCCCGGCATCATCCTGATGTCCGCGACCTCCGGGGCCGTCGCGACCGCCGTGTCCGTCTGCACCGACATGACGGAAGGCATCATCAACCGCTTCCGTACGATGTCGATCTCACGCGGCTCCGTGCTCACCGGCCATGTCCTCGGCAGCGTCATCCAGGTCACGGCGGTCGTCGTCCTGGTCATGGGCGTCTCCCTCGCGATCGGCTTCCGGCCCGCCGCCTCACCCGTCGACTGGATCGCCGCGTTCGGTCTGCTGGTCTTCCTGGCCTTCGGTCTGGGCTGGCTCTCCGCCGCGATGGGCATGGGCGCCAGGACCGTCGAGTCCGCGTCCAACGCCCCGCTGCCGCTGACCTTCCTGCCCTTCCTCGGCAGCGCGGTCGTCACCCCGGACTCCATGCCGACCGGTCTGCGCTGGTTCGCCGAGTACCAGCCCTTCACGCCGATCAACGAGACCCTGCGCGGCCTGCTGCTCGGCACCCCGATCGGCAACCAGGGCTGGATCGCCCTGGCCTGGTGCACGGGCCTCAGCCTGGGCGGCTACCTGTGGTCGCGCGCCGTGTTCAACCGCGAGGTCACGCGCTGACCCCGAGCAGGGCGATGCGCAAGGGGCGGCTCCCGGAACACCCCGGGAGCCGCCCCTTCACGTGAGCCGGGGAAGCGCCGTGCCTGGGGGCAACTCCCAGCGGTGGCCGGGGGAGCGCCACAGCCCCGGCCATGACCCGTCGGACAGGCCCTAGAACTCCCCGTCCGGCGGGGTGCGGCCCAGGCGGGCCCGGTCTGCCGCGGCGGTGCCCTGGTGCCAGCCGGCCGCGTCGCGTACCCCGCGCAGGCGGACCGGGGCGGTGTCCGGGAAGAGGGTGCCGGTGGTCTCGTCGACGGCGAGGGCGCGGGCGGCGAGGGCCGGGAGGAGGCGGTCCGGCGCCGGGGACTCGGCGGACGCGGCGGCGGTGGCGGCTTCCGTGGCCGCGGCGAGCCGGGTGCGGATGCGGTCCGCGTAGGCGACGAGGAAGGTCTGGCGGAAGTCGCGGGTGCGCCGGGACCGGCCGCGGGCGTGGTGGTCGTCGCCCGCGCGGTTCATGGCGGAGGTGGCTTGAAGGAGCAGTGAGGTGTAGAGGAGTTCGGCGGCCTCCAGGTCGGGCGGGAAGCCGATGACGGTGGAGAAGCCGACCTCGGAGGCCCAGACGGCCTGGCAGCGGTTGGCCGCCGCGACGGCGTCGAGGAGCAGGGCCTTGGCCTGTTCGTAGGGTCCTTCGATGCCGATGCGGATCGCCGCGGGGCCGTCGGCGGGGCCTGCTCCCCGGGGGCCGCCGGCGCCGGCGAGCAGGGCCTCGTCGATGCTGTGACGGGCCATCAGTTCCTGGGCCTTGGCGGACAGCGCCTCTGCCTCCTCCGCGAAGGTGGTGGCCTCGGCCTTGGCCAGCAGGCCGCGGATCCGGCCCAGCGCGCGGGAGGCGGCGACGCTCCCTCCGTGGGCGCGCGCCGCGGACGCGGCGGAGGGGTGGGGCGGCGGCGGGAGCGGGGTGATACGGGGCAGCCGGGCGATCAGTCGCAGCACGGCCAGCACGTCGTACGCGGTCTCGAAGCGGGAGGTGCGCCGGCGGGCGGCCAGCGCGTCGAGGTAGCCGCGGTCGGCGTCCCACCAGACGCGCGCGCCGAGGCGGTCCAGCTGGGCCTGCCAGCGGGGGTCGTGCGGCGCGCCGGCCGCGGGACGGCGGGACTCCTCGGCGGCGACGGCGTCGACGGCCAGCGCCGCCAGTGTGGTGTCCGGGGCGTCCCGCCGGACCATCCGTTCCAGGTCCGCGGGCTGCCAGCCGCCCGCCCAGCACCGCCGTACGGCGTCCGCCGCGGCGGCGAGCAGGGCCCCGCTCACGGCCTCCCAGCCGGGCGCCGCGGCGGCCAGCACCGAGGCGCCCGCCTCCATGGCGTCCTCCGCGGCCGCCCCGTCCGCCGCGTAGCGGACCCGGCCGAGGACGTCGCCGACCAGTTCGGCGGCCGTGTCGGCGGGCGGGGTGGCGCGGGTGCCCCGGCCGTCGCGCCGGCTGCCTCTTGCGTGCTCGCTCACCCGGTCACTGTACGGAGGGCCCGGGGGCCGCGGGACGGCCGGTCAGCGGGGGCCCGCCGGGGGCGTTGGAAAGTTCGTCGGCCGCCTCGGAGGTGGCGTCGCCGTCCCCCGCGGCACTCGACGCCGCGATGGTGCGCAGCAGTTCGGGCACGTCCTCGACCGTCCCGTAGTGGTGCCGCAGGTCGTGCCACGGCTCGGACTCCAGCCCCGCCGGTGCCTCTGTCATGCCCTGCCCCCGTCGTTCCCGTTCCGGCCCACCCGCGGCTGCCGCCCGCCGGCCGCACACCGCGCGCCGCCCCGTACGCACAGCACGACGCCCGGCGCGCCGCGATCACGGCGACGCCGGGCGTCGGTCAGGTCAGGTCACCCCGCGGGGCGGCCGGTCAGACGGCGCTGCCCGCGACCCACTGCGCCCAGGACATGTTCCATCCGTTGAGCCCGTTGTCCGGCTGGATGGTCCGGTCCGGGGAGTTGATCACCTTGACGACGTCGCCGACCTGCGAGTTGTTGAAGAACCACGCGCCGTCGGTCGACTGGTCCTTGGCGCCCTGGACGTCCTGGAGGCCGATGCAGCCGTGGCTGGTGTTGACCTTGCCGAAGACGCCCTTGCCCCAGTAGTTGCCGTGGATGAAGGTGCCGGAGTTCGACAGCCGCATGGCGTGCGGGACGTCGGGGATGTCGTACTCGCCCTTGCCGTCCTTCTTGGTTAGGCCGACGGTCGCGCCGTTCATCCGGGTCTGCTGGTACTTCTCGGAGATGACCATCTGGCCGTTGTAGGTCGGGTGGTCCTTGTCGCCGGACGAGATCGGGACGGTCCGGAGCACCTTGCCGTCGCGCACCACGGTCATCATGTGCGTCTTGGTGTCGACGGTGCTGACCTGCGAGTGGCCGACGGTGAAGTCGACGGTCTTGTTCTGGACGCCACGGACGCCGGGGGACGCCTCGACGCCGTTCAGGCCGAGCTTCATGGTGACGTGGGAGTTCGGCTTCCAGTAGTCCTTCGGGCGGAAGTCCAGCCGCTTGTCGCCGAACCAGTGGCCGACGACCTGCTGGTTGCTGCTCGACACCACGCTGATCGCGGACTGGACGGCCGCGCGGTCCCTGACCGGCTTGTCGAAGTTGATCGACACCGGCATGCCGACGCCGACGGTCGAGCCGTCCTCCGGCGTGAAGTGCCCGATGAACATGTTCGCCGGGGACCCGGTGCTGAAGGTGGAGTTCGCCACGGCCTTACGGCCCTGGGAGTCCACGGCCTGCGCGGTGATCTTGTACGCGGTCGAGTGGGCCAGCGCCTGCTGGGGCCGCCAGGAGGTGCCGTCGGCGGACAGGGTGCCGGCGACCGTCCGGCCGCCGTTCACCGTGGCCATGGTCACGTCGGTGAGCTTGCCGCCACTGACCGTCACCTTGGTGCCGCCGGTCCCGACGTCGGTCGCGCCGTCCCCCGGCACGATGTCGATGTTCGCCTGCGAGGCTGCCTGGGAGGCCGCGTCGTCCACCTGCTGGGTGCTCTCGTGGTGGCCGGCGTTCGCGGCGTCACTGTGGTCTGCGGCGCTGCTGGTACCACCCGCGGCGACCGTGAGTACGCCCCCGAGCAGCGCGGCACTGGCTATCAGGCCCTTGCGGCGCTTGCTGTCCGTCATCACACGCTTCTCCATTGCTACAGATTGCGAAAAATCCCCGAGCGAGCCGCCAACTGAACGCAGGCATATCTGGACGCAGGCATTCCGGCCGACTCCCTGTGAACGCCTTTTCCGATTCGCCCGTTCCATCCCTGGGATGAATGTGGGGAAGGCCACTCAATGCGGCAAAAAGGCCAATATTCGGGAATTGCCGCAGATCGTGCCACACCCCCCGCCGTCCGGCCATGGCCGGCGTCACAGTCCCCGACCGCATAACGACGCTCCGCCCCCCACGTCATCGGCCCCCGTACGGCGGGGTGCCGTACGGGGGCCGTGGGGTGGTCGTCGCGTGGTCGCCGGGCGGTGGGTGCGCCGCCGCCGGCCGACGGGGGGACGGGGGCTGCGGTCGCCCGGTCAGCCCTCCCCGTCCGCGTCGTCGGCCAGATCCCACTCCGCCGCGTCCCACTCGGCGTCGGGGTCGTAGTCGGTCATCTCCTCGCTGCTCCAGGAAGCCTGCGCGAGCTCGGTTCCGGGCACTCTGGTGACCAGGTCGAAAGGATCGACGAGGTGGGCCAGCGCCTCCGCCGGATCGTCTCTCACCGTTTCCTCGGACTGCCGGCGCTCTTCTTCCGGGAGCGTCGGGTCGGCGTTGATGTGGTCGAGAGCGGCGCCGGTCAGCTGGTCGGCGTCGGTGATCTCCATGACCAGTTCGACGTGAAGCCGCACAAAACGTGATGTCTCACCATTGCTCATAGCACGGAGCGTAAGCACGTACGGGTCCCGACTTCCCCGCGACCCGCGGCGGTCACTAACATCTGAGGTCAACGGCCAATTCGCCGAACCCACAAGGGGGATAGCTTTCGTGACCGCACGACGACCACTACTGACCGCCGCTGCCGCGGGATCGGTGCTGCTCGCCCTGTGGTTCGTGCCGTCCGCCAACGCGATCGTGGGAGATGACGGAGCAACACATTCCGGTCTGCGGGCGGCCTCCGTACCGGCCGGTGCCGGCCAGGCGGAACTCTCCGGGACACCCGGCCGATCGGGTGCCGCGGACAGCCGGGCGGGCCAAAAGGGGGG
>NZ_JBNHIN010000007.1:6885-15543 GCF_050054615.1 Streptomyces sp. YGL11-2
CACCCGGGCGGCGCCGCCCGGGACCGGCAGAGCACCGAGAGCCACTCCACCACCACGCACCCCGGCGGCATCGCGCCCGACGGCGGCCGGGGGCACCGCCTCGCCGACACCGGCAGCCCGGACACCACGCCGTACGTGATCGGCGGCGCCGCCTGCCTGGCGCTCGGCGCCGCGCTGGTCAGCTACTCGGTACGCCGCACCCGCGACGAAGCCGTCTGAGCCCGCGCGCGGACCCGGAGGGCCCGCCGGCGGCGGCCCGGACGGCCGCGGGTCGGCGCGTCATACCGCCCGACCGCCTGCCGGACCGCACTCCTGACGGAGCGTCATACCAGCGGCCCGGTCACCGACTCCACGGCGTCCACCAGCTTCCCGTCCCGGACGAAGCCGTACGCGGCCTCCAGGTCCGGCGCCAGGAAGCGGTCCTCGCCCGGACCCTGGACGCCCGCGGCGCGTATGGCGTCCAGGACGGCGCGGGTGGCCGGCGCCGGGGTCAGGCCCTGGCGCATCTCGATGGCGCGGGTCGCCGCGTAGAGCTCGACGGCGAGGACCCGGGTCAGGTTGTCGACCGCGGTCCGCAGCTTGCGGGCCGCCGACCAGCCCATCGAGACGTGGTCCTCCTGCATCGCGGAGGACGGGATGGAGTCCACCGACGCCGGCGCGGCCAGCCGCTTCAGCTCGCTGACCAGCGCGGCCTGGGTGTACTGGGCGATCATCAGGCCCGAGTCGACGCCGGGGTCCCCGGCCAGGAAGGCGGGCAGCCCGTGCGAGCGGTTCTTGTCCAGCAGCCGGTCGGTCCGGCGCTCCGCGATCGAGCCCAGGTCGGCGGCGGCGACGGCCAGGAAGTCCAGGACGTAGGCGACCGGTGCGCCATGGAAGTTGCCGTTGGACTCGACCCGGCCGTCGGGCAGCACGACCGGGTTGTCGACGGCGGCGGCCAGCTCGCGGTCGGCGACCAGGCGGGCGTGGTCGAGGGTGTCCCGGCCGGCGCCGGCGACCTGCGGGGCGCAGCGGATCGAGTACGCGTCCTGGACGCGCGGGGCGTCGTCCTGGTGGTGGCCGGTGAAGCCGGATCCGGCCAGCACCTTCAGCATGTTGGCGGCCGAGGCGGCCTGGCCGGGGTGCGGCCGGATGGCGTGCAGCTCGGGGGCGAGGACCTTGTCCGTGCCGAGCAGCGCCTCCAGGGAGAGGGCCGCGGTGACGTCCGCGGAGGTGAACAGCCGGGCGAGGTCGGCGCAGGCCATCACCAGCATGCCGAGCATGCCGTCGGTGCCGTTGAGGAGGGCCAGCCCCTCCTTCTCACGCAGTTCGACGGGGGCGATGCCGTGCTCCGCGAGCAGCTCGCCGGAGGGCCGTACGACGCCGTCGGGGCCCTCCGCCTCGCCCTCGCCCATCAGCGTCAGCGCGCAGTGCGAGAGCGGCGCGAGGTCGCCGGAGCAGCCGAGGGAGCCGTACTCGTGCACGACCGGGGTGATGCCGGCGTTCAGGAGGGCGGCCATGGTCTCGACGACCAGCGGGCGGACGCCGGTGTGCCCGGAGGCCAGGGTCTTCAACCGCAGGAACATCAGGGCGCGGACCACCTCGCGCTCCACCCGCGGGCCCATGCCGGCCGCGTGCGAGCGCACGATGTTGCGCTGGAGCTGGGCGCGCAGCTCGGGGCTGATGTGGCGTACGGCGAGCGCGCCGAAGCCGGTGGAGACGCCGTAGACCGGGTCCGGTTTGGCGGCGAGCTCGTCGATGAAGGCGCGGGAGGCGGCGACGGCCGTGCGGGCCTCCTCGGACAGCTCGATCCGGGCCGCGCCGCGGGCCACCGCGATGACGTCCTGTGCGGTGGTGCCGGACGTCCCCAGCACCACAGTGTGCATATCCATATTCAGGCACCCTAGAGACTGAATCGCTGGATGTCACCACCCGATTTCCGGATCACCCCTTACCGATCATCGCCCCCGGGACACCCCTCCGCCGCCGCGCCCCGGCACCTCATCTCCGGAACCGCCGGCGTTCCGGACCCGGCGGCGGCTCCGGCGAGTCCGCCAGCCGTACGACCGGGTCGTCCGCCCCGCCGTGCCGCCCGGCCACCACCGGCTCCCCCGACTTCGCCGCCTTGGCCCGGTACTGCGCGGCGTCCGCGAGCCGGAAGAGCCGGCGCGCGCTGGGCACCGCGCCGATCGGGTCGCCGGTCGAGGCGACCCCCACCGCGACCCCCTCGCCCAGGTCCAACTCGCCTGCCCGGTCACACAGTTCACCGGCCACCTTGACCACCTCGTCGGACCGCGGCCCGACCGCCAGCAGACAGAACTCGTCCCCGCCGAGCCGCGCCGCGAGGGTGCCCGGCAGCATCGCCCCGCACAGCGACAGCACCGAACCGAAGCGCTCCAGCAGCCGGTCGCCGACCGCATGGCCGCGCGAGTCGTTCACCCGCTTCAGCCCGTTCAGATCGCACACCACCAGGCTGACCACCACCCCCTCCGCGCGGTGCAGCTCCAGCGCCTCGTCCAGCCGCATGTCGACGGCCCGGCGGTTGGCGAGGCCGGTCAGCGCGTCGGTGAAGGCGAGCAGCCGGGCCTCCGCCAGGCGTTCGGTCTGCGCGATGCCGGCGGCCGTGACCGCGGCGAGCACGGTCGCGAAGTCGGCGTCCGCCCGCCGGAACACCGGCTCCCCGGCCCGCCGCGCCACATACAGCTCGCCCCACGCCCGGCCGTGCAGCACGATCGGCGCCACCACGCAGCAGCCCCGGCCGCGGCGGCGCAGCGCGGCCACCCTCTGGTGGTTGTAGCGACCCTCCGCGGGCGGCACGCCGCCGGGCTCGCCGTCGGCCACCTCCACCCAGGCGTTGGGCTCGCCGCCGCCCGCCCACTGCTCGTGCAGATAGCCGACGATCTCCGGGAACTCGTGCACCGGATACGTCTCGTCGTCCGGGAACTCCCGCTCCCCCGGGGCGAGTTCGCCGACGTTGACCAGCACCCGGAGCTGCCCGAGCTCGCGCTCCCACTGCGAGATCGCCGCGAAGGAGCCCCCCAGAGCCTGGCGCGCCCCCTGCGCCGCTGCCCGCGCCGAGTCGCACAGCGTGTGCACGGCGGCCATCGCCTGGGCCAGCTCCACCACGGCCCGCAGCCTCGTATCGCCCTCGCCCGTCACCGGATCCTCGCATTCCGTCACCGTGAGCACGCTCTGTAGTACAGCGTAGGAATGATTGGCCCGATTCGCCCCTTCCGGCGGAGAACCGACACTCTCAGGGGCGACCGCCGGACCGCCGAGCCCCCGGCGGCGCCCAGGGCCTGTCCGGCGGGACAGGCGCCGGCCTCACTCCCCGGGCCAGTCCGGCTCCCGCTTCTCGTTGAAGGCCGCGACACCCTCCGCCCGGTCACCCGAGAACGCCACGCTCCGCCAGGCGCCGTCCTCAAGATCCAGCCCGGTCCGTAGATCCAGCCCGTGCCCGAGCCGCAGGGCGCGCTTCGCCGCGCGCAGCCCCACCGGCGAGTTGCGGGCGATCCGGCCCGCCAGCGCCAGCGCCTCGGCCCGGTCCTCGCCGTCCGCCACGAGCTGGTCGACCAGCCCCAGCCCGGCCGCCTCGGCCGCCGGCACCCGCCGGGCGGTGAAGACCAGCTCGGCGGCGCGTGCCGCACCCACCCGGCGCGGCAGCAGCTGCGTCCCCCCGCCGCCCGGGATGACGCCCACCGACACCTCCGGCAGCCCGACCACCGCCGTGCCGTCCGCGACGATCAGGTCACAGGCCAGCGCCAGCTCGTAGCCGCCGCCGAGCGCGAAGCCGTGGACGGCGGCGATGGTGGGCATCGGCAGTTCCAGTACGCCCGTGTAGGCGGCGCGGGTGCGCGGGCGCTGGCGCATCAGGTCCGCGTCCGTGAAGGAGTTGCGCTCCTTGAGGTCGGCGCCCACGCAGAACGCCCGCTCATGGGTGGAGCTGAGCACCACCGCCCGTACGGACGGGTCGGCGGCCAGCGCGGCGCACGCCTCGGCCAGCGCCTCCGCCATGGCCGTGGACACCGCGTTCATCGCCTTCGGCCGGTCCATCACCAGCTCCGCCACGAAGCCGTGGCGCTCGACGCCGACCCATTCATCCGCCCCGTACCGCTGCATACAGCCCTCCCGCATCCGATGGCACGACCGCGTCCGGTTAACGATCGTTGACACGATCCGACGGCGATGATGTCATCCCGGCGCCCGTTACGGCAGGGGCCGCCGGCGAACGGCCGGAGCGCCCCTCAGCCTCGCCGGGTCAGCAGCCACGGCTCCACGACGCCCAGGCCGCGCACCGGGCGCTGCCACATCGGCTGGAGCGCGAAGCGGTACGGGGGCGGCGGGCTGCCGGTGCCTTCCTGCGCCGCCTTCTCCGCCGCCGCGGCGTCCGCCTCGGAGACCGGCGCCTCGCCCGTGCGCCCCAGTTCCTCCGCGAACGCCTCGTCGACCAGGACGGTGTCCTTCGGCGCTATCGAGGTGAGCCGGCTGGCCAGATTGACGGTGGTGCCGAAGACATCGCCCATCCGGGTCGTGACCGTGCCGAACGCGATGCCGACGCGCAGTTCGGGCATCGTCTCGTCGTGGGTCATGGTCTCGATCAGCCGCAGCCCGATCTCCGCCGCGACGCCCGCGTCGTCGGCCGCGAACAGCACCTCGTCGCCGAGCGTCTTGATGAGCCGCCCGCCGTGCGCGGCGACCAGGTCGGCGGCGGTGGTCTCGAACGCCTCGACCAGCTCGCCCAGTTCCTCCTCCTCCAGCCGCCGGGTCAGCCGGGTGAAGCCGACCAGGTCGGCGAACCCGACGGCGAGCCGCCGGTCCACCATCTCCGCGTCGTCCTGGGCCTGGACGACCCGGCCGGTGGCCGCCGCGAGCTGCCTCCGCCAGACGTAGACGAGGAACTCCTCCAGCTCCGGGAGCAGCAGCTCGACCAGCGGATAGGTGATCTCCGTACGGGTCAGCCCGGAGTCCTGCGGCTCGGTGAGCCCCTCCAGGAAGGAGTCGATCTGCCAGTCCGCGAGCCGGGCGGTGGTCTGGCCGGTGGACCGGGCGACCTGGACGGCCATCGCCTCGCTCAGCAGTCCCGCCTCGACGAGACCGGCCAGCCGGCGCAGGGCCAGCACGTCGGCCTCGGTGAGCGCCTTGACCTGGCCGATGTCGGCGAAGCCCATCGCCCGCCAGAAGCGGGCCGCGAGGTCCATGGAGACGCCGGCGCTGCGGGCCGCCTGGAACGGCGTGTACCGGCGGTCGGCGCCGAGGATGAGTTGTTCGAGCTTGACGGCGATGTTGTTGCTGTTGTCGCTGTTGTCGCTGTCGTCGCCGTCATTGCCGTCGTCGCCGTCATTGCCGGTGTCGTCGGCGTTGCCGGTGCCGCCGTCATTGCCGGTGTCGTCGGTGGCGGTGCCGCCGTCGCCCCCGGTCCCCGCCGGGTCCGTTCCGGTCCCCGCGGGGTCACTTGCCGGGTCGCCGGTGGGCACGGCCACCGCATCGCCCCCGGTGTCCGCGCCGCGCGGGGGGGCCCCCGCGTCGTCGCCGGTCACCGGCCGCTCCCTGTCCGATCCGTGCGCACTGCCCTTCCGATCACTGCTCGCCCATGATCCGTTCCCTGACGGACCGCCCCCACGATACGGCAGGTGTGCTCTGCCTCACGTGGTCGCTGCGTTCCCCTGACGCGTACGTGTTGGGCGGGCGCCGGAAGGGAACCGCGCGGCGCCGGCCGCCGTCGGCCACAACGGGCGGGCGCCGCGCCGTCCGCCACGACGCGTCACGGCGCGGAGTAGCCGTCCCCGCTGGTGGGCCGCAGGTGGATGATGTCGCCGGCGGCCACCGGCCGTTGGACGCCGTCCGCGGTGGCCAGGACGAGGCGGCCGTCCGCGTCGAGGGCCACGGCCTCGCCCTGGAGGGTCTCGTCGCCGGGCAGCTCCGCGCGCACGGAGCGGCCGAGGGTGGCGCAGCCGGCGGCGTACGCCTCCTGGACGCGGCTGGCGCCGGGGTCGCCGTTCGCCTCCTGCCATGCGCCGTACCAGTGCTCCAGCGAGCGGAGGACGGCCCGCAGCAGCGGGTCCCGGTCGGTGTTGCGGGCGCCGGCCAGGGCGAGCGAGCCGGCGGTGGGGACGGGGAGTTCCTCGGCGGTGAGCGAGACGTTGAGGCCGATGCCGACGACCACACCGTCGGCGGCCCGTTCGGCGAGGATGCCGCCGGCCTTGCGCTCGGTTCCGTCCACAGTCACCAGCAGGTCGTTGGGCCACTTGAGGGTGGTGTCGACACCGGCGGAGCGGGCGACCGCCGAGGCGACGGCCACGCCGGTCAGCAGCGGCAGCCAGCCCCAGCGGTCGTGCGGGACGCGGGGCGTGAGGTAGACGGAGAGGAAGAGGCCGGAGCGGGGCGGCGCCGACCAGCGGCGGTCGAGCCGGCCGCGGCCGGCGGACTGCTCCTCGGCGATCAGGACGGCGCCCTCGGTGAGGCTGCCGGCCCGCGCCGCCAGGTCGGTGTTGGTCGAGCCCGTCACGGGGACGACGTCCAGTGAGGACCAGAGCGAGCCGGGGCGCAGGAGGGCCCGGCGCAGCGCGGCGGCGTTGAGCGGCGGGCGGTCCAGATCGCTCCAGCGGCCGGCGTCTTTGTCCCGGTTTTCCGGTGGTTGAGGCGTCATGGGGCCAGCCTAGGTGTGGTCAACGACGCAGTGCCGCAGAGCAGTCCCGCCGATACGCTACGAGTCGGTAGCCACACCCGTACCACCCTCCGTACGAGTGCCAGTCCAGGACGAGCAGGAGCCGCATCCCGATGTCCGAGCCGGAAGCAAACATCCACACCACCGCGGGCAAATTGGCGGATCTGCAGCGGCGGGTCGACGAAGCCACGAACGCCGGTTCCGCCCGCGCGGTCGAAAAGCAGCACGCCAAGGGGAAGTTGACGGCGCGTGAGCGCATCGAGCTGCTCCTGGACGAGGGCTCGTTCGTCGAGCTCGACGAGTTCGCCCGGCACCGGTCGACGAATTTCGGCATCGAGAAGAACCGCCCGTACGGGGACGGGGTCGTCACCGGGTACGGGACCGTCGACGGCCGGCCGGTGTGCGTGTACTCGCAGGACTTCACGATCTTCGGCGGTTCGCTGGGCGAGGTCTACGGCGAGAAGATCGTCAAGGTGATGGACTTCGCGCTGAAGAACGGCTGCCCGGTCATCGGGATCAACGACGGCGGCGGCGCCCGCATCCAGGAGGGCGTGGTCGCCCTCGGCCTGTTCGCGGAGATCTTCCGGCGCAATGTGCACGCGTCGGGCGTGGTGCCGCAGATCTCGCTGATCGTCGGCCCGTGCGCGGGCGGCGCGGTGTACTCGCCGGCCATCACGGACTTCACGGTGATGGTCGACCAGACGTCGCACATGTTCATCACGGGACCGGACGTCATCAAGACCGTGACGGGCGAGGACGTCGGCTTCGAGGAGCTGGGCGGCGCCCGGACGCACAACACCACGTCGGGCGTGGCGCACCACATGGCGGGCGACGAGAAGGACGCCATCGAGTACGTCAAGGGGCTGCTGTCGTACCTGCCGTCCAACAACCTCTCCGAGCCGCCGGCTTTCCCCGAGGAGGCGGACCTGGCGGTGACGGACGCGGACCGCGAGCTGGACGTGCTGATCCCGGACTCGGCCAACCAGCCGTACGACATGCACACCGCGATCGAGCACATCCTGGACGACAACGAATTCCTGGAGACCCAGGCGCTGTTCGCGCCGAACATCATCACCGGGTTCGGGCGCGTCGAGGGCCACTCGGTGGGCATCGTGGCCAACCAGCCGATGCAGTTCGCGGGCTGCCTGGACATCAACGCGAGCGAGAAGGCCGCGCGGTTCGTGCGCACCTGCGACGCGTTCAACGTCCCGGTGTTGACGTTCGTCGACGTGCCGGGCTTCCTGCCGGGCACGGACCAGGAGTACGACGGGATCATCCGGCGCGGCGCCAAGCTGATCTACGCGTACGCGGAGGCGACGGTCCCGCTGATCACCGTCATCACCCGCAAGGCGTTCGGCGGCGCGTACGACGTCATGGGGTCCAAGCACCTGGGCGCGGACCTGAACCTGGCCTGGCCGACGGCGCAGATCGCGGTCATGGGCGCCCAGGGCGCGGTCAACATCCTGCACCGGCGCACGCTCGCCGCGATCGAGGACACCGAGCAGCAGGAGTCCCGCCGCCAGGAGCTGATCCAGGAGTACGAGGACACCCTGCT
Source organism: Streptomyces sp. YGL11-2 (assembly GCF_050054615.1). Lineage (NCBI taxonomy): Bacteria > Bacillati > Actinomycetota > Actinomycetes > Kitasatosporales > Streptomycetaceae > Streptomyces > Streptomyces sp. YGL11-2. The sequence goes on from NZ_JBNHIN010000007.1 coordinate 15,081, forward strand.
GAACCCGTACGTCGCGGCCGAGCGGGGCTATGTCGACGCGGTGATCATGCCGTCCGAGACGCGCCGGCACATCGTCCGCGGGCTGCGCACGCTGCGCAACAAGCGCGAGGCGCTGCCGCCGAAGAAGCACGGCAACATCCCGCTGTAGTCCGGCTGTAGTCCGCCGTAGGAGGTCGGTTGACGATGATCAAGGTCGTACGGGGCAATCCCACACCCGAGGAGCTGGCCGCCGCACTGGCGGTGGTTCAGGCCCGCGCGGCTGCCGCCGCGGCAGTCGCGCCGGGCAGGCCGGAGCGGCGTTCGGAGTGGGCGGATCCGGCGGCGACGGTCCCGGCGCGCTCGCGGCTGCCGCACCCGGGGCCGGGAGCCTGGCGGACCAGTTTCTGGCCACGCTGACATTGGCGGGATCCGGTCGGTGCATCGTGCACTGACTAGTCCTTCGCGGTGCGGGGGGGGGGGGGGG
>NZ_JBNHIN010000007.1:15689-43285 GCF_050054615.1 Streptomyces sp. YGL11-2
CCGCCGCCGTGTCGGGCGCGAAGATCGAAGTCATGCTGTGGTCCGATCCGCCCGATGAACCCTCCGAGGAGCTGCGCGAAGCGCAGGCGAAGCTCCGTCGGCTGGGCTTCGTGCTGGCCACGGCGGTCATGGTGGGGACGCTGGTGCTCCTGGTGAGGTGACCGCCGCACGCCCGCCGCCCCCGGGCCCGAGAGCGCCCCATTTCCCCCTTCTGCAACCGCAGCCGCCGAATTCGCATCTTTCTCTCCTGATAGCGCAATTCGGGCATGCGGCCGCGCGGCGACCGGCCGGCCGCCGGCTAGTGGGGAGATCGATGAACAGGCCGCTCAGACACATAGCCGTCTTCTCCGGGGTGCTGGTGCTCGCCCTGCTGGTCCGGGTGACCTGGGTCCAGTTCGTCAAGGGCGACCAACTGGCGAACGACAGCAACAACTCGCGGGTCAACATCGAGGCGTACTCGTATCCGCTCGGCAACATCATCGTGGACGGCAAGCCGATCACCGGGTCCGCGGAGACCGGCGGCGACTACAGGTACAAGCGCACCTACACCGACGGCGCGATGTACGCCCCGGTCACCGGTTACGCCAGGCAGGCGGCGGGCGAGACCATGCTGGAGGGCGTCTACAAGAAGGTGCTCAGCGGCAAGGACGACCGACTCTTCTTCAACCGGGCGCGGGGGATGCTGACCGGCGAGAAGCCGCGCGGCGGCGATGTCCTCACCACCATCAACGCGAAGGCGCAGCAGGCGGCGTACAAGGGGCTGACCGATCTGAAGGCCACCGGCGCGGTGGTCGCCCTCGACCCGCGGACCGGCAGGATCCTGGCGCTGGCCAGCACGCCGTCGTACGACCCGTCGGTCTTCGCCGGGCAGACCTTCGCGGAGGGCGGGAAGTTCGAGGCGCTCGACCACGACGCGGGCAAGCCGATGAACAACCGCGCGCTGCGCGAGATCTACCCGCCCGGCTCGACCTTCAAGATCCTCACCGCCGCCGCGGCCCTGGAGCACGGCACGGTCACCGACATCAACGCCTCCTCCGGCGCCCCCGCCCCGTACACCCTCCCGCAGACCCGCACCCAGGTCGGCAACGACGTCGCGGGGGCGCCCTGCGACAAGGCGTCGATGAAGACCGGCATGCAGTGGTCCTGCAACAACGTCTTCCTGGACGCCGCGCACAAGCTCGGGACGGACAAGATGCGCGAGACGGCGGAGAAGTTCGGCTTCAACGCGGAGCAGTTCATCCCCGTCCGTTCCGCGAAAAGCGGTTACCCCGCCAAGCTCGACCAGCCGAAGACCGCGCTGACCGGTATGGGCCAGGGCGACCTCACCAGCACCCCGCTCCAGATGGCGATGGTCGCCGCCGGAATCGCCAACAACGGCAAGGTGATGAAGCCGTTCATGGTCGAGGAGCTGCGCGGCCCGGATCTGTCCACGATCGAGAAGTTCGACCCGGCGCCGCTGAATCCGAAGTCCCCGCAGGCGGTTTCGGAGAGCACCGCGAAGAAGGTGCAGGAAATGATGGAGTACACCGTCTCGGACGGCACCGCCTCGAAGGCGAAGATCGACGGCGTGACGGTCGGCGGCAAGACCGGCACCGCGCAGCACGGTGTGAACGTCGACGACGAGCGCCCGTACGCCTGGTTCGTCTCGTACGCCAAGCAGGCCGACGGCACCTCCCCGGTGGCGGTCGCCGTCTTCGTCGACCCGAAGAACATGGACATCCCGCGCGCGGAGATCGCCGGCGGAAAGCTGGGCGGTCCGATCGCGAAGTCGGTGATGGAGGCCGTGCTGAAGAAGTGACCGCCGGCCGGAATGGCGGCTTTTCGGAGTAAGCCTCCGTACGCGACCGTGGCGGAGCGGGAGGATCGCGGTACGGAAAGGGACCGGAAGGGCCAGAAAGGACCGGAAAGATCCGAAAACGGCGGCACCGGCCGGAAGGGCGCCGGGCCGCCGTTTCCCCTTTCCGGCCCCTCCCGACCCCCTTTCCGGTCCTTTCCGGCCCTTTCCGGCCCCTGTGCGTTCGCTGTGGTTTTGCGGGCACTCATCGACAATTCACGGCCGCCGCCTCTACATTCGCCTAATGGCCAGCATTAATAAGAGCCCGAGGCGCACCGCGACCCGGCTGACAGCGGCGGCGGCCGGTATCGCCCTGCTCGCCACCGGCGCGGTCGCCTGCGGCTCCCGCCCCGCCCACCACACGCCGACCGCGGCGGCCGGCGGCCCCGCCCCCGCCCCCCGCTCCATGGGTCTGCGCGACGCCCCCAACGCCCGCGACCTGGGCGGCTACCGGACCGCCGACGGACACGAGATCCGCCACGGCGTCGTCTACCGCGCCGACGCCCTCAACACCCTCACCCCCGCCGAACAGCAGACGCTCACCGCGGACCACATCACCCAGGACCTCGACTTCCGCTCCCCCGTCGAGGTCGCCACCGCCCAGGACCAGATCCCCGCCGGTGTCCGGCGCACCGCGCTCCCGGTCTACAACCCCGACAGCGACATGGCCAGGACCATGGGCGAGGTCGTCAAGGGCGGCCCAGCGGCCCAGCAGAAGCTGCTCGGCGGCGGCAGGGGCGGGCAGCTGATGACCTCGTACTACGCCTGGCTGGTCAGCGATCCGAGCGCGAGCAGGGAGTTCGGCGCGGCGGTGCGGGACATCGCCCACGGCTCCGGGCCGGTCCTCTACCACTGCACCCAGGGCAAGGACCGCACCGGCTGGATGAGCGCCCTCCTGCTGACCGCCGCGGGCGTCCCGCGCGCCACCGTGGACCAGGACTACCTGGCCTCCAACCACTACCTCCAGGCCGCCAACGACCACGAGCTGGCGCAGCTTCAGGCCGCCGGCAAGGTCAAGGACCCGCAGCTGCTGGAACCGGTGCTCGGCGTCCGCGCCGGCTATCTCGACGCCGCGTTCAACGAGGTCACGGCCAAGTACGGGACCTTCGACGGCTATCTGAGAAAGGGACTCGGCCTCGACCAGGCCACCGAGCAGAAGCTCCGCCGGCGTCTCGTCACCGCCTAGCGGGGGCCCGCGCCGATGTCCCCCCGCGTCCACGCCCTCGTCATGGCCGGGCTGTGCGTCCTGGTCGTCCCCCTGGCCCTACTGTCCTGGCGCCCGCTCGCCCGCCGCCGGGGCTGGGCCCCCGTCCCCACGCTCCTGCTGCTGCTCACCGGCGGCCTGTGCTTCGCGATCACCCTCCCCGACCAGATCGCGCCCAGCGTGCTCCGGCGGCTGCACGAGTGCGTCGTCGAGGGCGGCGCCGGCGTCCGCACCCTGGGCGCCGGCCCCGGCCACCAGCTCGTCAACGTCCTGCTCTGGATCCCGCCCGCGCTCTGCGGCGTCCTGGCGACCCGGCGCGCGCTGGCCGTCCCCCTCCTGGTCTCCGCCACCTGGGCCGGCGTCGAACTGCTCCAGACCCTCGACCCCGTACGGGACTGCCAGCCCGCCGACTGGGCCCACAACACCCTGGGCGCCGCGATCGGCGCGCTCCTCGGCTGGCTCGCGCTGCGGATCGCCCGGCGCCGCAGGGGCGCCGCGGCCCCCTGACCGACCGCGGGACACCCCCGGCCGCACCGGCACCCGCCGCCCGCTCCGTACGATGGCCGGCATGACCGAAGCGCCCCGCCCCCGCCGCCTTGTCCTCGCCTCCCAGTCCCCCGCCCGTCTGGGCCTGCTCCGGCAGGCCGGACTGGCGCCCGAGGTCGTCATAAGCGGTGTCGACGAGGACGCGGTCAGCGCCCCGACGCCCGGCGAGCTGGCCCGCGTCCTGGCCGAGGCCAAGGCCGCCGCGGTCGCCGCCCGGCCGGAGGCCGCGGGCGCGCTGGTCGTCGGCTGCGACTCGGTCCTGGAGCTGGACGGCCGGGCGCTCGGCAAGCCCGCGGACGCCGAGGACGCCACCGCCCGCTGGAAGTCCATGCGCGGCCGTTCCGGCATCCTGCAGACCGGCCACTGCGTGATCGACACCGCCTCCGACCGCCGGGTCTCGGCCACCGCGTCCACCACGGTCCACTTCGGCGAGCCCAGCGACGCCGAGATCGCCGCCTACGTGGCCAGCGGCGAACCCCTCTTCGTGGCCGGCGCGTTCACCCTCGACGGCCGCTCGGCCCCCTTCATCGACGGCATCGACGGCGACCCGGGCAACGTCATCGGCCTCTCCCTGCCGCTGCTCCGCCAGCTGCTGGCCGACCTGGACATCGCCATCACGGATTTGTGGGCCTGAGCGGGGTACCGGGAGCGCGTCGGCGCCCAAGGTGACGGCTGATCAGCGGTTGAGGTCGAAGACGGGCACCCCGCGCCCCTCGTACGCCTTCGGCTCGACCGTGGCGACCAGCGCGTCCGCACCCCACTCGGGAAGGTTCCGGGCGGCATGGATGGCAGCACCGATGCCCAGCGGCACTCCGTCGCGGTGGAGTTGAGCCACCGACAGCATCGCCGGGTAGTCCAAGTCGAGGGTGTGGATGACCTCCAGCTGCCCGACGTGCTCGGCGATCCCCAGATGCTTCCGGTCGGCCTCCAGAACGGAGAGCACCGGCACCCATAAGCGGGTGTCCGCCTCCGCGTGGGCTCGGTGGATCAGCGCGGACACCTGCCTGTTCCCCGCGAGCGCCGCGAGAGCCGGCGTGTCGAGAACGAGATGGTGCAGGATCACTCGGCGGCGCCCTGCTGCTGCGCAAACGCCGCGCGAAGCCGCGCGCCCATCGCCGCACTCTCCTCGTCGCTCACCTCGACACCGAAGTGCTCGGCCAGATACGCACGCGTCCGCTCCGCCCGCTCCCGGCGTTCCTCCTCCGTCAGCGTCTCCTCCGCGAACTCCTGCACCAACGAACGGATCGACGTTCCCCGGGACTCCGCGATCACCGCCAGACGGTCACGCACGTCGGCCGACACCCGAATCATCGCATCACTCATGGCCGGAGTATACGTCCCTGTATACAGCGGGGGAAAGTCGAGGACACTCATACCGCACCGCTCTCAGAACACCGGCAGCGCCCACAGGTCGCCGTCGTTCATCACGAAGACGCGGTTGCCGTCGGCGGACAGCCACTGGCGGCCCTGTGAGTCGGGCAGCTGGTAGCTCCAGACCGGGTAGCCGCTGTTCTGGTCCACGGTCTCCACCTTGGCCTGCATGCCTCGGCCGACGGTGTAGATCGTCCAGATGCCGCCGCCCTGGACGACGACCGGCGTCGTGATGCCGGCGCTGCCGCGCACCTGGAAGATCTCCTTGCCGTCGTCGGGCCGACGCTTCATCGGCAGGGTGGACTCCGTCCCGTCGTCGTGTTCGAGGTTCTCGAAGGCCGCGTAGACCGCGTCCGGGTAGGCGGTGACCACGCCGTAGCGCGAGGGGCGGTTGAGGTAGTCCTTCTCCTTGACGTGCCACAGCTCCTTGCCGTCGGTGATCCGGCGGGCGGTCAGCGTGGTGCCGCCGAAGTAGACGGTGGAGCCGGAGAGCGCCGGACGGACGTGGCGGTCGGACTGGTTGCGGATGTCCCAGGCCCGGTGACCGGTGGCGGTGTCCACGGCGAGCGCATGGCCGTCGAGGGTGCCCAGGACCAGCCGGCCGTCGGCGATCACCCCGGGCGGCTGGAGCTTGCCGCGGAACGGCGGGTCGATCGGCGCGGTCCAGCGGATCCGCGCGTCGGACCGGCCGACGGCCCGCAGCCGGTGGTCCTTGGTCAGGACGTAGACCGCGTGGTCGTCGGCGGCGAGCAGGGAGTCCGCCTCGGCGGGGGCGGTCCAGCGGGGTTCGCCGGTGGTCGCGACGAACGTCCGGAGCGTGCCGTGGTCGTCGACGGCGGCGATCAGGCGGTCGGAGAGCGAGAGGTAGCGGCGGGCCGCGCGGATGCCCGGCGCGGCCCAACGGCGCTTCCCGTCCACGACGTTGTGGGCCGCGATACCGCCGCCGAGCGCGCCGAAGACGATGACGTCCCGTACGGGCAGCGGGGCGGGCGTGTCGGAAGCGAGGACGTTCAGCGGGCCCCACAACGCCTTCGGCGAGCCGCCGTTGACGTAGTCGCCGTCGTCCGCCTTCAGCACATGCGCCACCGGCGTCCGGGCCGCCGGCGGAAAGGCGAACAGGTCGGTCTTCGCGACGGGCGGGCGCCGCCGCGGCCACCAGAGCGCCGCCGCCCCGCCGCCCGCGGCGAGCACCGCACCGCCCGCCGCGGCGCCGATCAGCAGCCAGCGGCGGGACACCGGCGGCTCGGCGTCCGTACCCGCCGTCAGCGTGGTCAGCTCGTGGATGCCGCTCTCCCGCTCCTTGATCTCCTGGGCCACCGGCCCGCGCCGCCAGGCCCGTTCGGCGCCCCGCGGCGGGGCGAAGGCGGTGGCGATCTGCGCGGGCGCGGGGCGGGCCGCCGCCTCCTTGGCGAGCAGCGGCGCGATGAGCACCCGGAGCGTTTCCGGGACGCCGGAGAGATCGGGCTCCTCGTGGACGACCGCGTACTGGACGGCGGCGATGTGGCTGCCGTCGTAGACCCGCTTGCCGGTCGCCGCGTACGCCAGGACGGCGCCCAGCGAGAAGATGTCGGCCGGCGGGGCGACCCGGCGGCCCAGGACCTGCTCGGGGGCGCCGTAGCCGGGGGTGACCGGGACCTGGCCGGTGGTGGTGAGGGTCAGACCGTGCTCGGGCCGGGCGATGCCGAAGTCGATGATGCGCGGACCGGCCGAGGTGAGCACGATGTTCGGCGGCTTGAGGTCGCGGTGGATCAGGCCCGTGGCGTGGATGTCCGCCAGGGTGAGCGCGAGGGACGCGGCCAGCGCGCGCACCGCCGCCTCGCCGAACGGGCCGTACGCCTCCACCGCCTGATCGAGCGTCGGCCCGGCCAGGAACTCGGTGGCGATCCACGGCCGCCCGCCCTCGGTCTGCGCGCCCAGGACGTTCGCCACGCCCGTGCCGGTGACCGCCCGCGCCGCCTGCGCCTCGCGGACGAAGCGCTGCGCGAGCTGGGTCTCGTGGGCGAGTTCGGGCCGCAGCACCTTGACCGCGGCGACGGTGCCAGCCGCGTCCTGGCCGACGTAGACCTTGCCCATGCCGCCTTCGCCGAGCACGCCGAGCAGGCGGTACGGGCCGAGGCGGAGCGGGTCGCCGGTGCCGAGGGGTTTCATGGCATGGGGGCTTTCTGGCGGAGGGACGTGCCGGCCGCGGGCCGGCGGGTACCGGTCACTGGAGCGGGAACGCGGCGAGGTAGTGGCCGCCGACCGCGAGGACCACCTTGGCCCCCTCGTGGGCGGCGAAGCGGTCCGCGGAGGTCTTGTACGTGTGGGCGGTCAGGTGCGAGGAAAGGCCGACCGCCCGGAGCACGCCCTCGGCCTTGCTGTGGACATAGACGTGGCCGGGGCCGACGACCGGGGGGTCGTAGACGGCGGACCGCCCGGCGTCGCCGCCCTGCTGGGTCCAGCGCACCGCCCCGCTCGCCGCGTCGAACGCGACGGCGCCGAGCCCCTTCTCCACCGCGTACAGCACGCCGCCCTTGAGCGCCGGTGGCCCGTAGGTCTTCCCGGGGCGGGCGGCGGAGCTGTCCCAGGCCGGCGTGCCGTCGCTCAGCCGCAGGGCGCGCAGCGGCCCGTTGCCCAGGTAGACGTGGCCGGCGTCGGTGGCCAGTTGGGGCCGTACCAGGTCCCGGCCGACGGCGAACGGCCGGTCCCAGACGAGGGCGCCGGTGCGGGTGTCCCGGGCCTGGGTGCGGATCTTCCCGTCGTTGGTCTCGAAGAGCAGGACCAGGCGTTCGCCGACGGCCTGGGCGGCGAGGTAGTAGAGGCGGAGGGATCCGACCCACTTGGCCTTGGGCGGGCGGTCCGGCAGCCGCTGCCGCCAGCGCACGGTGCCGTGCGCGCGGTCGACGGCGGCGACGGACCAGGTCTGCCGGTCCGGCTGGAAGTAGATGTCATTGCTCGGGCCCGTGCAGGCCACCACGTAGAACGTGTCGGCGGTGACGCAGAGCAGCTGGTTGAGCTGGGTGACGCCGTTGAAGTCGGCGAGTTCGACGGCCGGTTGGCCCGCCTTGCCGGTGGCGGGGTCGATCGGCACGATCCGCAGCGGGGCGTTGGCGCCGGCCTGGGTGATGGCGGGCAGGCTGTAGAGGCGGGTGCCGTCGCCGGCGACCTCCCAGCCGCCCAGGTCTCCGTCGGCGATCCAGTGGACGGTCCCCGCCGCCGGGTCGAAGCCGGCCGGCCCCTGGGCGGCGAACGCCATACCCAGGTCGCCGAGAGCGGCCGGCGGTGCGGGATTGCCGGGCGTGGCGTCCCTCTCCGGCTCGGCGATCTGCTTCTGCCAGAGCGAGTCCAGCTTCTTCCTCGCGAGCGGCGGCACCGTGGGGCCCGGCGACGGCTTGGTGTACGAAGCCCCCTGGGGCTGTGGGCCGCCCGAGGAGAGCCAGGCCCACAGCCCGGCGCCGGCGCCCGCCAGCCCGAGCGCCGTACCCGCCCCGGCCGTCAGCAGACCGCGGCGGGAGAGGCCGCGCGGGCCGGCGTCGGCCGGGACCGGCGGCAGGGTGGCGGCGTCCGCCGGAGCGGGCAGCCGCTCCGGCCGGATCTGCCAGACCTCGCTCGCCCGCCCGCCGATCAGTGCCAGCAGCGCGTCCGGCAGATGGTCGGCGAACTCCCCGTCGCCGTCGTGGAGTCGGTCGGCCAGCTCGGACGTGGCGGGCCGTTGTGCGGGGTCCTTGGACAGGCAGCGGGTGAGCAGCGGGACCAGGGCGCCGGGGACCCCGGTGAGGTCGGGGTCGCCGTAGCGCACGCGGTAGAGCAGATCTGCCGGCCGGCCGCCGCCGAAGGGGCCGCGCCCGGTGGCGGCGAACACCAGCACCCCGGCGACCGCGAACACGTCGCCGGCCGGGGTGTGTTCCTGCCCGGCGGCCTGCTCCGGCGACATGAACGCCGGGGTGCCGACCGCGGCTCCGGTGTGCGTCAGCCGCTCGTCGCCGAGGGCGCGGGCGATGCCGAAGTCGATGACCTTCGGGCCGTGCGCCGTGACCATGATGTTGGACGGCTTGAGGTCGCGGTGCACCACATCGGACCGGTGCAGCTGGCCGAGCGCGCCGCACAGCCCGGCCCCCAGGGCCCGTACGGCCCCCTCGGGCAGCGGGCCGCCCCGCTCCACCGCCTCGTCGAGCGGCGGCCCGAGGACGTACTCGGTGGCCAGCCAGGGCGTTTCGGCGGCCGGATCGGCGTCGACGACCTGCGCGCCGTAGCGCCCGCCGATGACCCGGGCGGCGTCCGCCTCCAGCCGGAACCGGGTGCGGAACTCGGCCTCCCGGGCGATCCGGGCGTGCATCGTCTTGATCGCCAGGGTCCGGCCGCCCGGCGAACGGGCCAGATAGACGGTGCCCATACCGCCGCTGCCGAGGCGGGCGATCGGCCGGTACGGGCCGAACCCGGCCGGGTCGTCATGGGTGAGCGGGAGCGGCACGGGCTTCAGTCCTGGCAGGGAGTGGGCAACGCCGGGCGGAGAGCGGGGGACGCCGGGCGGAGGGCGGGGGACGCCGGGCGGAGGGCGGGGGACGGCTGTCGGTGGGCGGGAAACATCGGCAGCGTGGCGCCGGCCGGCACCGGGGTCTCGGCGGGCGGGGCGGGGGCGGGCGCCGCGGGGGCCGCCCGCCTCTCCTCGGGGAGGTTCACCGCCAGCAGCGCCGCGGACTGCCGGGCCAGCGCGGCGATCACCCGGCCGGGCAGCCAGCCGGGGCCGAGGACCGCGGCGGCGCGGTCCGCCGGGGCGTCGGCGACGGCGGCCGGGCGCGCGGGAGCGGCGGCGGGTACCGCGGCGAGCACCGCCGTGGCCCGGTCCACCGGCCCCTCCGCTCCGTCCGTTCCACCCGTCCCGTTCGCTCCACCCGTACCGACCGGTCCATCCGCTCCGTCCGTCCCGGCGGCCGGGACCAGCGCGTCCAGCAGCTCCGCCGGCCGCGGTCGGGCCGCCGGGTCGCGCGACAGGCAGGCACCGACCAGGGCCCGCAACCCGGCCGGGATCTCGTCCCGTTCGGGCACGGTGTGGCCGGTCGCGGCGTACGCCAGCGTCGCCCCCAGCGCATACACGTCCCCCGCCGGCAGCGGCCGCTCCCCGGCGGCCTGCTCGGGCGGCAGGCTGCCCGACTCCAGTCCCGGCAGCCCGGAGCGCGGCGCGCCGTCCCCGGCAGCCGTACGGACGGCGCCGAAGCAGGTCAACCGGGGCCCGTCGGCGGCGAGCAGCACCGCGGCCGGGCAGACCCCGGCATGGGCCAGGCCCTGCCCGTGCCCGATGGCCAGCGTCTCCACGAGGGCCGCACCCATGGCCCGTACGGTGCGCTCCGGCAGCGGCCCGCCGTACGCGGCGAGCGCGGCCGGCAGCGGCAGCACGGGCAGATAGGGGCGGGCGTGCCAGGGCGGCTCGCCCGGCGCGGCGAGTTCGGTGGCCGGCGCCGACCACCGTCCGAGCAGATAACGGGAGGTCTCCGCCTCGGCCAGGAACCGCCCGGCGTCCACGCCCGGCAGCGGCAGGCTGATCAGGACCGTGCGGTCGCCGTCCGCGCTGCGCGCCACGTAGCGGCGCTCGGGTACGGGTACCGGCGAGGCGGCGTCGTCCAGCGCGGTCAGCACGATGTACGGCCCGATGGCGTCGAAACGTCGCGGATCGCCCGCCGGCGCGTCATGCGGCCGCATGCGCCCTTTCCCCCTCTGCCCCTGTTCAGCCCGTGCCGTGCCCCCGGCAACAGCCCACAGAGCCTACAAGGGCACGCCGCACGCCCCGGAGGGGCATCCAACTCGGCCCGCCGCGGCAGGAGTTCGGGGCGGGGCCGAGACCCGCGGCGGGCGGTGCGGCGGGCGCGCGTCAGGCGGGTGAGCCGCCCGCGACCGGGGCGTCGGCAGCGGCGTCGCGCGGTTCCCCGTACGCCACCAGGGTCAGCACCAGCAGCGCCAGCACCACCATCATCGCGAGGAACGCCACCCAGCCGACCAGCCCGACGGCGAACGCCCCGAGCACCCCGTGCACCACGGCACAGGCGATCAGCACGATGCGCGAGAACCCGCCGGGCGCGCGGTCGCGCAGCGCGCTGCGGAGCAGAACCACCGCGCAGAAGGCCAGGAAGGCGCCGAAGACCCCGCCGCCGATCCACGCCCCGGCGGACATCGCGCGCGGCTGGAGCCCCGCGAGCGACATCTGCTGCCGGTCCACCACGATGCTCAGGATCCAGTTGAGCAGCAGGATCCCGGCCGCCTCCAGGATCAGGACCACCGCCGCCGCCAGAGCCACCGGTCTACGCGCCACCATCCGGCCCACCCCACTTCTTCCACTGTCATGCGCCGTCATCACGAGCTGTTACCAGGAGTACCGAGGCATCAGGCACGCTACTAACGGGTAACCGTGAGGGCAAGGGGTGTGCACGACCCCGTCCGGACCCGCGCCGGCGCATCCGCACGCGCCGTGCCCACCCGAAAACTTTCACTCGCCCATTCGTAGGGACTCCACAAAGAATTGACGGTCCGCCGGACGTCCGCAGTTCGAGACCTAGGCCACACCGTGCCTCGAGCCGGAGCCCTGGAATCCGGGCCTACCCTGGGATTCCAACGGACTTTGGTCCCTCACCATCGCCGCGTGCACGCTCCGTGTGGGCAAGCTCACCCCAGGGAACGGGTCGGCACGCGGTGTCGCCAGTCCCTAAACTCGCTGCGTTCAGTGTGTTGCGGCGTAGCGCCAAGGAAGGACCCATCGTGCGCAAGGTGCTCATCGCCAACCGTGGCGAAATCGCTGTCCGCGTTGCCCGGGCATGCCGGGACGCCGGGATCGGGAGCGTAGCCGTCTACGCCGAGCCCGACCGGGACGCCCTGCACGTACGGGCGGCGGACGAGGCATACGCCCTGGGCGGTGACACCCCGGCCACGAGCTACCTGGACATCGCCAAGGTCCTGCAGGCCGCCGCCGATTCCGGCGCGGACGCGGTCCACCCCGGCTACGGCTTCCTCTCGGAGAACGCCGAGTTCGCCCAGGCCGTCCTCGACGCGGGCCTGACCTGGATCGGCCCGCCCCCGCACGCCATCCGCGACCTCGGCGACAAGGTCGCAGCGAGGCACATCGCGCAGCGCGCCGGCGCCCCGCTAGTCGCCGGCACCCCCGACCCGGTCTCCGGCGCGGACGAGGTCGTCGCCTTCGCCGAGGAGCACGGCCTGCCGATCGCGATCAAGGCGGCCTTCGGCGGCGGCGGTCGCGGCCTGAAGGTCGCCCGCACCCTCGAAGAGGTCCCGGAGCTGTACGACTCCGCGGTCCGCGAGGCGGTCGCCGCCTTCGGCCGCGGCGAGTGCTTCGTCGAGCGCTACCTGGACCGCCCGCGGCACGTCGAGACCCAGTGCCTGGCCGACAAGCACGGCAACGTCGTGGTCGTCTCCACCCGCGACTGCTCGCTCCAGCGACGTCACCAGAAGCTCGTGGAGGAGGCCCCGGCGCCCTTCCTCTCCGACGAGCAGAACGCGGAGCTGTACCGCGCCTCCAAGGCCATCCTCCAGGAGGCCGGCTACGAGGGCGCCGGCACCTGCGAGTTCCTCGTGGGCCAGGACGGCACCATCTCCTTCCTGGAGGTCAACACCCGCCTCCAGGTCGAGCACCCGGTCACCGAAGAGGTCACCGGCCTGGACCTGGTCCGCGAGATGTTCCGGATCGCCGACGGCGAGGAACTGGGCTACGACGACCCGGCGGTGCGCGGCCACTCCTTCGAGTTCCGGATCAACGGCGAGGACCCGGGCCGCAACTTCCTGCCCGCGCCCGGCACGGTCACCACGTTCGCCGCGCCGTCCGGCCCGGGCGTCCGCCTGGACGCGGGCGTCGAGGCCGGCTCGGTCATCGGCCCGGCCTGGGACTCCCTGCTGGCCAAGCTGGTCGTCACCGGCGCCACCCGCGCACAGGCCCTCCAGCGCGCCGCCCGCGCCCTGAACGAGTTCCAGGTGGAGGGCATGGCCACCGCCATCCCGTTCCACCGCGCGGTCGTCAAGGACCCGGCGTTCGCCCCCGAACTGGACGGCTCCGCCGACCCGTTCACCGTCCACACCCGCTGGATCGAGACCGAGTTCGTCAACGAGATCCCGCCGTTCGCCGCGCCCGGCGGCGAGGAGGCCGAGACGGACACCCGCGAGACGGTCGTCGTCGAGGTCGGCGGCAAGCGCCTGGAGGTCTCCCTGCCGTCCTCGCTCGGCATGCCGCTGGCCCGCGCCGCGGTCGCCGGCGGCGCCAAGCCGAAGCGCAAGGCCGCCAAGAAGTCGGGCAGCGCCGCCTCCGGCGACGCCCTCGCCTCGCCGATGCAGGGCACCATCGTCAAGGTCGCCGTCGAGGAGGGCCAGCAGGTCACCGAGGGCGAACTGGTCGTCGTCCTGGAGGCGATGAAGATGGAGCAGCCCCTCAACGCACACCGCTCCGGCACCATCAAGGGCCTGACCGCCGAGGTCGGCGCCGCCCTCACCTCCGGCGCGGTCATCTGCGAGATCAAGGACTGACCCGGCGGCACACCGCCGACAGGAACGGGCGCCCGGCAGCCAGCCGCCGGGCGCCCGTTCCCGTTCACGAACTCCCGACCACGTCCTCCGGGAACGTCAGCGACCTGCTCATCCACTGCAGCGCGGCGGGCAGTTCGCGCCGCCAGGTGGCGAAGTTGTGGCTGCCGTGGTCGAGGATGATCGAGTCGGCCTTCATCGGCGGTTTGACCGCGGCCAGGAACGCCTTCGCCGCCGGGTAGTTGGGCTCGCCCGCACGGCTGGTGCCGATCAGCACGTTCACCTGCGGGGCGGGCAGGTTCTTCAGCCGCCACATCAGATCGTGCTCCTGGCGGCGCCGGGCGCGGTCCTTGCCGTCGCCGAAGAGGTTGCCGGTGGTGGGGTCGTCGGAGACCTTGTAGTCGGGCGAGAGCGCCGCCGCCGCAGTGTACGTACGGGAGTGGATCATGGCCAGCTGGAGGGCGCAGCTGCCGCCCGAGGAGTAGCCCATGACGCCCCAGGCGCCCGGGTCGCTGCCGACGCGGTAGTGCGACCGCAGCGCGTCCGGCACATCGCTGGCGAAGAAGGTCTCGGCCTGCGGGCCGCCGGGCACGTCGACGCACTGGGTGTCGCGCGGCGGCGCGATGGTGGGCCGCAGCATGACGATGACGGTCGGCTGCATCTTGCCGCTGCGGATCAGCTGGGACGCGGTCTCCGGCAGCCGCAGGTGCTGGCCCAGCAGGAATATCCCGCCCGGGTAGCCGGCGAGCGCCACGACGACCGGGAACCGCTGGCGGGCGTACTGCTTCTGGAAGTACTGCGGCGGCAGGTAGACGTATGCCGGGTTCACCACCCGGGTCCGCTTGCCGACGATCTTCACGGTCTCGACCTTGCCGTTCTTGTCCGGCGGCCCCGTGGGGATCCCGTGCACCTTGTCCAGGCCCTCGGGGCCGGACGCCTGCACGAGCCCCTTCGACGGGTCCCCGGCGGGCCCCGCCTTGCCCTGGTCGCCCCACTTGCCGACGGCGGCCGGCGCCCCGTCGTAGAGGCCGAGCAGCTCGTGCCAGGAGGCGTAGAACTCGAAGTTGGCGTTCACCCCGAGCCCGAGCGCCGCCACGATGCTCAGCTGGGTCGCGGCGATCAGGCCGAGCCGCCCCAGCACCGCCCGCGGCCCGCGGCCCGCGAACCGCGGCCACATCCAGACCGTGAGCCCCACGCAGACCACGGCGACCGCGATCATGGCGTACAACAGCGACCGGCTGGTCAGTCCCATGGCATGTTCCCCAGGTGTCCGGGATATTCCGGCTGTTCCCGGATATCCGTACGCAGCGCGCTCGCCCCGCCGGTCCCTAGGGCGGCCGGTCGCCACGCAACGTGTTCCAGCGGCCTCCGGAAGCCCCCGGAAGACCTCATTGCGCCAGGTTTGATGGCCCTTGGAACGGTGACGTTGCGGCCTTTCCGAGGAGTTCGGCCAGCCGTCGGCCGCGGTACCCCGGAGCGTCATCCCCCGGCCGCCGCCCGTCCACCGGGCCTCGGGGGCGTACGTCCCGGCCCGGTCGCCGCCGGTGCGATGGCATCCTGGACGCATCCGGGCGGGACCGGCCGGGTCGAGGAAGGACGGGCGATGGCGACCGAGACGGCAGGGCAGCGGCGGGCAGAGCGGGCCGCGGCGGCGCACGCACCGGCGGGGGCGCCCACCGTACGCCCCATGCGGGCCGACGCGCGCCGCAACTACGAGCGGCTGCTGACCGAGGCCCGTACGGCCTTCACGGAGCACGGCACGGACACCTCGCTGGAGGACATCGCCCGCCGCGCGGGCGTCGGCATCGGCACGCTCTACCGGCACTTCCCCAACCGCACCGCCCTGATGGGCGCGGTCTTCCAGGGCGAGGTCGACGCCCTGCTGGCCTACGCCAGGGAACTGGCCGACGCACCGCAGCCGTGCACCGCGCTGGTCGACTGGCTGCGCGCGATCATCGCCCACGCCAGCACCTACCGCGGCCTGTCCCGGGCCCTGATGACGGCGTCGGCCGACGAGTCCTCGGGGATGGCGCGGTGCAGCGTGCCGATGCGGGAGGCCGGCGGCGCGCTGCTGGCCCGCGCCCAGCAGGCCGGCGCGGTCCGCCGCGACATCGGCATCAACGACCTGATGCAGCTCACCAACGGCATCGCCCTGGCCGCCGAGGAGTCCCCCGACGACCCGGAGCTGCCCGACCGGCTGCTGACGCTGACGCTCCGCGGGCTCAAAGCGGGCGCGGGGGTCTAGGTCCAGTCGGGTACGGCAGGGCCGGGGAAGCCCTGCCGCGACGGCCGCCCGACCCCGCCCGGCCGCTCAGCGGCGCCGTGGCGCCAGGTCGGCCACCCGGCCGCCCGGCCCGTCCGCGAGCGAGCCCGCGGAACGCAGCTGCGGGGCACCGGCCGCACCGCCCGGGTGGCTGCGCCGCTGGCCCGGCAGCGGCACGTCCCGCCGCGGGCCCCGGCGCTCCGGCGGGGCGGCGTCCACGCCGGGCTGGCCCGGCCCCTGCCCGACCGGTGAGCCGCTGGCGACGGCGATCTGGACGCCCTGGTCGGCCAGCGCCTGCAACTCCGTGGCGGCCCGGTCGTCATGGGCCGGCGGCTCGTCCGTCACGAGCCGGGTGATGACGTCCGTCGGCACGGTCTGGAACATCGTGTCGGAGCCGAGCTTGGTGTGGTCGGCGAGCACCACCACCTCCCCCGCCGCCTGCACCAGCGCCCGGTCGACGCTGGCGGAGAGCATGTTGGAGGTGGACAGCCCGCGCTCCGCGGTCAGGCCGCTGCCCGACAGGAAGGCGCGCGAGACCCGCAGTCCTTGGAGCGACTGCTCGGCCCCGCTGCCGACCAGCGCGTAGTTGGAACCGCGCAGGGTCCCGCCGGTCATCACCACCTCCACGCGGTTGGCATGAGCCAACGCCTGGGCGACCAGCAGGGAGTTGGTGACGACGGTCAGGCCGGGGACCCGGGCGAGCCGGCGGGCCAGCTCCTGGGTGGTCGTCCCGGCGCCGACGACGATGGCTTCGCCCTCTTCGACGAAGCCCGCGGCGAGGTCGGCGATGGCCGTCTTCTCCGCGGTCGCGAGGTGGGACTTCTGCGGGAAGCCGGACTCCCGGGTGAAGCCACCCGGTAGGACCGCACCGCCGTGCCGGCGGTCGAGCAGCCCCTCCGCCTCCAGCGCCCGCACGTCGCGCCGTACGGTTACTTCAGAGGTCTGGACGACGCGGGCGAGCTCCCGGAGCGACACGGCTCCGTTCGCACGCACCATTTCTAGGATCAATTGGCGACGTTCTGCAGCGAACACGAAACTGACAGTAACGCCAACGACCGTCTGTTTTCAGCAGGTTGCACCAATTAACGGAAGTTGTTCACACGGCTCCGCATGACGTGATATGCGGCATGCACATGCTGTGCCCCGTCACCCTGCATACCCAAACGTGCTCGATGCCTGGTCAGTTACGCTCCCGGGCAGACGAGCAGGGCCCCCGGAGACAGGTTGCCCGATCCTGACCATGCAGGACCGTTTCACCCCAAGTGCCCACCGGGGGCACAAATATTCCATGCTGTTCCGTGCGCCGCTCACCCGCCCGGCGCCCTTCCGCTGCCCGCCGTACGGGCGGTTCGCCGGGGCCGGTCCGACGGGTCGGGGCCGGGATCGGGGCCGGGATCGGGGCCGGGGTCGGAAAGGCCCTACTCGCTGGCGGCCTTGCGGGTGTGGAGCTGGCGGGCGACCTCGGCGATCGATCCGGACAGCGACGGGTAGACCGTGAAGGCGCTGGCGATCTGCTCGACGGTCAGGTTGTTGTCGACCGCGATCGAGATCGGGTGGATCAGTTCACTGGCGCGCGGCGAGACGACCACGCCGCCGACGACGATGCCCGTACCGGGGCGGCAGAACAGCTTCACGAAGCCGTCGCGGATGCCCTGCATCTTGGCGCGCGGGTTGCGCAGCAGCGGGAGCTTGACCACCCGGGCGTCGATCACGCCGCCGTCGACGTCGGCCTGGGAGTAGCCGACGGTGGCGATCTCGGGATCGGTGAAGACGTTCGCGGAGACCGTCTTGAGGTTCAGCGGCGTGACCGCGTCGCCGAGGAAGTGGTACATCGCGATCCGCCCCTGCATGGCGGCGACCGACGCCAGCGCGAAGACGCCGGTGCAGTCACCCGCGGCGTACACCCCGGGGGCCGTGGTCCGCGAGACCTTGTCGGTCCAGATGTGGCCGGAGTCCTTCAGCTTCACCCCGGCCGCCTCCAGTCCGATCCCCTCCGTGTTGGGGATGGAGCCGACCGCCATCAGGCAGTGCGTACCGGAGATCGTCCGGCCGTCCGCGAGGGTGACCTCGACGCGGTCGCCCACCCGCTTGGCGGACTGCGCGCGGGAGCGCGCCATGACGTTCATGCCGCGGCGGCGGAAGACGTCCTCCAGCACGGCGGCGGCGTCCGGGTCCTCGCCCGGCAGCACCCGGTCGCGGGAGGAGACGAGGGTGACGCGGGAGCCGAGCGCCTGGTAGGCGCCGGCGAACTCGGCGCCGGTGACACCGGAGCCGACCACGATGAGTTCCTCGGGCAGCTCCGTGAGGTCGTAGACCTGCGTCCAGTTCAGGATCCGCTCGCCGTCCGGGAGCGCGTCGGGGATCTCGCGCGGGTGCGCGCCGGTGGCGATCAGCACGGCGTCGGCGATCAGCGCCTCGGACGTGCCGTCGGCGGCGGTGACCGTGACCTTCCGCGAGCCGTCCGGCGCCTGCCCCGGCTCCAGCCGGCCGCGCCCGCGCATGACCCGGCCGCCGGCCCGCGTGACGGAGGCGGTGATGTCGTGCGACTGGGCGAGCGCCAGCCGCTTCACGCGTCGGTTGACCTTGCCGAGGTCGACGCCGACGACCCGCGCCGGGCGCTCCTTGTACGGAGTGTCGTCCTCGACCCTGATGCCGAGCTCCTCGTACGAGGAGTCGAAGTTCGTCATCACCTCGGCCGTGGCGATGAGGGTCTTCGACGGGACGCAGTCGGTCAGCACCGACGCTCCACCCAGACCGTCGCAGTCGACGACGGTCACCTCCGCGCCGAGCGAGGCGCCCACCAGGGCCGCTTCGTATCCGCCGGGTCCGCCACCGATGATCACGATCCGAGTCACGTACTCCATTGTCCCGCACGCCCGTACGTACCTCTCGCCCGGGGGCGCGGACATCGCCGGGCGGGCGCCGGTCCGCGCTCTCGACAGCCCCGTCGTACGAACCTCCGGTACCACGAGCCCATCGAGGAACCTCCCGTACCCTCGGAAGCATGTCGCTCTACGCCGCGTACGCCGGCAACCTCGACGCGCGGCTGATGTCCCGCCGCGCACCGCACTCGCCGCTGCGCGGCACCGGCTGGCTCAACGGCTGGCGGCTCACGTTCGGCGGCGAGCAGATGGGCTGGGAGGGTGCCCTGGCGACGGTCGTCGAGGACCCCGGCTCCCAGCTCTTCGTCGCGCTCTACGACGTCGCCCCGATGGACGAGGAGTCGCTGGACCGCTGGGAGGGCGTCGGCCTGGACATCTACCGCCGCATGCGGGTCCGGGTGCACACCCTCGACGGCGACGAGGCCGCCTGGATCTACGTCCTCAACGGCTACGAGGGCGGCCTGCCCTCGGCCCGCTACCTGGGCGAGATCGCCGACGCCGCGGAGTCCGCCGGCGCCCCGCACGACTATGTGATGGAGATCCGCAAGCGGCCCTGCTGAGGAGCCGGCGGACGCCGCCGCCGACCGGGGCCGGGTGCGGCCTCGCCGGCCGGGCGCGCCTGCGCCCGCGCACCGCACCCCGTTTGGCAGAAGCCACAACCACCCGTTCCCAGCACCGTGGGCACCGACATCTACGCGCGTAGGGGATTACCGGCTACCCTCGTCCGCGTGAACGCATCTGTTACCCCGGACATCGACCCGCAGGGCGCCGCCAGCGCCGCAGCCGCCCGCCTCCGCGAGCTCACCGGCGCCGAGAGCCACGACGTCGCCCTGGTCATGGGCTCCGGTTGGGCCCCGGCCGCCGAGGCTCTGGGCGCGCCCGAGCACGAATTCCCCGTCACCGAGCTGCCCGGCTTCCCGCCGCCCGCCGTCGCCGGCCACGGCGGCAAGATCCGCTCGTACAAGATCGGCGAGAAGCGCGCCCTGGTCTTCCTGGGCCGCACCCACTACTACGAGGGCCGCGGCGTGGCCGCCGTCGCGCACGGCGTCCGCACCGCCGTCGCCGCCGGCTGCAAGACCGTCGTCCTCACCAACGGCTGCGGCGGCCTGCGCGACGGTATGCGCCCCGGCCAGCCGGTCCTGATCAGCGACCACCTCAACCTCACCGCCACCTCCCCCATCATCGGCGCGAACTTCGTCGACCTGACGGACCTGTACTCGCCGCGGCTGCGCGCGCTGTGCAAGGAGGTCGACCCGAGCCTGGAGGAGGGCGTCTACGTCCAGTTCCCCGGCCCGCACTACGAGACCCCGGCCGAGATCAAGATGATCCGCACCCTGGGCGCCGACCTCGTCGGCATGTCCACGGTCCTGGAGGCCATCGCCGCCCGCGAGGCCGGCGCCGAGGTGCTGGGCCTGTCGCTGGTGACGAACCTCGCCGCCGGCATGACGGGCGAGCCGCTCAACCACGAAGAGGTGCTCCAGGCCGGCCGCGACTCCGCGACCCGGATGGGCGCGCTGCTCGGCCAGGTCCTCGCCAAGATCTAGCCGGAACCGGCCCGGAGACCTCCGGCGGCGGCAGAATCCAGCTGCCGGCGGGGGCCGGGCACGGGCCGGCGGCTGCCGCGCGCGGGGCCGGCCGGACCGTACGCAACCCCCACAACGCATCCACAGGCAGGAGCATCACGTGGCTACCGTTCCCGCGGAGCTGATCAGCCGGGCACAGGCGTGGCTGGCCGAGGACCCCGACCCGGAGACCCGGGACGAGCTCGCCAAGCTGATCGAGGCGGCGGATCTCGACGAGCTGGCGGGGCGGTTCGCCGGCACCCTCCAGTTCGGCACCGCCGGGCTGCGCGGCGAGCTGGGCGCCGGTCCGATGCGGATGAACCGCGCCGTGGTCATCCGGGCGGCGGCCGGGCTCGCGGCGTACCTGAAGGACAGCGGACAAGGGGATGGCCTGGTCGTCGTCGGCTACGACGCCCGCTACAAGAGCGCCGACTTCGCGCGGGACACCGCGGCGGTCATGGTCGGTGCGGGTCTGCGCGCCGCGGTCCTGCCCCGCCCGCTGCCGACCCCCGTGCTGGCCTTCGCCATCCGGCACCTGGGCGCGGTCGCCGGCGTCGAGGTGACCGCCAGCCACAACCCGCCGCGGGACAACGGCTACAAGGTCTACCTGGGCGACGGCTCACAGATCGTGCCGCCCGCGGACGCCGGGATCGCCGAGCGGATCGCCGCGGTCCGGTCGCTGGCCGACGTGCCGCGCCCGGAGGCCGGCTGGGAGACCCTCGACGAGGCCGTGCTGACCGCCTATCTGGAGCGTACGGACGCGGTGCTGACCCCCGGGTCGGCCCGGGACATCGGCGTCGTCTACACGCCGATGCACGGCGTCGGCCGGGACACCCTGGTCGCCGCCTTCGCGCGCGCCGGCTTCCCGGCCCCCGCGGTCGTCGCCGAACAGGCCGAGCCCGACCCGGACTTCCCGACGGTCGCCTTCCCCAACCCGGAGGAGCCGGGCGCGATGGACCTCGCGTTCGCCACCGCCCGCTCCCTGGCCCCGGGCAGCGTCGACATCGTCATCGCCAACGACCCGGACGCGGACCGCTGCGCCGTCGCCGTGCCCGCCCCCGGTACGCCGGAGGGCTGGCGGATGCTGCGCGGCGACGAGGTCGGCGCGCTGCTGGCCGCGCACCTCGTCCGCAAGGGCGCCGCGGGCACGTTCGCGACGACGATCGTCTCCTCCCAGCTGATGTCCCGTATCGCGGCGGGCGCCTCGCTCCCGTACGAGGAGACGCTGACCGGCTTCAAGTGGCTGGCCCGCGCCGACGGCCTGCGCTACGCCTACGAGGAGGCGCTGGGCTACTGCGTCGACCCCGAGGGCGTCCGCGACAAGGACGGCATCACCGCCGCGCTGCTGATCACCGAGCTGGCCGCGGAGCTGAAGCAGGCCGGTCGCGGCCTGGCCGACCTCCTCGACGAACTGGCCGTGGAGTTCGGCCTGCACGCCACCGACCAGCTCTCGGTGCGGGTCGAGGACCTGTCGCTGATCGCCGGTGCGATGCGCCGGCTGCGGGAGCGGCCGCCGACCGCGCTGGCCGGCCTGGCGGTGACCCGGGCGGACGACCTGAACGAGGGCAGCGCCGCCCTCCCGCCGACCGACGGGCTGCGCTACTACCTGGCGGGCGCGCCGGCGGACGGCATCGAGGCGGCCCGGGTGGTGGTCCGGCCCAGCGGCACCGAGCCCAAGCTCAAGTGCTACCTGGAGGTCGTGGTGCCGGTGGCCGACGCGGCGGCGCTGCCCGGCGCCCGGACGACGGCCGCGGCGGCGCTGGCCGCCATCAAGAAGGACGTGTCGGCGGCGGCCGGGATCTGAGCGGCCACACACCGTACGGCCTGTCCGACCCCGACCCATCGGACAGGCGCTGAGGGCCGGGCTCCCGCGAGCCCGGCCCTTACGGGTGACACCCGTACTGCACCTGTCGCAGCTCTTCGCGGCGGGCCGGGCCGGAGCGCGGAACGCTGGAGCCGGACGTTCCCCGCGCCCGGACCCAGTCCTCCAGGAGTTGCGCCGTGCCCACGACCGCACCCCCGCCGGCCGCCGCCCCGGCGCACCCGGGGCCGCCGCCGTCCCGGCGGCACGAGACGGTCGGCGCCCTGGCCGTCGCGCTCCGCAGGGCCGCGCCCGCGCTGCTCGGCTACGCCGCCGTCCGCGCCCTGGGGACCCTCGTCCTGATGAAGTGGGCGCACGCCCGGCACCACGGACTGTGGCCGCTGCTGGCCACCCAGTGGGACTCGGGCTGGTACCTGGGCATCGCCGGCCACGGCTACGAGCACACCCTCGGCCACGACTTCCACGAGAACAACCTCGCCTTCTTCCCCCTCTACCCGGTGCTCATCAAGGCCGTCGCCGCGGTCACGCCCGGCTCCCGGGCGACGGCCGGCCTGCTGATCGCCGTCGGCTGCTCGCTGCTCGCGGCGTGGGGGGTCTTCGCGGTCGGCGACCGGCTCCACGGACGCCGGGTCGGCACCGCCCTGGCGGTCCTGTGGGGCGCCGCCCCGGTCGCCGTGATCGAGTGGATGGGCTACACGGAGTCGCTGTTCACGGCGCTGGCCGCCTGGTCGCTGTACGCGGTGCTGACGGGGCGCTGGCTGGCGGCCGGCGGCCTCGCGCTGCTCGCCGGCCTGACCCGCCCCACGGGCCTCGCGCTCGCCGCGGCGGTCTCGCTGTGCGCGCTGCTCGCCCTCCGGCGGCGGCCCGGCGGTGCGGCGGCCGCCGCACCCGCCCCCCGGCTGCTCGCCGCGGCCCTCCTCGCGCCGCTCGGCTGGCTCGGCTACGTCGGCTGGGTGGGGCTGCGACTCGGCCGCGCCGACGGCTACTTCGCGGTCCAGAAGATGTGGCACAACGAATGGGACGGCGGCGTCCAGACGCTGCGCTCGCTCCGCTCGATCCTCGGCTACCAGGCCCGGCCGCAGCTGTTCTACGTGGTGATCTCGCTGGTGCTGATCGGGTCGGGCGTGCTGTACGTGCTGTGCGTGGCCGACCGGCAGCCGCTGCCGCTGCTGGTGTTCAGCGGTGTGCTGCTGGCGATCGTGCTGGGCAGCGGCGGGGTGTACTTCCCGCGCGCCCGCTTCCTGCTGCCCGGTTTCCCGCTGCTGCTGCCGCTGGCCCGCGGGATCGTCCGGGCGCGGCGCCGAACGGCCGTACTGGCGCTGGGCGGTGCGGCGTTGGCGTCGGCCTACGTGGGCGCGTACATGATGCTGGTGTACACCGGCGCGCCGTAGCGGGCGGGCCCGGCCGGGGCCCCGGCGCCGCCAGGGCCCGTCCGCACCTGACCGCCATCGGACGGACCCTACAGGGCCAGCGTCACCGCGAGCCCCACCGCGCCGGCCACGCTCGGCGCGATGACCGCGTACGCCCAGCGCACCTCCGGCTCGCCCCGCGCGCTCTCGCGGTGGGCGGCGCGCTCCCTGATCTCGCGCAGCTCCGCCAGGGCCTGGTCGGCCATCGCGCGCGGCGCCGGACCGGCGTCCGCCTGGAGACCGAAGCGGGGCCGGGCCGGGCCCGCGCCGCGAGCCGGCTGCCGGGCGGCCTTCTTGCGCTGGCGCAGCGAGACCGGGATGGCCCAGAGCTGGTACTTGCCGCCGCCGGTGCACACCTCGGCGGAGAAGGTCGCCCGCAGCTCCTCGACGGCGGACCAGGGCAGCGTGATCGTACGGAACGGGTTGCGCACCGTCAGCCGGTCCTCACTCGCCCTGACCAGGGGCCGGAGCGTGAAGGCGATGACCAGCGGCACGCCGAGGAGGAGGACGAAGACCGCGGTGAGCTTGGTGTGGAGGGTGCCGTGCAGCACCGCGTCGACACCGAGCCAGAGGCCGAGCAGGAGGAGCAGCGCGCCGCCGGCCAGGGCCGCGGGCGAGCGGTAGCTGCGCTCCGCGTACTGCTGCTGGGGCGGGGTGGACCGGTCCGGGCTCGTCATGCCGCCGATTCTGCCCGACCGTCCGCATGGCGGACATTGCGTTACGGCATCGGTCATTGCGTCACCGCATCGATGGCGGCAGGTCGTGGCCGTCCACCGGCGGCCGCGCAATCCGGTCAGGAAGGGGGGCTGGCATGTCGCTACGCGCGTAGATATGCTCCCCTCGTGACCATGCCCACTGCCATTTCGGAAGTACCCGCATCCGGCAACGAAGCCGCGGGGCGACTGGCGTCGATGGCGGATGTGACCGCCTCCGACGGAGCGCTGCGCCGTTTCCTGCACGGACTCCCCGGCGTCGACGCCGTAGGGCTCCAGGCCCGCGCCGCCGCGCTCGGCACCCGTTCGATCAAGACCACGGCGAAGGCGTACGCCATCGACCTGGCCATCTCGATGATCGACCTGACGACGCTCGAAGGCGCCGACACCCCCGGCAAGGTCCGGGCGCTGTGCGCCAAGGGCATCCATCCGGACCCGACGGATCAGTCCGTCCCGAAGGTCGCGGCGATCTGCGTCTATCCGGACATGGTCGCCACGGCCAAGGAGGCGCTGGCCGGTTCCGGGATCCATGTCGCGTCCGTCGCCACCGCCTTCCCGGCGGGCCGGGCGGCGCTGCCCATCAAGCTCGCCGACACCCGGGACGCGGTGGCGGCCGGCGCCGACGAGATCGACATGGTGATCGACCGGGGCGCCTTCCTCTCCGGCCGCTACCTGGACGTCTTCGAGGAGATCAAGGCCGTCAAGGAGGCGTGCGCACGGCCCGACGGTACGGCCGCCCACCTCAAGGTGATCTTCGAGACCGGCGAGCTCCAGACGTACGACAACGTCCGCCGGGTCTCCTGGCTCGCGATGCTCGCGGGCGCCGACTTCATCAAGACCTCGACGGGCAAGGTGGCCGTGAACGCCACGCCGCCGGTCACCCTCCTCATGCTCGAAGCCGTCCGCGACTTCCGCGCGCAGGCCGGCGTCCAGGTCGGCGTGAAGCCGGCCGGCGGCATCCGGACCACCAAGGACGCGCTCAAGTACCTGGTGATGGTCAACGAGACGGTGGGCGAGGACTGGCTCAGCGCCGACTGGTTCCGCTTCGGCGCCTCCAGCCTCCTCAACGACCTGCTGATGCAGCGCCAGAAGCTCAGCACCGGCCGCTACTCCGGCCCCGACTACGTGACGGTGGACTGAACCGCTATGAGCTCAGCATTTGACTACGCACCGGCGCCCGAGTCCCGCGCGGTCGTCGACCTGGCACCGGCCTACGGGCTGTTCATCGACGGCGAGTTCACCGAGGGCACGGGCGGCGACCTGCGCAAGAGCGTCTCGCCGGCCACCGAAGAGGTGCTGGCCGAGTACACCCAGGGCACCGCCGACGACGTCGACCGGGCCGTGAAGGCCGCCCGCACCGCGTTCGGGAAGTGGTCCGCGCTGCCCGGCGCCGAGCGCGCCAAGTACCTCTTCCGGATCGCCCGGATCATCCAGGAGCGCTCGCGCGAGCTGGCCGTCCTGGAGACGCTGGACAACGGCAAGCCGATCCGCGAGTCGCGGGACGCCGACCTGCCGCTGGTGGCCGCGCACTTCTTCTACTACGCGGGCTGGGCGGACAAGCTGGGCCACGCCGGCTTCGGGCCGGACCCCAAGCCGCTGGGCGTGGCCGGCCAGGTCATCCCGTGGAACTTCCCGCTCCTCATGCTGGCGTGGAAGGTCGCCCCGGCGCTGGCCTGCGGCAACACCGTCGTCCTCAAGCCCGCCGAGACCACCCCGCTGTCCGCGCTGTTCTTCGCGGACATCTGCCGCCAGGCGGGCCTCCCCAAGGGTGTCGTCAACATCGTCACCGGTGACGGCTCGACCGGCGCCGCGCTGGTGGCCCACCCCGGCATCGACAAGGTCGCCTTCACCGGCTCCACCGAGGTCGGCAAGGCGATCGCCCGCACGGTCGCCGGTACGGACAAGCGGCTCACCCTCGAACTGGGCGGCAAGGCGGCCAACATCGTCTTCGACGACGCGCCGCTCGACCAGGCCGTCGAGGGCATCGTCAACGGCATCTTCTTCAACCAGGGCCACGTCTGCTGCGCCGGTTCGCGGCTGCTGGTCCAGGAGTCGGTCCAGGACGAGCTGCTGGACGCGCTGAAGCGGCGGATGGCCACCCTCCGGGTCGGCGACCCGCTCGACAAGAACACCGACATCGGCGCGATCAACTCCGCCGAGCAGCTGGCCCGGATCACCGAGCTGGCCGACGCGGGCGAGGCCGAGGGCGCCGAGCGCTGGTCGCCGGCGTGCGAACTGCCGGGCTCCGGCTACTGGTTCGCGCCGACGCTGTTCACCGGCGTCACCCAGGCCCACCGGATCGCCCGCGAGGAGGTCTTCGGCCCGGTGCTGTCCGTGCTGACCTTCCGTACGCCGGAGGAGGCGGTGGCCAAGGCCAACAACACGCCGTACGGCCTGTCGGCGGGCATCTGGACCGAGAAGGGTTCCCGGATGCTGTGGATGGCGAGCAAGCTGCGCGCGGGCGTCATCTGGTCCAACACGTTCAACAAGTTCGACCCGGCCTCGCCGTTCGGCGGCTACAAGGAGTCGGGTTTCGGCCGCGAGGGCGGCCGACACGGTCTGGAGGCGTACCTCAATGTCTGATCGCCTGAGCGTTCTCAAGACCTACAAGCTGTACGTCGGGGGCAAGTTCCCCCGGTCCGAGAGCGGGCGGGTGTACGAGGTGACCGACGCAAAGGACAACTGGCTCGCCAACGCCCCGCTTGCCTCCCGCAAGGACGCACGGGACGCGGTGGTCGCCGCCCGCAAGGCGTTCGGCGGCTGGTCGGGCGCCACCGCGTACAACCGCGGCCAGATCCTCTACCGCACCGCGGAGATGCTGGAGGGCCGCCGGGACCAGTTCACCGCCGAAGTGGCGGACGCCGAGGGGCTGTCGAAGGCGAAGGCCGCGGCGCAGGTGGACGCGGCGATCGACCGCTGGGTCTGGTACGCGGGCTGGTCCGACAAGGTCGCCCAGATCGCCGGCTCGGCGAACCCGGTCGCGGGCCCGTACTTCAACCTGTCCGCCCCGGAGCCGACCGGTGTGGTCGCCGTGCTGGCCCCGCAGGAGTCGTCGTTCCTGGGCCTGGTCTCGGTGATCGCCCCGGCGATCGTCACCGGCAACACGGCCGTGGTGGTGGCCTCGGAGAAGGCCCCGCTGCCGGCGCTGTCGCTGGCCGAGGTGCTGGCCACCTCCGACCTGCCGGGCGGTGTGGTCAACCTCCTCTCGGGCCGCACGGCGGAGCTGGCCGCTCCGCTCGCCGCCCACCAGGACGTCAACGCCATCGACCTCACCGGCGCCGGCGCCGAACTGGCCGGGGAGTTGGAGACGGCGGCGGCCGACAACCTCAAGCGGGTGCTGCGCCCGCGGGCCGCGGACTGGACGGCCGACCCGGGCACGGAGCGGCTGCTGGCCTTCCTGGAGACGAAGACGGTCTGGCACCCGATGGGCGTCTGACCGGTCTTCGGCGGACCGCATACCGGTACGGCGAACGGCGCGGGACCTCACCCGACAGGGG
>NZ_JBNHIN010000007.1:43397-116397 GCF_050054615.1 Streptomyces sp. YGL11-2
CCCGACAGGGGTGGGGTCCCGCGCCGTTGTGCGGGTCCGCCGGCGGTGCGTCAGCCGGGCAGCGTCCGCATCACCAGACCGGTCACCGGCAGCGTCCGCAGCGTGCCGCCGTTCGTCACCGGGCCGGTCACCTGCGCCGTGCTCACCGGCTTGAAGTCGGCCACCTGGGTGCCGACGCCGTTGGCCAGCGGATCGACGCCGGTGTTGTTCATCGGGTCCAGCCGGATGTCCTTGACGGGGCCGAGGCCGCCGCGCGAGCCGTACTTGAGCGCGGCGCCCAGCGACGTCCCGCTGGAGTCCGACCGGGACAGCCGGGGGGCCGCGGTACCGTGCGCGGGACCGTGTGCGGGGGCGGCGCTCGCCGCCGCACCACCCGCCATCGCGGCGCCGGCCGCGGAGATCACCAGTCCGGCGCGCAGTACACCGCGCGGGACGCGGCTGGGGTTGGGACGTGCGTGGGAGGGCATCTGCCACCTGCCTGTGGATCGGAAAGCGAGAGTCTCCACCGGTCACACAGCCGGACGGCACCCGAGCCGCCAGCACTGCGTAATCGATTGACTGCGTAGCGTAGTTGACCGGTGGCGGCCGTTCCACCTCGCGCGCCAGGGGTACCCCCCACGGCGCAATGCCCGACAATGGGTACCCGTGACCTCCCACCCGCCCGCCCGGCCCCCCGTCGCCCATGTCGTGCTGCTGACCGGTCCGTCCGGCTCCGGGAAGACCTCCCTGGCTGCGCTGACCGGCCTGCCCGTGCTGAACCTCGACGACTTCTACAAGGAGGGCACGGACCCGACGCTGCCGCAGCTGCCGGACGGCGGCGGCGCCGACTGGGACTCACCGCTCTCCTGGGACGCGGGCACCGCGGTCGCGGCCATCGAGGAGCTGTGCCGCACGGGACGCACCGCGGTTCCGGTGTACGACATCTCGGTCAGCGCCCGGGTGGGCTCGTCGCGGCTGGCGCTCGACGGGGCTCCGCTGTTCATCGCCGAGGGCATCTTCGCCGCCGACGTCATCGACCGCTGCCGGGCGGCGGGCGTGCTGGCCGACGCGCTGTGCCTGCGCGGGCGCCCCACGACGACCTTCCGCCGCCGGCTGCTGCGGGATCTGCGCGAGGGCCGCAAGCCGGCGTCGTATCTGGTGCGCCGCGGACTGCGGCTGCTGCGCAGCGAGCGGACGATCGTGGCCCGGCACACCTCGCTGGGCGCGTACGCGTGCGCGAGGCCGGAGGCGCTGGAGCGGATAGCGGCGGCGCGCTCCGCGGACCCGGTCGGGACGGTCGTACGGTCCTGAGCCGTACGGCGGTTGGCTTGGTCGGCGGTCGGCGGTCGGCGGTCGGCGGTCGGCGGTCGGCGGCGGAAACGGGAGAGCGGGTTCGGGCAGACCCCCCGGCCGCCCGAACCCGCTCGTTTCCCCCGTGTCCCCCCTGCTTCCCCCGTGTTCCCCCTCGGGCTCTCCCCCCGGATCCCCCTCGGGTTCTTCCGCCCCCTCGGGCGTTCCCCCCGTCCTCAGGCGACCAGTTCGCCGAAGGACTCCTCCTCGTCACGGCCGAAGCTGAGGACCTCGTCCTCGCGCAGCCGGCGCAGCGAGCGCCAGATGCTGGACTTGACCGTGCCGACACTGATGTTGAGGATGTCCGCGATCTCCGGGTCCGTGCGGCCTTCGTAGTAGCGCAGCACCAGCATGGTGCGCTGCGCCTGCGGCAGCCGGGCCAGCGCCTGCCACAGGACGGCGCGCAGCTCGGTGCCGCGCATCGCGTCCACGTCGCCGGCGGTCTCGGGCAGTTCCTCGGTCGGGTACTCGTTGAGCTTGCGGCGGCGCCAGGCGCTGATGTGCAGGTTGGTCATGGTGCGCCGCAGATAGCCGCCGATCGCCGCCTTGTCGCTGATCCGGTCCCAGGCCCGGTAGGTCGAGAACAGCGCGCTCTGCAACAGGTCCTCGGCCTCGTAGCGGTCACCGGTCAGGTGGTAGGCGGTGGCGTACAGGGAGGCGCGGCGCTCCTGGACGTAGGCGGTGAAGGCCGCTTCGGCCTCGGCCGCCTCCGCCGCGGTGCGCCGGTCCCCCGTCTCCCTGTACGCCGCTCCCCCGTTGGCGCTCTCCTGGCCCCCGTTTCCCCCGTTGGACCCGTTGTGCACCATCGTCGCGTCAATGGCCACCATGTACGGCGGCCGTTGACGCCCGGTGCCGCGAGCGCACCCCCGCCCGCCCACGGCACCGGACTTCTCGCCGGCCCGCACGACGTCGTGGAGCCGCGTGACAACTGCGCTGGAAGTGGTGCCGTGCAGTGTGTTCATCTCACGCCCCCCGTCGGTTGAGCCAGTTCGTTCGGTGTGTCCCCGGCGCCGATCTCGCCCGTTGCGGGTGTTGATCTCTTCCGGATGCCCAAAAGACTGCCAAGCCAGTTTCATCGGGGTGTCCGCCGACTGTCACAGACGTGTCACAGGGCCGGTGACGGTGCGGCGTGCTCCGTCATCCGGACGGGCCGGGTGTGGCAGCGCGGCACCGGTCGATCTCCCGCCGTGCCATGCGCCAGAATGGCTGCGTGCCTTTCCTGTTGCTGATCGAGGACGACGACGCCATCCGCACGGCCCTCGAACTCTCGCTGTCCCGCCAGGGTCACCGTGTGGTGACCGCGGCGACGGGCGAGGACGGCCTGAAACTGCTGCGCGAGCAGCGGCCGGATCTGATCGTGCTGGACGTGATGCTGCCGGGCATCGACGGTTTCGAGGTGTGCCGACGGATCCGGCGTACGGACCAGCTGCCCATCATCCTGCTCACCGCGCGCAACGACGACATCGACGTGGTGGTGGGGCTGGAGTCCGGTGCGGACGACTATGTCGTCAAGCCGGTGCAGGGGCGGGTGCTGGACGCCCGGATCCGGGCCGTGCTGCGGCGCGGTGAGCGCGAGTCCAGCGATTCGGCGACGTTCGGTTCGCTGGTGATCGACCGCTCGGCGATGACCGTCACCAAGAACGGCGAGGACCTGCAACTGACGCCGACCGAGCTGCGGTTGCTGCTGGAGCTCAGCCGCCGGCCCGGTCAGGCGCTGTCCCGGCAGCAGCTGCTGCGGCTGGTGTGGGAGCACGACTACCTCGGCGACTCGCGGCTGGTGGACGCCTGTGTGCAGCGGCTGCGCGCGAAGGTGGAGGACGTCCCGTCCTCGCCGACGCTGATCCGCACGGTCCGCGGCGTCGGCTACCGCTTGGACACCCCGCAGTGACGGAACGCCCTCAGGGAGACGACGGCACGCCGGGCGCGGCGGCGGACAGCGGGGCTTCGGGCCAGGCGGCTGCCGGGGACGGTTCCGGTTCCGGCCGGCGGGCCACCCGGCTGCTGCGCCGGGCCGCCGGGCTGCTGCGCTGGACGAGCCTGCGGCTGCGGCTGGTCGTGGTGTTCGCGCTGGTCGCGCTGACGGCGGCGGTCTCGGCATCCGGGATCGCGTACTGGCTCAACCGCAACACGGTCCTGGACCGTACCCAGAACGCCGTCCTCAAGGACTTCCGCAAGTCGCTGGAGGACAGCACGCGGTCGCTGCCGCTGCGCCCGCGGTGCTCCGAACTCCAGGACGCCGCACGGCAGATGGCGGCCGGTCCGCAGAACTACACGGTGCTGCTGATCGGGCTGGACCGCGAGGGCAAGGAGTGCGCGGCCACCACCAACAAGGACCTGCTGACGCTCAGGACCGTCCCGCAGTCGCTGCGCAACGCGGTCGACCAGGTGCGCCCGGTCGACGAGTCCAACCACTTCGCGCACCATCTGTACTGGCAGCGCAACGAGGTCGAGGACGTCCCGTACCTGGTCGCCGGGGCAAAGGTGATCGGCGGCGGGCCGACCGGCTACATGATGAAGTCGCTGGCCACCGAGCGGCAGGACCTCACCTCGCTGGCCTGGTCCCTGGGGATCGCGACGGCGCTGGCGCTGGTCGGCTCGGCGCTGCTGGCGCAGGCCGCCGCGACGACCGTGCTGCGGCCCGTGCAGCGGCTGGGGTACGCGGCGCGGCAGCTGGGCGAGGGGCGGCTGGACACCCGGCTGCGGGTGACCGGCACGGACGAACTGGCGGATCTGTCGCGGACGTTCAACCGCACGGCGGAGCGGCTGGAGCAGCGTGTCGAGGAGCTGAGCGCACGGGAGGCGGCGTCCCGCCGGTTCGTCGCGGACATGTCGCACGAGCTGCGCACCCCGCTGACCGCGATCACCGCGGTCAGCGAGGTGCTGGAGGAGGAGGCGGACTCCCTCGACCCGATGATCGCGCCGGCCGTGCAGCTGGTGGTCAGCGAGACCCGGCGGCTGAACGATCTCGTCGAGAACCTCATGGAGGTCACCCGCTTCGACGCGGGGACGGCCCGGCTGGTGCTGGACGACGTCGACGTCGCCGACCAGGTGACCGCCTGTATCGACGCGCGGGCCTGGCTGGACGCGGTGGACCTGGACGCCGACCGCGGCGTCATGGCCCGCCTGGACCCGCGGCGGCTGGATGTGATCCTGGCGAATCTGATCGGCAACGCCCTCAAGCACGGCGGCTCGCCGGTGCGGGTGTCGGTGCGTACCGAGCCCGCGGAGCGGCCGGACACCGCGGAGCGCGCGGAGGCCGGGGAGCGCACGGAGCCGCCCGAGGGCGCGGCGGACGAGGGCGGGCGGCTGGTGATCCAGGTGCGGGACCACGGTCCGGGCATCCCGGAGGAGGTCCTGCCACACGTCTTCGACCGCTTCTACAAGGCGAGCGCGTCCCGGCCGCGGTCGGAGGGCAGCGGTCTGGGCCTGTCGATCGCGCTGGAGAACGCGCACATCCACGGCGGGGAGATCACCGCAGCCAATCACCCCGAGGGCGGCGCGGTGTTCACCCTGCGGCTGCCGATGGACGCCTCCCGGCTGTCCGAGGGCGCACAGCGGGCGGACGGCGGGACGTCCGGCGGTGGCGGCGAGGGCGCGGAGGGCGGGCGATGACGGTGTGCATCCGGCCCGGGACGTGGCGGCGCACCGCGGCGCTCACGGCACTGGCCCTGGCCGCCGCGGGCTGCGGGATCCGCGGGACGTCCGTCCCGGTCGACGCGGGCGGGGCGCCGTCGCGGGTGAGCTGCAAGGCCCCGGCCGCCGAGCCGGAGCCGGGCACCACCGCCGCGGTGCAGGTCTCGGTCTACCTGGTGTGCGGTTCGGCGCTGGCCCAGGTGGAGCGGATGGTGCCGCCGCCCAAGGGGACCACGGCGGCGGAGGTCCGGCTGATGTCGGCCCGGACGCTGCTCGCCGAGTTGCAGCGGCAGCCGCTGCCCGAGGAGGTCAGGGCCGGGTTCAGCACGGTGCTGCCCAGGGAGCTGCGGGTCGACGGGCCGCGGTCCGGCGATCCGGAGGAGGCGCTGCGGCTGTCGGTCCAGCCGGACGATCTGCCGTCGTTCGCGCTGGCGCAGCTGGTGTGCACGTACGGGGCGAGCAGTGCGCTGGGCCGGACGCACGCGGCGCTGCTGGGCGGCCCGGATTCGGGTGCGCCGCACCGCTACGACTGCTCGGCGGACGTGCTGACCAGTCCGGACATCGCGCAGCGGACGGGCTGGGGCGATCCGCTGTCCGAGCAGAGCTGAGCGGCGCCGCGCCGGGGGCCCGGCGGCTTTCGGGGCCCGGGTACGGCCGGGCCGGTCGTCCGGCCGAGCCCGGCCTCTCAGGGCGGCGGAACCGCGGCCCCCGCTGCCGGCGTCCTGGCCTGTGTGCAGCGTCATGGCCCTGGCGGCACCGTCGCCCCCCGTTTGCGCGCCACCGGAATCCTCCTCCTTGTGGTGCATCTGCTGATCGTCTGCTGGCTGATGCTGCGTCCTCGTACGGTGCCGTGGGTGCCGGCGCCGAATCTGGAGCCGTTGGCGTCGATCCACGCCGAGCTGGCGCGCGGTACGTGGCAGGCGGTGTGGCACCTGGGCGGTTCGGTTCTGCTGCTGGCGCCGCTGGGGGTGTTGCTGCCACTGGCGGGCGGGCGGTTGAACGTTTCCCCGCTGGGGTCCCTGGCCCGTACGGTCTTCGCCGGGGCGATGATCGCGCTAACCATCGAGGTGCTCCAGTCCGGGGTGCCGGGACAGGTCCCGGACATCGACACCGCGCTGCTGAGCACCCTGGGGGTGGCACTGGCCCACCTGGCCGTCGTCCCCGGGGCGCGGTCCCGGCTCCGCCGCCGGTACGAGCACCCCAGGGGTGCGACCCCGAAGATCTCCAGGGTCGGTCTGGCCCCGCAGGCTGACGTCTTCTCCGGCGGCCGAACCTAGCTTTGAGGCATGCGGGGCGATCGCCCCGCATCCGCCGAGAAGGACGCCGAGACGGGCGTCGAGAAGGAGCAGCCCCATGGCCGCCGCACTGGTCCGCCCCACCGGCAACCGCATGATCGCTGGTGTCTGCGCCGGCCTCGCCCGCCGCTTCGGCACCCGCCCGGCCACGATGCGGGTGATCTTCCTGCTCTCGTGCCTGCTGCCCGGCCCGCAGTTCCTGGTCTATCTGGCGCTCTGGGTGCTCCTCCCCTCGGAGGACCGGGCGAGCGGTGCCGCGGCGTGGTAGCCCCGAGATCCCCGGGGACATGACCGCGCCCCGCTCCGTACGGAATACGACGTACGGAGCGGGGCGCAGCGGGGCGTCCCCTAGGGGACGGGGGAGCCGGCCGGTCGGCTGCTCAGTTCAGGGGGAGGTCGGGGGCCGCGACGGGCAGACCGACGATCTGGTTGCCCTGGGGGGTGACGTGGGTCCGGATGGGGTTGCCGCCCTTCTTGACGTGGCCCGCGCCGGCGACGGTCTGGGCGCCCGACAGGCTGTGCAGCACCCCGCTGGTGTCGATCGAGTTGCCGACCGGAGCGGCGGAGGCGGCGCCCGCGGCGGTGGCGGCGAAGACGGCGCCGAGCGCGACGGCACCAAGAGTCTTGACAGTCTGCTTCATCGAATTACGTCCTCGTGATGGGGGCTTGACCGGCTAAGAAACCTAGTGATTGCGCCACCACCGCCGCAAACAGCCGCCACCGCCGAAAAAACGGCCGGTGGACAATCCACCGGCCGTTGCGCTAAGTCTTTTTCCGGATCACTCACTCAGCGTCAGATCCCTTGCCGGTGAGGGGAGTTGTGGCGCTCTGGCGAAACAGCCACTCGGACCGGAGTTCCGCATATCCGGGCTTGATGACGTCATTGATCATGGCCAGACGTTCATCGAAAGGAATGAAGGCCGACTTCATGGCATTGACCGTGAACCACTGCATGTCGTCGAGGGTGTAGCGGAATGTCTTCACCAGGTGCTCGAATTCCCGCGACATGCTGGTCCCGCTCATCAGGCGGTTGTCGGTGTTGACCGTGAGGCGGAACTGCAGCCGGCGCAGCAGGCCGATGGGGTGCTCCGCATAGGAAGTGGCGGCGCCGGTCTGGAGGTTGGAGGTGGGGCACATCTCCAGCGGGATGCGCTTGTCGCGGACGTACGAGGCGAGCCGGCCGAGGGCGACGGAGCCGTCCTCACCGACCTCGATGTCGTCGATGATCCGGACGCCGTGGCCGAGGCGGTCGGCGCCGCACCACTGGAGCGCCTGCCAGATCGAGGGCAGGCCGAAGGCTTCACCGGCGTGGATGGTGAAGTGGTTGTTCTCCCGCTTGAGGTATTCGAAGGCGTCGAGGTGGCGGGTGGGCGGATAGCCGGCCTCGGCGCCCGCGATGTCGAAGCCGACGACGCCCGAGTCGCGGTAGCGGTTGGCGAGTTCGGCGATCTCCAGGGCCCGGGCGGCGTGCCGCATGGCGGTGAGCAGGGCGCCGACACGGATGCGGTGGCCGTTCTCGCGGGCGCGCCGCTCGCCCTCCCGGAAGCCGTCGTTGACGGCCTCGACGACCTCTTCGAGGCTGAGGCCCTGCTCCAGGTGCTGTTCGGGGGCGTAGCGCACCTCGGCGTAGACGACGCCGTCGGCGGCCAGGTCCTCGGCGCACTCGGCGGCGACCCGGGTCAGCGCCTCGCGGGTCTGCATGACGGCACAGGTGTGCGCGAAGGTCTCCAGATAGCGCTCCAGCGAGCCGGAGTCGGCGGCCTCGCGGAACCAGATCCCGAGCTTCTCCGGGTCGGTTTCGGGGAGGCCGGGGTATCCGTTCTCGCTGGCCAGGTCGACGACGGTGCCGGGGCGCAGCCCGCCGTCGAGGTGGTCGTGGAGCAGGACCTTGGGGGCGCGGAGGATCTGTTCGGCGGTCGGCAGGTTACTCGTCTCGCTCGTCATTGCCGCACTCTAGCCCCTACGCGCGTAGATCAGACCGAACGATACGTAACAGTGACCCGTCCACAGGGTGGACAGTGCGCCGCCTTCTGCCATCGTTCTCGGCATGGCTCAGCAAGCGCTACCGGTGCGCGAGGCCCGGCTGGGAAAACCACTGGGATCGGCGGGGACGGAAAAGGCGGTGAGCGGTGTCGCTCTCCTATTGCCCGGGGGTGGGCCGACCGGGCTGCGGCGGCCGTCACCGGTGCCGGCGCTCGCGGTGCGCCCGCTGGCGGCCCGGCTGGCGAGGGCCGGCCGGCCCGAGGGGCTGACGGCCCACGTGGTGCACTACCGCTGCCGCGGCTGGAACGGCGCCGCCGCCCACCCGGCGCGGGACGCCTCCTGGGCACTGGAGGAGGTGGTGCGGCGCTACGGCGACGTCCCGGTGGCGCTGGTCGGCACCGGCATGGGCGCCCGCGCCGCGCTGCTCGCCGCCGGCCACCCGGCCGTCAACTCCGTCCTGGCGATAGCCCCTTGGCTGCCCGACCCGCGCCACGACGACGTCGATCCCGA
This sequence comes from Streptomyces sp. YGL11-2, assembly GCF_050054615.1. Classification (NCBI taxonomy): domain Bacteria; kingdom Bacillati; phylum Actinomycetota; class Actinomycetes; order Kitasatosporales; family Streptomycetaceae; genus Streptomyces; species Streptomyces sp. YGL11-2. The sequence goes on from NZ_JBNHIN010000007.1 coordinate 52,148, forward strand.
CCCGGTCAAGCAGCTCATCGGCCGGCAGGTGCTGCTGGTGCACGGCACCAACGACGAGCGGGTCGACCCCGAACTCTCCTACCGCTACGCCGAGCGGGCCAAGAAGGTCAACCGCGACACCTGCCGCTTCGAGGTGCACTCCGACGGCCACTCGCTGCACCAGCACCGCTCCGAAGTCTGGGCGCTGGCCGCGGACTTCATGCTCGGCTCGCTGTTCACCCGGAACTTCGCCCGCCCGGTGAAGGACGCCCTGGCCGCCCCGCCGCCCCTGGGGCTGCGGATGCCGCTGGCGTCGGGGTTCGGGCGGTCGCTGCGGTACTGAGCGGCGGGCCGGCGGCCCTCAGCGGGGCAGCAGCCGGCCCCGCCGGCTCAGCAGGAACTTCTTGAACGCGGCCACCGGCGGGGTGTCCGGATGGCCGTCCAGCCATGCCACGCCGATCTCCCGGACGGCGCGCGGGGCGGTCACGGTCAGTTCGGCGACGCCGGGCCGGGGCACCGCGGGCGGCGGCAGCAGGGCCACGCCCAGGCCGGCCGCGACCAGGCCGCGCAGGGTCTCGGCCTCCTCGCCCTCGAACGCGACGCGCGGGGTGAACCCGGCCTCGGCGCACAGCGCGTCGGTGATCCGGCGCAGGCCGTAGCCCGGTTCGAGGGTGACGAAGAGTTCGCCGGCGGCCTCCGCGAGCCGGATGCGCTTGCGGCCGGCCAGCGGGTGGTCGTCCGGGACGACGAGGCGGAGCTTCTGCTCGTCGAGCCGGCGGGCGACCAGGTCCGGGTAGTCGGGGACCGGGGAGGTCAGGCAGAGGTCGAGGTCGCCGGCCCGCAGCCGTTCGATCATCGCCTCGCCGTAGTTCTGGACGAGTTGGAAGCGGACGCCCGGGTGGTCGGCGCGGAAACTGCGGATCAGGCCGGGGACGGTCTCCGGGCCGAGCGTGTGCAGAAAGCCGAAGGCGACCTTCCCGGCGGCTGGGTCGGCGTCGGCGCGGACGGAGTCGGTGGCCCGCTCCAGGTCGGTGAGGGCCCGCTCGGCGGCGGCGAGGAAGCCGCGGCCGGCCGGGGTGAGGGAGAGGGTGCGGCCGTGCCGGGCGAAGAGCGCGACGCCGAGGTCGCTCTCCAGCCGGACGATGGCGCGGCTGAGGGTGGGCTGCGGCATGCCGAGTTCGTGTGCGGCGCGGGTGACGTGCTCGTGCCGGGCGACGGCGGCGAACTGGGCGAGCCGCGGGGCGAGCGCCGGCGCCCAGGAGCCGGGGCCCAGCTCGGCGGGCTCCAGACCCTCGGGCGGGGCGCCGCGCAGGCGCTCCGGAGTGTGTTTTGTGTTGCGAGCTTGCAACAGAGGCGGTTGTGAGCTGCGGTCATGTGGCACAGCATCGATTATGGCGTTTCCATGCATTGGACGCATGAAGTAAGGGGGCCTACGTTCGACGTATGCCTCCCGCTGATACCGGGGCGTCCGTCACCGACCGTGCGGCCGCCTCTCCCCAGTCGTCCACCGACACCTCCTCCACCGCCGCCGCGCCCGACCCCGAGTCGGACAAGCTGCGGCCGGGCGGCCCCGGCTACCGCCGGATGAGCCTCGCCCTCTTCGCCGCCGGAGTGGCCACCTTCGCCCTCCTCTACTCCACCCAGGCACTGCTGCCCGCCATCTCCGGCGACCTCAACGCCTCCCCCGACCAGGCCAGTTGGACCGTCTCGGCGGCCACCTTCGGGCTGGCACTGGGCGTGATCCCGCTGAGCGCGGTCTCCGAGCGCTTCGGCCGCCGCACGCTGATGACGGCCTCGCTCTCCGTCGCCGCACTGATCGCGCTGCTGGTCCCGTTCGCGCCGACGCTCGGCGTACTGATCGCGCTGCGCGCCGTCCAGGGCGTCGCGCTGGCCGGGCTGCCCGCGTCGGCGATGGCGTTCCTGGCGGAGGAGGTACGCGCCAAGGCACTGGTCGGTGCGATCGGCCTGTTCGTGGCCGGCAACAGCATCGGCGGGATGTCCGGGCGGATCCTGACCGGCTGGGTCGCGCAGGCGTGGGGCTGGCGGGCCGCGCTCGGCGCGGTGGGCGTACTGGCCGTGGTGTGCGCGGTGGCGTTCCGGCTGCTGGTGCCCAAGGCCCGGCACTTCGCGGCGCGTTCGGTGGGCCCGCGGACGCTGGCCCGCACGCTGGGCGGCCACCTCTCCGACCCGCTGCTGCGCCGCCTCTACGGTATCGGCGCCCTGTTCATGACGGTCTTCGGCGCGGTCTACACGGTGATCGGCTACCGCCTGGTCGCCGCGCCGTTCAACCTGCCGCAGGGCATCGTCGGCTCGATCTTCGTCGTCTACCTGGTCGGTACGGTCTCCTCGGCCGCGGCCGGCAAGCTGGTCGGCCGGATGGGCCGCCGCGGCGCCCTCTACCTGGCCGTCGGCACCACCTCCACCGGTCTGCTGCTCACCCTGGCCGCCTCGGTCGCCGCGGTGCTCGCGGGCCTGGTGCTGATCACCGCCGGCTTCTTCGCGGGCCACGCGGTGGCCTCGTCCTCGGTCAGCCGCACCGCGAAGGTCGCCCGCGCGCAGGCGTCCGCGCTCTACCAGTGCGCGTACTACATCGGCAGCAGCCTGGGCGGCGCCCTCGGCGCGGTCGCCTTCCGCGCCGCCGGGTGGCAGGGCACCGTCCTGCTGGGGCTGGCCGCGATGGCCGGCGCGGCCGGCATCACCCTCTACGCCACCCGCAAGGCGGTCGCCGAGCGGCGGCTGCTGAGCCTGGCGAGGGCCGCGTAACCGCCCGTCCGATACGGCCCCCCGGGGCCCCGCGAGCCGAAGGGCCCGTCCCGCCACCTGTCCTGGTGGGGTGGGCCCTTCGTCGTTCAGGCGCGGTCAACCGACGGCGAAAACGCCGGTGCCCAGGGCGAGGCCGAAGGGCGCCGGGAGCGTCAGCTCATCGCCGAACTGCACGGTCTGGAGTACCTGGTACGCGTCGTCCGCCGGTTCGCCGTAGAGGGTGATGACCGGCCCGGCGGATGCCCAGAGGTCGATGAGGAGGTACAGCCGAACCCCCGCCGAGGCGTACCCGGCGCGGCGGGGCGTCCGTGTCCTCCCAGATCCGGACGAGGGCATCCCACTCGCGCCCGGCCACCGGGTAGTGGTCGACGGTGAGTTCTTTTACGGCAGGTTCCTCTCGGCGAGACGCGGCTGATTGCACCACGTCGAACGAGGTCCGCGCCGGTTCACGGCCGCTGTTCGCCCATACGAGCCTCCTGGTGCTGGCGTGGGTGGGTGGTGGAGGGGCGCCGTAGCCCGAGGGCACGGCACCCCCGGCAGGTCAGCCGATCCGCCACAGCACCACCGAGCTCAAAGGTGAGGTCTGTTCCGGCCGGGCTGATTTCGACGCCGCGGACCGGCGGATGCGGAAGCCCCTCAAAGCAGAGACTTTTCAATAGCCTCGAAAACGTCCGAGTCGGTTTCTCGTTGCCAGTCCGGAAGGTCCATCCAGTCAGCTACATACCCGGGCTTGGGGCTCTCGAAGTGCTTGTACATCTGCGCCGTCCAACACATCGCGACGAACCGGCCCTTCTGTTCACGCGTGAGTCGCGCCGCATGCCCCTCACTCAGGGTGAGGAATTGGCGAACCTGCTCATACACAGCACCTGCGGCCCGGCGTTCCCAGTCCGGGGTGCCTTCCCAGGGCGTCACATAGCTCAACTTCGGCTCGCCGGGGAAGTGTTCACGTACCCCTGCGATCCACGCCTCACGGAACACCCTCGCCCCATCTTGCTGCGACACTCCTACTCCTTTCTCAACGCCTCTTGCAGGACGCCGATTTCACTGTTCAGTTCGACTACTCGACGATCTCGCCCACACACCTTCAGATCCCCCTGCAGCGCCTGAAGCCTACGGGCGATATACCCCGAGCCTGATTTCCTGGCCAAGCGAAGAGCTTCACCACCGTAGGTTGCGACCTGCTCCGCATCACGGCGTTTCGCCCCAACTGTGGCTAGATCCACGAGAACCGCACCGCGGCGCCGAAATGACTGGCCTCTGGACAGGGCATTCGATTCGAGGGCGTGCTTGAGCGATTTTTCGGCGAGGTCCAGTCGCCCGAGTTGCACGTAGCGCGCCCCTCGCTCCTCGGCGAGTCGCGATCCATCGAAGCGAAGCCACCCGCCGGAGTGAACCGGCGTCGTCAGGTCGGCTACACGCTGCGCTTCATCAAGAGCCTTCTCGCAGGCGCCGAGGTCTTGCAGTCCGGCATGCACCTCGGCCTGTACCGAGGCAACCCAATGGCGGGTCGACAGCGCACTGTCGCCTCGCTTGGCTACTCGCCGCGCGACTTCCAGAGTTTCGGCAGCCTCCGAGTAACGCCTCTCATAGACATCGACGTAGGCGTGACGAACAAGTGCGCATGCCCATAGGTCGAATGCCCGAGCGCGACTGCTGGCGTTTGCGGCAAGGGTGTAGGACGCCGCAGCGTCGGTGTAGCGGTTGCCGTCGAATGAGAGTTCTCCAGAAAGCTGGAACAGGTCGCCCGCGGCTTCGTACAGGCTCCCCTCCCGACCTGATTCCTTGAGTGCTTCGTTAAGCGCGCCGAGTTGGTCCTGAACGACAGCGGTTACGGAGCTTTTGGAACGGGCCAGTTGATACACCTGCCACAGGTGACAGTTCATCAAGCGAAAGTCGGAAGCCGAGCCCCGGTCGGCAATCTCCGCTATCGCATCGGCATCGTCGGGTGTCAGCGCCATCAAGGATCCTGCCACCACCATAAGGCGTAGAAACTCGCGTCGGATCATGTCGATTTCCTCAGAGCCGTGTCGGTCGCAAGGCGGCGACGCGGTCAACTCCGAGAAGTGTGCTTGTGGCGGAGTCAGCAATGCGTCGAGTTCGGCGAGGCCAAGTTGTAACGCGTCGGCCATTTTGGGCCGGTGAACTGCCTCGGGCGTCGTCTCTCCGCGGTCCCAGCGGCCAACCGTTGTGCGGTCGACGCCGATTACGGCGGCAAAGCGCTCCTGACTGTAGCCCATGGCTTTTCGACGTTCAGCGAGGCCCACTCACGTCTCCTTCCCTGCTCGACCAGGGTCTTACCCACGTGGCGCACCATGCATCGGAGCTGCATCAAGAGTGCCGCACAGATGCCGTGGCTCGCAGCGATCGGTGGCGATTGGCTATGAGTGCTCGCCGACCGGCCTCCCACGGCCCATGGCTCGGCGCATCCTCAACGGGGCTGAAAGGAAAGCAGATCACAAACGTAGGAGGCTCCATGAGTGGCATGACCCTCGCGGTGTACCGGGCCGGCAATCAACGCGACCGGGCAACGCTTCGGCCCGAGCGGCGGGTGAAGCGGACAGTCCGTGTCCCTCCCACCGGGAATTGGCCGCCGTGCCGGTGCCCCCGGTGTGGCCCAACGGCGTCGTCAGCCACCTAGGTCTTGGGCAGGCCCTCGATGACGGAACCGACACGCTACTCGGCGAGGCCGATTGAGCTGCCCGTCGACGGGTGGCTGTACGAGGCCCGCCCGGTGCCCGGATGCCGGGTTTGCGCGGCCCTGAGCAACGAGCGGGACAGAGCCCTCAAAGCGGGAGACAACAAGAAGCTGTTCGAGGTCAGCCAGGAAATCCGTAGCCATCCGCACAGACAGGGGGAAGGGCAGCCCTGAGGTTCCACCAGTGTGCACCGCCCAAGTGACGTGCATCGCGTCCGACGGCCGCATGGCGGGCACCGTCGGGGGCGACGTGATCACCCGTCCACGAACTCATCTGGGTCGATGACGCGCAGCGGCCAGAGTATGACGACGGCGGTCCGGATGAGTGGTCGTCGGCGGGCCCGTCCGTGAACTGCATCGACAGTCTCGGCGAGTGGTCAGCTGACCTGCCATCTCCCAGCCGCTGCCCGAGCGCCGCGCCCACCCGCCCCGGCTTTCCTGAGATGAGGACGGTCTACCGGGGCGGGACACCAGCACTCCCACAAAGGAGGAGTCCATGCTCTTACTGCCACGCTCCCTCGCGCCACTGGGGCCGCAATTCGCATGGTTGGAGATCACGGGATTCTGCAACCTCCAGTGCCGCCAGTGTTATGCCGACTCCTCACCCGAGGGGAACCACGGCACCATGACGGACGACGACTGGTGCCGCGTCCTCGACGAACTCGCCGCTCTACACGTCCGAGACGTGCAGTTCATCGGCGGGGAACCCACCCTCCACCCCAGCCTTCCTTCGTACATCCGCCACGCTCGGAAGGCTCAGATGCGCATCGAGGTGTTCAGCAACCTCACCCACATCACCGACGAGGTGTGGGAAGCGCTGAAACTTCCGGGCGTCCGGCTGGCCTTCAGCTACTACTCGGACGAAGGCCAGGACCACGACGACGTAACGGAGAACCGAGGCTCTCACGCCCGCACTCGTGCCAACGTCCAAAAAGCCAAGGCCCTGGGGATCCCCATGAGGGGCAGCGTGATCAACGTCCTCCAAGGGCAACGCGCGACCGAGGCCCGCCGGGACCTGCTCAACATCGGGTTACGCGATGTCAGGACGGACAAGGTCAGGCCGTTCGGACGCGGAGCCGACGGCGCCGGTCCGGACGTCACAAAGCTGTGTGGACGCTGCGGACGCAACAAGTTCGCCATCGGTCCGGACGGAAGCGTCTGGCCCTGCGTCTTCGCCCGCTGGATGACCGTCGGCAACGTCCACGAACAGAGCCTCGCCTCGATCTACAACGGCGCAGCCATGCAAGGTGCCCGCGCAGAACTCTCCCAGGTGTTCCCGGACAAGGTACCGACCGCCAACAGCCCGAGTTGCCTGCCCGACTGCAACCCGTCGTTCGACACGTGCTCGCCGCAGCTTGCCTGCGCCCCGGACGCTGCCTGCGGGCCGACGGAGGACAGTTCGGAGGAACTCGCGGAGCCGATCATGTCCCCACACCGCTCGGTACGGTACGGCGATCCCCGCATCGCCGGTACGGACTGCTGACCGGCTTCGCAAACGGGGGAACCTTCGGGCCGGAGAGTGAGCGTGGCCATGTGTGCGAGTAGCGTGACAGCGCTCTCGCCCCCGCCCTACGGAGATGCCCATGAGCGCCACCACACTCGACCTCTACTTGGCCCGCCGCGACGCGTACGCCGCGTTCCTGAGCGCTGCCGACGCCGAGTCGTCGGTGTGCTGGCGGAAGGCCGACGGCCAGTATCCGAGCCCGGACTCGACACGGGAGGCCCAAGACGCCGCGTACGCGATCACCCGGGACGCCTTCAACCGGATCCTCGTCGAGCCGGTCGGGCCACACAAAGAAGCGCAGGCCGTCGTCGAGCAGATCCGAATCCTTGGGCGAGCCGACCAGGACGCGCAAGACTGGGTGGCGTTCAAGAAGGCTCGGGAAGTCTTCGTCGAGGCCGCCCGCGCTTGCCTCACGGAAACCCTGGCTACGTAGCAAGCAGAGTCCTCGAAGGGCACTCGCTCAGGAGGCGGGGGGGGTGGCGGGGGTGCCGTGCACGGAAGGCAACGGCACCCCGGCAGGCGTCAGCCGATCCGCTCCAGCACCACCGGCGAGGCCGTGAAGCCCGCGTCCGACGGCCCGATCTCCACCCCGCCCTCCAGCGCCGCGAGGGCGTAGTCGAACTTCTCCGGGGTGTCGGTGTGGAGGGTGAGCAGCGGCTGGCCCGCCGTCACCGCGTCTCCCGGCTTGGCGTGCAGCTCGATGCCCGCGCCGGCCTGCACCGGGTCCTCCTTGCGGGCCCGGCCGGCGCCCAGGCGCCAGGCGGCGAGGCCGACCGCGTACGCGTCGAGGGTGGTGAGGACACCGGTCCGCTCAGCGGTGACGACATGCTGTTCGCGGGCCACGGGGAGCACGGCATCCGGGTCGCCGCCCTGGGCGATGATCATGCGCCGCCAGTGGTCCATGGCAGAGCCGTCGGCCAGGGCCTTGGCGGGGTCGGCGTCCGGCAGGCCGGCCGCGGTGAGCATCTCGCGGGCGAGCGCCAGGGTGAGGTCGACGACGTCCTGCGGGCCGCCGCCGGCCAGCACCTCGACGGACTCGCGGACTTCGAGGGCGTTGCCCGCGGTCAGGCCGAGCGGGGTGGCCATGTCGGTGAGCAGGGCGACCGTGCGCACGCCGTGGTCGGTGCCCAACCCGACCATGGTGGAGGCGAGTTCGCGGGCGTCGTCGATGTTCTTCATGAACGCGCCGGAGCCGACCTTGACGTCCAGGACGAGCGAGCCGGTGCCCTCGGCGATCTTCTTGGACATGATGGAGGAGGCGATGAGGGGGATCGACTCCACGGTGCCGGTGACGTCGCGGAGCGCGTAGAGCTTCTTGTCGGCGGGGGCCAGGCCGTCGCCGGCGGCGCAGATGACCGAGCCGACGTCGCGGAGGACGGCCAGCATCTCGTCGTTGGAGAGCTGGGCGCGCCAGCCGGGGATGGACTCCAGCTTGTCGAGGGTGCCGCCGGTGTGACCGAGGCCACGGCCGGAGAGCTGCGGGACGGCGGCGCCGCAGGCGGCGACGAGCGGGGCGAGCGGGAGGGTGATCTTGTCGCCGACGCCGCCGGTGGAGTGCTTGTCGGCGGTGGGGCGGGGCAGGGACGAGAAGTCCATCCGCTCGCCCGAGGCGATCATGGCGGCGGTCCAGCGGGCGATCTCCGTACGGTTCATGCCGTTGAGGAAGATGGCCATCGCCAGGGACGACATCTGCTCGTGGGCGACCTCGCCACGGGTGTAGGCGTCGATCACCCAGTCGATCTGATCGGGGGTCAGCTCTCCGCGGTCGCGCTTGGTACGGATGACGCTGATGACGTCCATGGGGCTTCCTTTCGAACGGGTAGCTCCCGTTCTACACGCATAGAGCCGGCGGCGGCCAGAAAGGGCGAGCGCAACGGGCGCCGGGGGGGGGACCAGGGGTGGCTAGCGGACCAGGTGGCCGGGGCCGAAGGCGTCGGGGAGCAGTTCGGCCAGCGGGCGGATGCCGAGCGCGGTGTCGACCAGCAGCTCCGGGCCGCCGTGCTCGTAGAGCAGCTGGCGGCAGCGCCCGCACGGGACCAGCAGCTCGCCGGCGCCGTCGACGCAGGTGAAGGCAACCAGGCGTCCGCCGCCGCCGGCGAACAGCGCGGAGATCAGCCCGCACTCGGCGCACAGCCCGAGGCCGTACGAGGCGTTCTCGACGTTGCAGCCGGTGACCGTGCGGCCGTCGTCCACGAGGGCGGCGGCGCCGACGGGATAGCCGGAATACGGGGCGTAGGCCCGGGACATGGCGTCCCGGGCCTGCGTCCGCAGTGACTCCCAGTCGGGAGGTGTGATCACTTGCCCTGACCTCGTCTGTAGATCTTGCCGATGGCCTTCGGTACCCGCAGTCGCTGCGCGGCCAGCGAGAGCACCAGCAGCGTAGCGATGTAGGGGGCGACGCCGACGATCTCCAGCGGGACCGTGTCGGAGGTGGCGTACCAGGCACCGAGCAGCACGGCGGCGACCAGGCTGATCACGGCCTGGATCCGCTGGCCGCCGCGCAGCTTCCACAGCGCCAGGCCGACCAACAGAACGGCGAGCAGGAGCAGCAGCGCGTGGACGGTGGGGCCGCCGCCGCGCAGCTGGAGCGCGTCCATGAAGCCGAACAGGCCGGCGCCCATGGCGACGCCGCCCGGCCGCCAGTTGCCGAAGATCATGGTGGCGAGGCCGATATAGCCGCGGCCACCGGTCTGCCCGTCCTGGTAGATGTGCACGTAGATCGCGAGGAACGCGCCGCCGAGGCCGGCCAGCGCGCCGGAGACGGTCACCGCCGCGTACTTGTAGCGGTAGACGTTGACGCCCAGCGACTCGGCCGCGATCGGGCCCTCGCCGCAGGAGCGCAGCCGCAGGCCGAAGGCGGAACGCCACAGGACGAAGAAGCTGAGCACGAAGAGGCCGACGGTCAGCAGGGTCAGCCAGGAGACGTTGGTGACCAGGGAACCGAGGATGCCGGCGACGTCGGAGACCAGGAACCAGTGGTGGTGCTCGACGGAATGGAGCCAGCCGGAGAGGCCCGGGACGGTGAACGTCGGCATGTCGGGCATCGGTGGCGACTGCTTGTCGTTGCCGCCGGCGGCCGCCGCCGCGCTGCCCTCCGCGCCGAACATCAGCTTGGCGAGGAACTGGGTCAGGCCGAGCGCCATGATGTTGATGGCGACGCCGGAGATGATGTGGTCGACGCCGAAGGTGACGGTGACGACCGCGTGCAGCAGTCCGCCGAGCGCGCCACCGACGATGCCGGCCAGCGCCGCGGCCCAGGGGCCGTGCTGCCAGCCGACCGCGCCCGCGGAGAAGGTGCCGAGCATCATCATGCCTTCGAGGCCGATGTTGATGACGCCGGAGCGCTCGGCCCACAGGCCGCCGAGACCGGCCAGGCCGATCGGCACCGCGGCGTTGAGCGCGGCGGTGTACTGGCCGGATTCGGTCAGGTTGGTGGCGCCGGTGACGACCCGCAGCAGGGACAGCAGGACCAGGGCGCCCGCGATGATCAGCAGGACCTGGGGGTAACTGAGCTTGCCCCGGGAAGCCTTGGGCTTGTGCTGGTGGGTGGGGCTCTGGTCGACCGGAGCCGTGAGGTTCGTGCTCATGCGGACACCTCCGCCTTCTCGGTCTTACGGGCCTGGGCGGCGAGTTCCGCGCCGACCTGCCGCTGCTGGAGTCTGAGGCCGTATCGCCGCACGAGTTCGTAGGCGATGACGACACAGAGCACGATGACGCCCTGCATCACACCGACGATCTCCTGCTGGTAGTTCTCGAATTCGAGCTGGGTGCCGGTGCGTTCGAGGAAGCCCCACAGCAGCGCCGCGGCGGCCATCCCGACCGGATGGTTGCGGCCCAGCAGCGCGATGGCGATACCGGTGAAGCCGATGCCGATGGGGAAGTCGGTGCCGTAGTTGTACGAGGTTCCGAGCAGTGTCGGCATGCCGATCAGGCCCGCCGCGGCGCCGGACAGCAGCATGGAGGTGACGATCATCCGCTTGACGCTGACGCCGCTCGCCTCGGCCGCGGACTCGGACTGGCCGACCGTACGGAGGTCGAAGCCGAAGCGGGTGCGGTTGAGCACGAACCAGTACGCACAGCCGACGACGACGGCGACGACGACGAAGCCGTCGATGGGGGCGGGCGTGGTGGGGATGGTGAAGAAGTGGCTGGAGGCCGGGAGGTTCGGCGTGTGGAAGAGGTTGCCGTCCTTGACCGCGAGCCGGCCGTCCTGGAGGAAGTAGCCGATGACGGCCGCCGCGATGGCGTTCAGCATGATCGTGGTGATCACCTCGCTGACACCGCGGGTGGTCTTCAGCAGACCCGCGATGCCCGCCCAGACCGAGCCGACCAGCATCGCGACGATGATGATCAGCGGGATCTGGAGGAAGCCGGGGAGCGTCAGCGCACCGCCGACCACCGCGGCGAAGAACGCCGCGATGCGGTACTGGCCGTCGACGCCGATGTTGAAGAGGTTCATCCGGAAGCCGATGGCGACGGCCAGCGCGGACAGGTAGTACGGGACCGCCTTGTTGATGATCCAGACCTGGCTGTCGCTCTTGGAGCCGAAGTCGGCCATCACCAGGTAGGCGTGGATCGGGTCCTTGCCGGTGGCCAGGATGATCACCGAGGTGATGGCCAGTGCGGCGACGATGGCCAGAACCGGCGCGGCGATGCCCAGGATCAGCTTGTTCTTGTCGGGCTTCTTCACTCGGACTCTCCCTCCTGGGACGGGCGCGACTCCGGATCGGCGGCGGTGCCGCCGTCGGATTCGGCGAGATGGCCGCTGGCGGCACCGGTCATGGCCGAGCCCAGCTCCTCCGGGGTGATGGTGGCGGGGTCCGCGTCCGCGACGAGCCGGCCGCGGTACATCACCCGCAGGCCGTCGGACAGGCCGATCAGCTCGTCCAGGTCGGCCGAGATCAGCAGCACGGCGAGACCTTGGTGGCGGGCGGTGCGGATCTGGTCCCAGATCTGCGCCTGGGCGCCGACGTCCACGCCCCGGGTGGGGTGCGCGGCGATCAGCAGCTTGGGGTGGTGGCTCATCTCCCGGCCGACGATCAGCTTCTGCTGGTTGCCGCCGGAGAGCGAGGCCGCGGTGACCTCGATGCCGGGGGTACGGACGTCGTACTCGGCGACTATTCGCTCGGTGTCGGCACGGGCGGCCTTCAGGTCGAGCAGCCTGCCCTTGGCGTTGGGCTTCTCGGTGACGTGGCCCAGGATGCGGTTCTCCCACAGGGGGGCCTCCAGCAGCAGGCCGTGCCGGTGGCGGTCCTCGGGGATGTAGCCGATGCCGTCCTCGCGCCGGGTGCGGGTGTGCAGCTGGCTGATGTCGACGCCGTCCAGCGTGATGGTGCCGCCGTCGGGGTCGCGCATGCCCATGATGGCCTCGACCAGTTCGGCCTGGCCGTTGCCCTCCACACCCGCGATGCCCAGGACCTCGCCCTTGTGGATGGTCAGCGACACGTCGTCCAGGACGGTGCGCGCCACCCCCTCCGCGTCGGCGGTGGTCAGCCGCAGCCCTTCGACCTTGAGCATCTCCACGTCCGTGACGGTGGACTCGCCGGTCTGCGGCGAGGGCAGTTCGCTGCCGACCATCAGCTCGGCGAGCTGCTTGGGAGTGGTGTCGCCGGGGACGACGGAGGCGACGGTGGTGCCGCGCCGGATGACCGTGATGTCGTCGGCGACCGAGAGCACCTCGCCCAGCTTGTGCGAGATGAAGATGACGGTCAGGCCCTCGGCCTTGAGCTCACGCAGGTTGTCGAAGAGCGCGTCGACCTCCTGCGGGACCAGGACCGCGGTCGGCTCGTCGAGGATGAGGGTACGGGCACCGCGGTAGAGGACCTTGAGGATCTCCACGCGCTGGCGGTCGGCGACGCCGAGGTCCTCGACGAGGACGTCGGGACGGACCCCGAGGCCGTAGCGGTCGGAGATCTTGATGATCTCGGCGCGGGCCCTGGCGCCGATGCCGTGCAGCTTCTCACCGCCGAGAACGATGTTCTCCAGGACGGTGAGGTTGTCGGCGAGCATGAAGTGCTGGTGCACCATGCCGATGTTGCGGGCGATGGCGTCGGCCGGGCTGTGGAAGCTGACCTTTTCGCCGTCGATGCTGATGGTGCCCTCGTCCGGCTTCTGCATGCCGTAGAGGATCTTCATCAGCGTGGACTTGCCCGCGCCGTTCTCGCCGACCAGCGCGTGCACGGTGGCGCGGTGGATGGTGATGTCGATGTCGTGGTTGGCGACGACTCCCGGGAACCGCTTGGTGATCCCGCGGAGTTCCACCGCCGGTGCCACGGCGGGGGCGCTGTCTGCCTGGGGGCTGCTGGACGCTTTGATGGCGCACTCTCCTCGGGGGACAGGGAGTGGTACGAAGGAGCGGGGAGGTGAAGATATCGCGCCAACTCCACGCTACGCGCGTAGTGTTGGCGCCGAAAAAAGCCGAATGAGCTGCCGGGTCACTCCGGCGACGAGCCCGGCGCGACGGCCTGATGGCCGCCGCGCCGAGCTGGAGAGACCTTACTGCTTGGCGGGGGTCTCGCTGACCTTCACCTGACCCGAAGCGATCTTCTTCTTCGCCTCGTCGATCTTGGCCTGGATGTCGTCGATGAAGCCGCCCGAGGTGGAAAGCTTCACGCCGTCGTCCTTGAGCGTGTAGCTCTTGTTCCCGGTCAGCGGCTTCTTGTCGTGCACGCTCTTGATCAGGTCGTACACCGCCACGTCGACGTTCTTCATCACCGACGTGAGGATCGAGTTCTTGTACTGGGCCAGGCCCGGCTGCAGGTACTGGTCGGAGTCGACGCCGATCGCCCAGGTGCCCTTCTTGCCGGCGACCGTCTCGATCGAGCCGTTGCCGGACTGGCCGGCCGCGGTGTAGATGACGTCGATACCGGCGTCGAGCATGCCCGTGGCCTTGCCCTTCGCGGCGGCCGGGTCGTTGAAGCCCTTGTCGTCGTTGGCGTAGAGGTACTCGGAGGTGACCTTCGTCTTGGGGTCGGTGTCCCGCACGCCCTGCTCGAAGCCGGCCTGGAACTTCTGGATCAGCGCGTTGTTCACACCGCCGATGAAGCCGACCTGGTGGGTCTTGCTCTTGAGCGCGGCGGCGACACCGGCGAGGTAGGAGCCCTCCTGCTCGGCGAAGACCATGCCGTAGACGTTCTGGGCCTGGGAGGGGGAGTCCACGATGCCGAAGGTGGTCTTCGGGTACTGCTTGGCGACCTTGTTGACGGCGTTGCCGTAGTTGAAGCCGACTCCGATGACGGGGTTGTAGCCCGCCTCGGCCAGCGAGGACAGCCGCTGCTCACGGTCCGCCTCGGTCTCGCCGTTCTTGGCGGTCATCAGCTTGGACTTCTCGCCGAAGTCCTTCTGGGCCTTGTCCACGCCACGAGCCGCCGCCTCGTTGAACGAGTGGTCGTCCCGACCGCCGACGTCGAAGGCGAGCCCGACGCCCTTGTCCTGACCACCGGACTCGGTGGACGACGCGCCGCAAGCGCTGAGCGAGAGCGTGAGGGCCGCGGTGGCTATGCCCGCGGCAACGATCTTGGATACCCGGTGCACGAGGGCCCCTTTGTCTCGTAGCGCCTCCCTCGGCGCTGGCTGACGGGAGATTAACGCGCGTAGACCGGGCGCAAAACCCTCCAATGCGTGGCTGTTATCGATTCGTCTCTCAGGGCACGGAACGGAAACAAGAGCGGGCGGCCGACAGGTGTCGGCCACCCGGATACACGGAACGCCACGATCCAATCACCGTCAGCACTTTTCACCCTCGTCGCACAGTGCGACCGGACGAGGACCGGTGGTGACCGGGGCCTGGCGCCTGCCCTACCGGTCCCCGTCCAGGAGGGCCGCCGCGGTGAAGAGCTCGACGCCGACCGCGATGGCGCGTTCGTCGATGTCGAAGTCGCCGCGGTGGAGGTCGAGGCGGCTCAGCTCGCCGGGCGGGCGGACGCCGAGGCGGGCCATGGCGCCGGGGACGTGTTCCAGGTACCAGGAGAAGTCCTCACCCCCGAGGGACTGTTCGGTGTCCTCGACGGCGTCGGCGCCGCGGCGGGCGACCATGGCGTCGTGCAGGAGCTGGGCGCTGTCCGGCTCGTTGACGACCGGGGGGACGCCGCGGACGTAGTTGATCTGGGACTTGGCGCCGTGCAGCGTCGCGACCTCGTCGATCGCGGCGTGCACGAGGTCGGGGGCCCGGCGCCAGGTGTCCAGGTCCAGGCAGCGGACGGTGCCGGAGAGTTCGGCGTGCTGCGGGATGACGTTGCAGGCGTGGCCGGACTCCAGGCGGCCCCAGGTGACGGAGAGGCCGGCGCGGGCGTCGACCCGGCGGCCGATGAGAGCCGGTACGTCGAGGGCCACCCGGGACGCGGCGGTGACCATGTCCGTCGTCAGGTGCGGGCGGGCGGTGTGGCCGCCGGGGCCGTCGAGTTCGACCTCCAGGCGGTCGCAGGCGGAGGTGATCGCTCCCGTACGGAGCCCGATCCGGCCGGCGTCGACGCGCGGGTCGCAGTGGACGGCGAGGATCCGGCCGACGCCTTCCAGGACGTCGGACTCGATGGCGTCGGCGGCGCCGCCGGGGAGGACTTCCTCGGCGGGCTGGAAGATCAGGCGCACGGGGCGCGGCAGCCGGCCGGACCGGGCCAGGTCGGCGAGGACCAAGCCCGCGCCGAGGACGACGGTGGTGTGCACGTCGTGTCCGCAGGCGTGCGCCCGGCCGGGGATCGTCGAGGCGTAGCCGACGGTCTTGGTGTCGGGGATGGGGAGGGCGTCGATGTCCGCGCGCAGGGCGAGCAGGTCGCCGGCGCCGGTGTCCGTACCGATGTCACAGATGAGGCCGGTGCCGGTGGCGAGGATCCGGGGGTGCAGCCCGGCCCGCTCCAGACGGTCCTTGATCGCCGCGGTGGTCCGGAACTCCTGGTTGCCGAGCTCCGGGTGCCGGTGCAAGTCCCGGCGGAACGCGGTGAGTTCGGGGACCAGTGCCTCGGGGAGGGTGCCGGCGAGGTCGGGGGCGTGAGGGTGGTCGGCATCGCGGGACATCAGTTGGTTCACCCGTTGAAGGGTACGGGGCCGAACGGGGCAACTGTCCCTCGATCAACAAAAGTTCAGCCCCTTAGGGGAAGAAAATTTAGGCCGCTCGGTGCATGGACGGTTTATGAGACGGGTATGAAGTAGCGCTTTACGGCGCCGCATCGCCTTGGGCGGGCGGCAGTCGCCGCACGTCGCGGGCGGTGCCGGTGACGTCGTCGAGGAAACCCTGGGCGCGCGGCGAGGCGTTGGCGGTGAGCCAGGCCGGGTCGATGTCGCAGACCGCGACCTGGACGCCGGTGCCCTGGAGGGCCAGCGGCAGCGTGTGGACGACGGTGGACGGGAAGCTGAGGATCAGGCGGCCGATGGGGCCGCGGCGGGCGATGAGTTCGAGGGGGAGGTCGGGGCGCACCACCTCCAGGCCGGTCTCGGTGGCCAGCCGGCGGAGTTTGCCGGGGCGTTCGCGGCGGTGGGCGAAGTAGCGGGTGGCGCCGTGCGTCCGGGCGAGGGCGGCGACCGCCTCCAGGTAGCGGTCGGCGTCGACGACGCCGGTCTCCACCAGCGAGGTGCCGACGATGTCGGCGGTGCGGGTGGGGCGCGGCGGGCCGAAGCGCCCGCGCGTCCAGGCGAAATCGTTGGCCCGGACCTGTACGCCCGTTGGCACCTCGACGGGCATCGAACTGAAGAGGGCGACGGTGCGGCGGCGCCGGGCGTCCTCGGGCCCCGGGGTGAGCCGGCGGCGGGCGGTGGCGGCGAACGGGGCGAACAGCAGATCGCGCGGGCGGCGTCCGCTGCCGTACCGGTGCCAGCGCACCAGCCGTTCGCCGCGGGCGAGTTGGGAGATGAACTCCATGGTGGCGGTGCCGTCGTCGACCACCACCAGATCGCGGGCCCGGGCGAGACCGAGGAGAAGCTGGACGTAGCGGGAGAACGGGTCGCCGATGACGATGCGGCGGGCACGGCGCAGCTGCGGGGTCAGGCCGCCGATGGTGCGCAGCGGGGCGGTCGGGCCGCCGCGGGCCTCCTCCCAGCGGACGGTGTGGCCCTCGTCGCGGGCGAGTTCGGCCATCCGGCGCAGCTGGCCGCGGGTCATCGGGTCGTGCGGGGCGAGCACGACGACGGTGAGCGCGCCGGCCCGGTCGGCGTGGGCCCATTCAAGGACGTTCAGCAGCTGCACCGGGCTCTCGACGAAGGCGAGGGTGGCGGTGTCGCCGGCGGTGTCGCCTGCGGTGTCCGAAGCGGGCATGGGGGGCGCGTCTCCCGAGGGCACGGATCTCTTTCGCTGCCGGGGTACCCCGAGGAGACGGCGGGCGGGAGTCCCCGCCGTCTCCTGGGGCGGGACCGGCGCGCCGGCTGCGGGCGGCTCGGCGCGGGTCCCTTCGGGTGAGCTCACGTGGGAACTCCTGTCGGTCCGTCAGACGGCCGCCGGGGTGCGGTCGGCGGCCTCGTCGGCCTCCGCCTCGGCGACCACGCCGGCGACCCGGCGCAGCTTCTTCATCGGCCCCAGCTCGCTCTCGTAGACCTTCTTGACGCCGTCGCCGAGGGACTCCTCGATGGTGCGGATGTCGCGGACCAGGCGGGTCAGGCCCTGCGGCTCGACGGAGGCGGCCTGGTCGGAGCCCCACATGGCGCGGTCGAGGGTGATGTGCCGCTCGATGAAGGTGGCGCCGAGGGCGACCGCGGCGAGGGTGGTCTGCAGGCCGGTCTCGTGGCCGCTGTAGCCGATCGGGACGTTGGGGTACTCGGCCTGGAGGGTGTGGATCATGCGGAGGTTGAGCTCTTCGGCCTTGGCCGGGTAGGTGCTGGTGGCGTGGCAGAGCAGGATGTTGTCGCTGCCCAGGACCTCGACGGCGTGCCGGATCTGCCGGGGGGTCGACATGCCGGTCGACAGGATGACGGTGCGGCCGGTGGCGCGCATGGCGCGCAGCAGCTCGTCGTCGGTGAGCGAGGCGGAGGCGACCTTGTAGCAGGGGACGTCGAACTTCTCCAGGAAGGCCACGGACTCGACGTCCCAGGGGGAGGCGAACCAGGCGATGCCGCGCTTCTTGCAGTACTCGTCGATGGCGCGGTAGCCGTCCTCGTCGAACTCCACGCGGTGGCGGTAGTCGATGTAGGTCATCCGGCCCCAGGGGGTGTCGCGTTCGATGTCCCACTGGTCGCGCGGGGTGCAGATCTCCGGGGTCCGCTTCTGGAACTTGACCGCGTCGCAGCCGGCGTCGGCGGCGGCGTCGATCAGCGCGAACGCCTTCTCCAGGTCGCCGTTGTGGTTGATGCCGATCTCGCCGGTGACGTAGACGGGGCGGCCGGGGCCGGCCAGGCGGTCACCGAGGGCGCGGAGACGGGAGTTGCTGCTCATGGGAGGTTCCTCTGCTCTGGTACGGGGGTGGTGTCGGGGGTGGGATACGGGGTGGCGGTCGTGGCGGGCGGGCGCCGTAACGGAGTTACAGGGAGGGGCCGAGGAGCCAGCCGGCGATCTCGCGGATGGCGCCGCTGCCGCCCGGCGTCGCGGTGACCGCGCGGGCCGCGCCGCGCACCGCGTCGTGCGCCGAGGCGACCGCGACCGGCCAGCCGACGAGGTCGAAGCACGGCAGGTCGTTGACGTCGTTGCCGACGTAGAGCACCCGCTCGGGCTGCACACCGGCCTCCTCGCACCACTGCTTGAGGGCGAGGTCCTTGCGGTCGATGCCGTGCAGGACGGGCACCTTGAGCTTGCGGGCACGGGCGGCGACCACCGGGTTCTGCTCGGTGGAGAGGATCAGCAGCTGCAGTTCCGCCCTGCGCAGCGCGGCGATCCCGAGGCCGTCCCCGCGGTGCACGGCCACGGTCTCCCGTCCGTCGGCGTCGATCAGCACCCGGTCGTCGGTCTGGGTGCCGTCGAAGTCGAGGACGACGGCGTCGATGTCGTCCCGCGTCGGCAGCGCGCCGGGGCGCGCTGCGTCCAGCAGCGGGGCGAGCGCGCGGGCGCGGGCCAGGTCGTGCGGATCGTCGATCTCCAGCACCCGGGCGGGGTCGGTGCGCACCAGCTCCGTACGGCCGAAGAAGCGGTGGCCGGCGGCGCGGAAGCCGGCCGCGTCCATGGCGTAGGCGGCGCCGGTCTCCAACAGGTCCTGCGGGCGGTCCTGGCGGCGCGGGCGGAAGGACTTGTCGTGGTTGACGCCGAAGCCGCCGGTGGCCTCCGGGGTGGCGGAGGCGGCGGGGGCGGCGGGGTCATCGGAATCGGCGTCCCGCCAGACGAAGCCGTGGAAGGGGGCCACGGTCAGTGCGCTGTCCGCGCCGCCCTCGACGACCGCGGCGGCCACCGCGTCGATGTCCTCGCGGACCAGGAACGGGCTGGTGCACTGGACGAGCAGCACCGCGTCGACCGGCCGGCCGTGCTCGTCCTCGTAGGCGTCCATGGCGTGCCGTACCGCGGCCTCGCTGGTGGCGGTGTCGCCGGCGATCTCGCCGGGGCGGCGTATGACGATGGCGCCGGCGCCGCGCGCCGCCGCCGCGATCCCGGCGTCGTCGGTGGAGACGACCACGTCGGTGACCAGCCGGGCGGCCCGGCACTCGCGGACCGCGCGGGCCACCAGGGGCACTCCCCCGACGGCGGCGAGGTTCTTGGCCGGTACGCCCTTGGAGCCGCCGCGGGCGGGGATGACGGCCACCACGGTGGGGTGCATTGCGAACTCCTTCGTCGGGCGGAAGCGGGGGACGCTCACAGCTGCCCCCAGCGGCGGATGGCGGGCGCGACGCGCTGGACCCCGTGCCGGTAGGCGCCGCGGGCGGCCTCGCGGACCGTGTCGCGGGCGAACCGCCGTAGTCCGCCGGTCTCTTGGGGCGCCTCGGTGTACCCGGTGAGCGGCGCGCCGTGCGGGTCGAGTCCGTAGCGGGCGAGGATGCCGGGGAGGTAGCCGGGGGCGGTGCGGGGTGTGTAGTACGGGGTGATCGGCGGCAGCCGGTCGGCGGTGCGCAGCTCGCCGACCCGGTCGCGGGCGGCCTCGAAGGCGTGCTCGTACGCGTCGTGCGGGGCGGCGCCGGGGGCGTCGGACGCGGCCACTCCCTGGCGGGCCAGCCACGCCGGGTCCGGCTCCGGGCGGCGGCCGGCGTCGAGTTCGTCCCAGGAGACGAGGCAGCCGGAGCCGAGGAAGTGGTGGTTGCCGAGCGCCTCGCGGATGCCGAGGTCGGTGAGGACCGCGGTGGGGATGCCGCGGTGCAGCGACTCCAGGGCGGCGGTGGAGCTGACCGTGACCATCAGGTCGGTGCGGTCCAGGACCTCGCCCATGTTCCCGTACACCAGGCGGCAGTTGGCGGGCAGACCGCCGGGGATTCTGGCGGCGAGCTTCTGGTAGGGCAGTTCCTCGATGTGCGTGGTGTGCTCGCCGGGTCTGCTGCGCAGCTTGACCAGGACCTCGCGGTCGGGGTGCCGGCGGGCGTGCTCAACCGCCCTGCGCAGCAGGTACGTTCGGTCGGCGCGGCTCTCCGGTACGGAGGGCTGGGCGGCGAACACCACGGTGTACGGGGTGTGTTCCCCGCCGTAGGGCGCGCCGCCGAGGAACGGCAGTGCGCACTCCACGACGCTGCCGGTGGCAGCCCCCACTCCGTGGTAGACCTCGCGGAACCGGTCCGCGTCGTGGCGGGAGTTGGCGAGCACCACGTCCGCGCCGTGCCGCAGCAGCAGGCCGTCGGCGAGCTTCTCGTAGACCACGCCGACGTAGCCGGTGACGACGACCGGGCGGCGTTCGGCGTCCCGCCAGGCGCGGGCGAGACCGTGCAGCATCGCCTGCACCGCACCGCCCACGCAGGCCAGCACCACGACGTCGCAGCGGTCCGGTCCGGTGCCGCGGGCGGCGCGCTCCATCGTGTCCAGGAAGTCGACTCCCCTGATTTCCCGCAGCGCGTCCGCGCGGGCGCCGACCTCGTCGAGCTGGCGGACCGTGGGGGTGGCACGGCCGCGGAGCAGATAGCCGTCGAGCCGGCTGCCCGGTTGGAGGCGGTACGCTGTCAAAGCGCCCCATTTCCACCGGGTGTCCGAGTCGGCGAGCACCGCGACCCGCGGCGGGGAATCGGTACGTGATGGCACGTCGAAGACGCTAGGAAGGCCCGGGGCTCCGCGGGCCAACTGGGAAGCAACAAAGGGTAAACAGCGCACCGACGGATTCCGAACCCGCCCGATTATCGACCCGGTTAACCATCCCGCCATTCTTCGTTCACCGCGAAGTACGCAGCGCGTCAAGACGAATGCCGGGCGCCGGACCTAACGTCACGCGGGTGGTTAAGCTCTCCGTCATCGTGCCGTTCTACAACGTGCAGACATACGCGCCCGACACCCTGAAAAGCCTGGCGGCGAACTCGCGCGAGGACTTCGAATTCCTGCTCGTCGACGATTGTTCACGCGACGAGACCCCGCAGATCCTCGCGCGCGCCGAGCGCGACCTGCCGGGCGCCCGGGTGCTGCGGCACGAGAAGAACGGCGGCCTGGCCACCGCCCGCAACACGGGCCTGGACGCGGCCCGCGGCGAGTACGTCACCTTCCTCGACGGCGACGACTGGCTGGCTCCCGGATACCTGCCCGAACTCCTCGGCGTGATCGAGGAGTTGGGGTGCGACTTCGTGCGCACCGACCATGTCCAGTGCACCGCCAAGGCCCGCACCGTGCACCGCGTCCCGCACGGCCGGCGCGGCGTGGTGCTGGACCCGCGGGCGGCGATCCTGCCCGCGGACCGCTCCACCTCGGTCGACTACGCCTACGCCTGGGCCGGTGTGTACCACCGGCGGCTGCTGGACGACGGAGTGCTGCGTTTCCGGGACGGACTGCGCACCGCGGAGGACCGCCCGTGGATCTGGCGGCTGCACCGCGAGGCGCGGTCCATGGCGGTGACCGGTCTGCTCGGGGTTTTCTACCGGCGCGGTGTGGCGTCGTCGCTGACCCAGATCGGAGACGTACGGCAATTGGACTTCATCCGCGCATTCGACCAGGTGATCGAGGAAACCGCACAGGATCGCGATGCGCATCTGCTGCTGCCCAAAGCGGTGCGCACCTATTGCGCGATCATTTCCCACCACCTCGGCTCGATCGAACGATTCGAGCCGCCGGTGGCCCGTAAATTGCGCGCGATGAGCGCGGCGGCCATGAAACGCATGCCGCAGGACGTACTGAAGGAAGCCCTGGACTCGATGGACGTACAGCGCGCGTCCCGGCTGCGTCGGCTGCGCCGGCGCCCCTCCCCCACGGCGGAGGTCGCCGCCTGATGCCGAACCGGCCCTGTACCCAGATCTTCCTGGCGTCGACGCTCTACGGCGCGGCGACGCTGGCCGCCGCGCTGGACGCGGACCGCTTCCCCGCGGCCGACCGCCGGCTGCTGCTGCTCAGCAACAACGCCACGACCCCGGAGACCACCGCCTCGCTGGACACCATGCCGGGCTTCGCGCGGCTGCGCGGCCGGTTCGACCGGGTGCTGTCCTGGAACGAGACGATCCGCCCGTTCCACCCCGGCGGCTGGTCGCCGCGCGCGGACGATGTCCCGCTGTGGGAGCGGTACTTGAGGATGCTGTGGGACCTGGGCGACGACCGGATCGAACTGGTCGTGGAGTCCATCCAGGTCAACCCGGCCCTCGCGCTGGCCCAGCTCTTCCCGGAGGCGTCGGTCGACGTCTACGCGGACGGCCTGATGAGCTACGGCCCCACCCGCAACAAGCTCGATCCGCTCGTCGGCACCCGCATCACCCGGCTGCTGCACCTGGACCTCGTCCCGGGGCTGAAGCCGCTGCTGCTCACCGAGTTCGGCGTCGAGCCGGAGACCGTACCGACCGGGGCCTTCACCAAGGTGCTGGCCGAACTCGCCGAGGACGCCGACGAGTCGACCGACCTCGACGACCTGCCGGAAGGCGCCGCGCTGCTCCTGGGCCAGTACCTCTCGGCGCTGTCCATCCTCACTCCCCAAGAGGAGGAGGAGCTGCATGTGCGGATGGTGCGCGGTGCCGTCGAGCGGGGCCACCGCGAGATCGTCTTCAAACCGCATCCGTCCGCGCCGGCCCGCTGGTCGCGGCTGCTGGAGCGGGAGGCGGAGAGGCTGGAGATCTCCCTGACGGTGCTGGACCGCCCGGTCCTGGCCGAGGTGCTCTACCAGCGGATGCGGCCCGCGCTGGTCGTCGGCTGCTTCTCCACCGCGCTGCTGACCGCCTCCGCGTTCTACGGCCTGCCGGTCGCGCGGACCGGGACCGGGCTGCTGCTGGAGCGGCTGACGCCGTACCAGAACAGCAACCGGGTGCCGGTGACGATCGTGGACGCGCTGGTGCCCGACCTCGACGACCGGGGCGTGACGCCGCGCCCCGCCGGCACCCCGGAGAACATCTCCGGCCTGGTCACCGCCGTCGGCTACGCGATGCAGCACCAGATCTACCCGCAGCTGCGCCCGGCCGCCGAGCGCTATCTCGCGGCCCACCTCGACCCGTACACCCGGCGCTACTTCAAGCGCCGCCGGCTCACCGCGCTGGCGCTGCCCGGCGCGCTCCCCTCCCAGCTGTCGTTCATCCCGCGCAACGCCACCGTCCGCCGGGTGGCGCGCCGGGCACGAGCCGTACAGCGCCGACTGAAGAAGCGGGCCGCGTTCGGATGACCACCACCACACAGCCGACCGGCACCCGCCCCGCGGCGCCGCACTCCACCGCCGCCACCGCACCCGCCACCGCGCCCGACGCCGCGCCACGCGACCGCGGCAAAGAGGGCGGCGCCGCCCGGCTGCGCGCACTGGACGGACTGCGGCTGATCGCCGCCCTGATGGTCGCCGGGTACCACTACGGGGGCCGCAGCGGCGACATATCCCGCGCCTGGGGCGGCTCGCCGGCCCACCAGTTCCCGTACGTCTCGGGGCTGTTCGCGTACGGCTGCCTGGGCGTGCAGATCTTCTTCGTGATCAGCGGCTTCGTGATCTGCCTGAGCGGCTGGGGGCGGACCCTGCGCTCCTTCGTCGCCTCCCGGATCTCCCGCCTCTACCCGGCGTACTGGGTCGCGGTCCTGCTGGTCACCGCGGTCTTCGCGCTCCCCTGGGTGGTCTACAAGGCGCTCTCGCCCAGCGAGGTGCTGACGAACCTGACCATGCTCCAGTACCCGCTGGGGGTGCACCGCGTCCTCGGGGTGTGCTGGACGCTCTGGGCCGAGATGCGGTTCTACGCGCTCTTCGCGCTGTGCGTGGTCCTGCCCGGCGCCACCCGCGGCCGGGTGGTCCTCTTCTGCGCGGGCTGGACGCTCGCCGCGGCGCTGGCCCAGTCGGCCCACGAGCCGTTCCTCAACGTCGTACTGATGCCGCAGTACGCCCCGTTCTTCATCGGCGGGGTCGGCCTCTACCTGCTGCACCGCTACGGCCCTCGGGACCCGGTCGCCTGGACGATCGTGCTGGTGAGCTGGCTGATCGGGCAGCACTACGCGGTCGCCGGCCTCTGGCACCCGGCGTCCGTGCACGCCTTCTCCTACCGCTCGGCCGTCGGCATCGTCGCCGTCGTCACCGCGGGCTTCGCGCTGGTCGCGGCCATCGCGCTGGGCAAGCTGCACTGGGCGAACTGGCGCTGGCTGACCGTCGCCGGGGCGCTGACCTACCCCTTCTACCTCGTCCACGAGCATCTGGGCTGGGTCGTGATCCACGCCCTGCACCACGGCGCCGGACTGCCGTCCTACGCCACCCTGCTGCTGACCGTCGGGCTGATGCTGGTGCTGGCGTGGGTGATGCACCGGTGGGTGGAACGGCCGCTGACGCCGCGGCTGCGGGGGGCGATCGACCCCCGCCGGTAGCGCCGCCGGATCCGTCGGACGCGCCTCAACTCCCCGCCCCCGGGCTGTGGTTGGCCTCGATACCGGCGATGATGATCCGCAGCCCGGTGCGGAACGCCTCCTCGAAGTCGCCGAACATCTGCCGTCCGGCCTTCGCGGCGAGCGGGTAGTCCGCGGCCAGCCGCCCCTCGCGGTCGGCGACGTCGTACGCGGGGTCCCGCAGCTGCGGCGCCGCGGGATCGGGGTACACCGACTGCTCCTCTATCACCACGCCGATGGTGAAGTTGTACGCGGTCCACCAGGCGCGCGCCGCCTCGGGCAGCGCGAAGCCGGCCGCGGTGAAGTGGCTCATGAAGAGTTCCAGCGGCGCGGCGAAGCTGTCGTCGGTCATTCGCGTACCGCTGATCATCTTGGCCCCGTCGCGGTAGCCGAGCAGGGCCTCGCGCAGCGTGGAGCAGGTGGCCACCAGCATCTCCTGCCAGGTCCCCCAGACCTCGCCGGTCCCCGCCCGGTGCTCCGCCACCAGCGGCCCGGTCATCCGGCGGAACATCTCGGTGGCCATCTCGTCCAGCAGCTCCTGCTTGTTCCTGAAGTGCCAGTAGAGCGCGGGGGCCTGGACGTTCAGCTCCTTGGCGATACGGCGCAGGGTCAGCCCGTCGAGGCCGACGTCGTTCAGCAACCGCAGGGCCGTGCCGGCCACTTGCTCCCGGTCGATTCGCGAAACCACGTTGACAACTTAACACCGTTAAATGCAGCCTGGAAAGCATGGAACTTAACAACGTTATAGACATCGTTGAGGCCATTCCGGGGGACTCCGCCGACGCCACCGCGACCGCGGCCGTCGACGTACTGATCGCCGGCGCGGGCCCGACCGGCCTCGCCCTCGGCGTCGACCTCGCCCGCCGCGGGGTGCGGGCGCTGCTCGTCGAGCGGCAGCCCGAGTTCTCCCGCGGGGCCCGCGGCACCGGCGTCCAGCCGCGCACCCAGGAGGTCTTCGACGACCTCGGCGTGCTCGCCGCCGCCCAGGCCGCGGGGGGCCTGTACCCGCCCATGGCGCTGTGGGAGGACGGCCGGATCGCCCGCACCCACCAGATGATCGAGCTGGTCGACCCCACCCCCTCGACCCCGTATTCCAACGCCCTGATGCTCCCCCAGTGGCGCAACCAACAGGTGCTGCACGCCCGGCTGGTGGAGCTGGGCGGCAGCGTGCTGCTCGGCACCGAGCTGCGGGACTTCACCGAGGACGCGGACGGCGTGACCGCCCGGCTGACCGGTGCGGACGGCGCCGTCCGCACCGTCCGCGCCTCCTATCTGGTGGCCGCCGACGGCGGGCGCAGCACCGTCCGCAGGCAGCTCGGCGTCCAGATGAGCGGCCCGGACCTGCCGCCCGGTGTCGCGATCGTCGCGGACGTGCGGATCGACGGCCTGGACCGGGACCACTGGCACCGCTGGATGCTGCCGCCGCACGGCTTCGTCACACTGCTCCCGCTCGTCGGCACCGACCTGTTCCAGTGCTTCGCGGCGGCGGCCACCGACGACCCGGACACCTCCCCCGAGGCCGTCCGCGCCCTGATCGCGCACCACACCGACCTCGCCCCCGAGCAGGTCCGCGAGGTGGTGTGGTCCTCGGTCTACCGCCCCCGGGCAGGGATTGCGGACGCCTACCGCCACGGCCGGGTCTTCCTGGCCGGCGACGCGGCGCACATCCACTCGCCCGCGGGCGGCCAGGGCATGAACACCAGCGTCCAGGACGCCTACAACCTCGGCTGGAAGCTCGGCCAGGTGCTCCGGCACGGCGCCCCCGACAGCCTCCTCGACACCTACCAGACCGAGCGCCGCCCGATCGCGGCCCGCATCCTGGCGACCAGCACCCGGCTGCACCGCTCCGGCAGCCTGAACCGCGGCCGGGACCTGCACCAGCTCGACATCGGCTACCCCGACAGCCCGCTCACCCGCGAACTGCGCACCGGCCTTTCCAAGGACGCCCGCACCGCCGGCGACCGGGCCCCCGACGCCCCCTGCAGCACCGCCGACGGCACCCCCGCCCACCTCTTCGACGCCTTCCGGGGCCCGCACTTCACCGTGATCGCCCTGGGCAGTACGGATCTTGACGTCGCGTCACTTCCGGGGACGGGCGACCCGGCGCTGCTCCGCACGGTCCGGGTGGGCGGCCCGGACCCCGATCTGCTCGACACCGACGGGCACATACGGGACGCGTACGGCGCCGGGCCGGCCGTGTTCCTCGTCCGCCCCGACGGCTACATCGCCCTGGCGGCCCCGGCGGTCGGGGCGACGGCACCGGTGGCGGACGCCCTGGGCACGTACTTCGGCGCCGCGCAGACGGTCTGAGTACCGACGCGGGTGATCCGAGTACCCACACAGGCGATCTGAGCACCCGTCAGAAAGCCGGTGGGCGGCCTCGCCACGGTGCCGTTCACGCACCGCGGCGAGGCCGCCTCGTCCCGGACCGCCGCCGCGCTCGCCAGGGCCTTCAGGTCCTGGAGTCCCTGGGGACGGAAACGCCCTAGACGACCAGCGACAGCAGCAGTACGCCCACGATCCCGACCACCGAGATCAGCGTCTCCATCACCGACCACGTCTTCAGCGTCTGGCCGACGTCCATCCCGAAGTACTCCTTGACCATCCAGAAGCCCGCGTCGTTGACATGGCTGAAGAACAGCGACCCGGCACCGATGGCCAGCACCAGCAGCGCGGCGTGGGTGGTGCTCATCTCGGCGGCGAGCGGCGCGACCAGGCCCGCCGCGGAGATGGTGGCCACCGTCGCGGAGCCGGTCGCGAGCCGGATGGCGACCGCGATCAGCCAGGCCAGCAGCAGCGTCGAGATGTTCCAGTGCTGCGAGATCTCCAGGATCATCCGGCCGACGCCGGAGTCCACCAGCGTCTGCTTGAAGCCGCCGCCCGCGCCGACGATCAGCAGCACCCCGGCGATCGGGCCGAGCGACTTCTCGACGGTGGAGGCGATCCGGCCCCGGGTGAAGCCGGCCGAACGCCCGAGGGTGAACATCGCCACGACGACGGCAGTGAGCAGCGCGACCAGCGGTGACCCGACGACGTCGAAGGCCCGCTGGAGGCCGTCCTTCGGATCGTCCACGACCACGTCCACCAGCGCCTTGGCGAGCATCATCACCACCGGCAGCAGCACCGTGGCCACGGTGATCCCGAAGCCCGGCCGCTTCTCCAGCTCCTCCGAGGCCCGCTCGGGCACCATCTTCTCGGGCGGGGTGATGTCGACCCAGCGGGCCGCGTACCGCGAGAACACCGGGCCGGCGATGATCGCGGCGGGTATCGCGATGACGACGCCGAGCGCCAGCGTGACGCCCAGGTTCGCCTTGACCGCGTCGATCGCGGCCAGCGGCCCGGGGTGCGGCGGAATCAGCCCGTGCATCACGGACAGCCCGGCCAGGGCCGGAATCCCGATCCGCATCAGCGAGAAGTTGCCGCGCTTGGCGACCAGCAGCACCACCGGGATCAGCAGCACGATCCCGACCTCGAAGAAGATCGGCAGCCCGACGATCCCGGCGATCAGCACCATCGCCCAGGGCATCGCCCGCCGGCCGGCCTTGGCCAGGATCGTGTCCACGATCTGGTCCGCGCCGCCCGAGTCGGCGAGCAGCTTCCCCAGTACGGCGCCCAGCGCGATCAGCACCCCCGTACCGGCGACGGTGGTCCCCAGCCCGGTGGAGAAGCTGGCGATCGCCTTGTCGAGCGGCGCCCCGGCCACCGCTCCGAGCACCAGCGAGCCGATGATCAGCGACAGGAACGCATGCAGCTTGAACTTGGTGATCAGCAGAACGATGACGGCGATTCCCGCCAGAACGGCGATGCCCAGCTGTGCATGACCGGCCGTGGTGATGGGCGCGGTCGCATCCGCTGCGAGCATCTCGACGCTGAGATGTGTCACGGCGATTCCCTTGGTTGGACGGAGGGGGAAGGGGGGTGCGGGGGGGTGGGTGGTGAATGCGGGGTGCGGCCCCGGGTGGCGCAGGGCCTAGCCGTTCGGGGCCGGGGCCCGCAGCGCGGTCACCGCGCGTCCGGCGATCTCCTCCGGCGTCCCGGACACGTCGACGGCGACGCCCGCCTCGTCCGGTCCGAGCGGTTCGAGCGTGGCGAACTGCGAGTCCAGCAGCGCGGTCGGCATGAAGTGGCCCTTGCGCTCGGCCATCCGCGCCTCGATCAGCGCGCGGTCGCCGGTGAGGTGGAGGAAGACCACGCCGGGGGCGGCGGCCCGCAACCGGTCGCGGTAGGCGCGCTTGAGCGCCGAGCTGCTGACCACCCCGCCCCGCCCGGCCCGGCCGTGCGCCCAGGCGCCGATGGCGTCGAGCCAGGGGCCGCGGTCGGTGTCGTCCAGCGGGCTGCCGGCCGACATCTTGGCGATGTTGGCCGGCGGGTGGAAGTCGTCGCCCTCGGCGTACGGAACGCCCAGTGCGGCGGCCACCAGGGGCCCGATCGTCGTCTTGCCGGTCCCGGCCACGCCCATCACGACGATGACGTCGGCGCTGCTCATCCCGTTTACCTCATCTAGCAGGACGTACCGCGCCATACCGCTATGACGCTGTCGTCTTCGACCTCGTGCGCCCCCACTGAAACCCATTAGGTACGACGTATTCAAGCCCCTGTGACGCAAAAGTCATACTTAATTGGCCGAGGTGCGGGACCGTAGGCTTGGCCCATGGAAAACGGGGCACCCGCGGACACCGGGGAAAACGGGGAGAAGGGCCTGCACGGCCGCGTGCTGGAGTCCCTGGGGCCCGCGATCACCGCGGGCGACTACCCCCCGGGCACGGTGCTGCGCACCGACGAGCTGGCGCAGCGCTTCGACGTCTCGCGCACCGTCATCCGCGAGGCGATCCGGGTCCTGGAGTCCATGCAGCTGGTCGCCTCCCGGCGCCGGGTCGGGGTGACCGTGCGCCCCACCGAGGAGTGGAACGTCTACGACCCCCGGGTCATCGGCTGGCGGCTGGCCGGCCGGGACCGCCCCCGGCAGCTGCGCTCGCTGACCGTACTGCGCTCGGCCGTCGAACCGGTCGCCGCCGGACTCGCCGCCACCCACGCCACCCCCGCCCAGTGCGCCCAGCTCACCGAGCACGCCATGGGCATGGTGGCCACCTCACGCGGCCAGCAGCTCGACGCCTACCTCGTCCACGACACGGCCTTCCACCGGGTGGTGCTCACCGCGTCCGGCAACGAGATGTTCGCCCGCCTCGCCGACGTCGTCGACGCCGTCCTGACCGGCCGCACCCACCACCACGTCATGTTCACCGACCCCGACCCGGCCGCGGTGACCCTGCACGTCCAGGTCGCCGAGGCGGTACGGACCGGGGACGCGGCCCGCGCGGAGTCCCTGACGCGGGAGATCACAGCCGGCGCGATGGCCGAACTGGACGTGCTGGCACCGTAGTCCGCCGCCACGGCAGCTCTCAGAACAGCGGCTGCTGACCCGGCATCGGCGGCTCCTCCGGGTCGAACAGCTTCTCCGCCGGCGCCATCATCGGGGCCGTCCGCCGCGACCCCGGGCAGGAGATCAGCTCGATCCCGGTGCGCCGCCCAGGAGGGTCATGACGAGCGAAACGTCCGCCGACGACGGCGATCTCTCGGGTGCAGACGGGGCACGCCCGGCGGGGTGACGACATGCCACCAGTGTCACCGACCGGCCGGGGCCCGCACGCTCCGGGCCACCTGCCGGCGCCTCAGAACGCGTCCGTCGGCACGTACGTCCCCCACACCCCGCGCAGCGCATCGCACACCTCGCCCACCGTCGCCTCGGCGCGCAGCGCCTCGCGCATCGGGTAGAGCACGTTGTCCGTCCCCTCGGCGGCCTTGCGCAGCGCGCCGAGCGCCGCGGTCACCGCGGACCCATTCCGCCGTGCGCGCAGGGCCGTCAGCCGCTCGGCCTGCCGCGCCTCGATCGACGGGTCCACCCGCAACGGTTCGTACGGCTCCTCCTCCTCGGTCCGGAAGCGGTTGACGCCGACCACCACCCGCTCCCCCGCGTCCGTCTCCTGCGCGATCCGGTACGCGTTGCGCTCGATCTCGTCCTTCTGGAAGCCGCGTTCGATGGCCGCCACCGCGCCCCCCATGTCCGCCACCCGCCCCATCAGCTCCACGGCGGCCGCCTCCACCTCGTCGGTCATCGCCTCGACCGCGTACGACCCGGCGAACGGATCGACGGTGGCGGTCACATCGGTCTCGTACGCCAGCACCTGCTGGGTGCGCAGCGCCAGTCGCGCCGCCTTGTCCGTGGGCAGCGCGATGGCCTCGTCGAAGGCGTTGGTGTGCAGCGACTGGGTCCCGCCGAGGACCGCCGCCAGCCCCTGGACCGTCACCCGGGCGAGATTCACCTCCGGCTGCTGCGCGGTCAGTTGCACTCCCGCCGTCTGCGTGTGGAACCGCAGCGTCTGCGACTTCGGATTCCGCGCGCCGAATTCGTCCCGCATCACCCGCGCCCAAATCCTGCGTGCCGCCCGGAACTTGGCGATCTCCTCCAGGAACGTGGTGCGGGCGACGAAGAAGAACGACAGCCGGGGCGCGAAGTCGTCGACGTCCATTCCGGCGGCGATCGCGGTACGGACATAGGCGATGCCGTTGGCGAGGGTGAAGGCGATCTCCTGCACCGGCGAGGCGCCGGCCTCCGCCATGTGGTAGCCGGAAATCGAGATCGTGTTCCACCGCGGGATCTCCGCCCGGCAGTACCGGAAGATATCCGCGGTCAGCCGCAGTGACGGCTGCGGCGGAAAGATATAGGTCCCGCGCGCGATGTATTCCTTCAGCACGTCGTTCTGCACGGTGCCGTTGAGTTGTTCACCGGCCACCCCCTGCTGCTCGCCGACCAGTTGGTAGAGAAGCAGCAGCAGTGCGGCCGGTGCGTTGATGGTCATGGACGTCGACACCGAGCCGAGCGGAATCCCGCCGAAGAGCACGTCCATGTCCTCGACGGAGTCGATCGCCACCCCGACCTTGCCGACCTCGCCTGCCGCGATCGGGGTGTCCGAGTCGTGCCCCATCTGGGTCGGCAGGTCGAAGGCGACCGACAGTCCGGTCGTGCCGTGCTCGATCAGCTGCCGGTAGCGCGCGTTGGACTCCCGCGCCGTACCGAACCCGGCGTACTGCCGCATGGTCCAGGCCCGCCCGGTGTACATCGACGGGTAGACCCCGCGCGTGTACGGGTACTGGCCCGGCTGCCCCAGCTGCTGTGCCGGATCCCACCCCGCCAGCGCCTCGGGCCCGTACACCGGCTCAAGGGGCAGCCCGCTCTCGCTGTACCGCGCCATATCCCGTACTCCTCCACATGGGTGACCAGTACCGGTTTCCGCCGTATTCACAGCATGCCCGCAGGTTCGTCCCACCGCACCGCTGGGCAGAGGGTGGGTCATACGGCGGAGCGGAGGACGGCGAACGGCGGCGGTGCCGGCGGCGCTCGCCCCGGCCACCGCCTGTCATCCCGTCACGGCGTCCACCCTGACGAGAACCGGCGCACACGGCGCTCCCGTACGCGATCTCCAGGCCCGGCCGACCCGACTGGGCCCGTTCCGCCACGCCCCACCGGCCACTACGCCACGGAAACCGCGACGGCGCTCCGCGCCTTCCAGAAACGGGCGGGACTTCCACCGTCCGGCGAATTCACCACGGCGGACCGATCGGCCCTGCTCTCCCGAACCCGCAAGCCGGACGATGGAGAGCTGTGCCGACGGAGCCTGCGACGACCGAGTACCACTCGAAGCGCCGCTGCCGCGGAGAAAAATCCTTGACCGAAGCGAAAATTGAGAAACCCCCACTCCGCGCAACCACGTCCGCGAGAGCGGCGCCGGCTTAGGCGCAAAGGGGGGCGAAGTTTGGGCGCGGGCAGGGCCGGGGGAACGTGCCCCGCCCGCGCCGTGTGCGCTGAGCCGTGGGTACGGGGGGAACCCCGGCTCTTTGCGCCGCCGATGACCAGTCGGCTCATTCTCTACTGCGTCACTGGCTCAAAAAACGTCACACCTGGCCGGCGGGCGCCGTTCAGGAGGGGGTGGGCGAGGCCACGGAGGGGGTGGGCGCGGGGGTGGTGGGGGCCGGCGGGGCGGTCACGCTCGGCGAGGCGGAGGGGGAAGAGTCACCCTCCTCGTCGCCGCCACCGCCACCGCTGTTCTGGCCGCCGCCACCGCCGCCGCCACCGCCGCCGCCGTTCTGGCCGCCGCCTTTGCCGCCGCCACCGCCCAAGCCATCGTTGTCACCCGAGCCGCCGCCGCTCTGGCCCTGAGCCAGATACTGCCGGCAGAAGGCGTGCACCTTGTCCGGGCCGCCCGCCTTGCTCTCCAGGCGCTTGAGCGTGTCCCGGTCGATATCGCCGCGTTTGCCGGATTCGTAGTCCGCGCAGATCCCCAGCAGCAGCTTCTTCTTGTCGCCGCCGGGCAGGTCCTTGCCGTCGTCGCCGAGGACTCCGCCGAGGATTCCGCCGGTGCTGGGGACGGCCGGGCCCCGGCTGCTCCCGGGGCTGCCGCCCGGGGTGGGCGTCGAGCCGGGCGTGGCGGTCCGGTCGCCGGGGGTGGCACCTGGGGTCCGACTGGTTTCGCCGCCGCCCTGCGTGGGCTGCCCGCCGTCGAGCGGGCTCGGCGACTCGGCCGCCGAGACGCTGGCGCCGGGCTCGGGTTCGCCGCCCCGGAAAGGGGTCGGCAGTACGCCCGTACCGGCCGCGACCGCGATGCCGCCGATCGCACAGACCGCGAGGGCGACCGCGAAGCCGCGCCGGAACGGGCGGGCGAGCCGGGTGCGTTCTCCGGCGCCGGTGGCGCGGGCGCCGCGCAGGGTGGGCAGCCGGCCCGGCGCGGCGGCATCGCGCGAAGCGGCGCCGGCGCCGTGCCCGGCCCGGCGGAAGGCGGCGAGCGCCGCCTCCTCGCCGGGCAGTGGGGCGCTTTGGGGCAGGCCGGACTCGACCGCCGCGGCGGCCTTCAGCAGCTGTTCGAGTTCGCGTGCGCCGTCGCCGTCCCGGGAACTGACCGGCTCACCGCGCAGCAGTCGCTCCGCGGCGTCCTTGTCGAGCCAGCTGTACCGGTCGTGGTCGGCCATCACATGTCCTTCTGCGTTCGTGCGGCCGTTTCCGTCACACCTGGTACGTACGATTCCGCCACACCGTCGCGACGTCTTCGCCCCTGTATGGGCACCTCACCCACTGTTCCACCACCCTTGCCCGAACCGGCCGCGGACGTCCCGGAGGAGCCCGGTCCCCCGCCGTCCGCACCGCCTTCCTCCAGCAGCTCCGCGAGCTTGCGCAGCCCGCGGTGCGCCGACGTGCGCACCGCCCCGGGCCGCTTGCCCAGGACCTGTGCCGCGCTCTTGGCGTCCAGCCCGACGACCACCCGCAGCGTCACCGCCTCGGCCTGATCCTGCGGCAGCCGCGCTATCAGCCGGAGGGTGTGGCCGGTGCCCAGCGCCTCCAGCGCCTCGCCCGCGGTGTCGGACGCACCGGGGGTGTCGGCGAGTTCACTCTCGTCGCCACCGATGACCGGGCGGCGTCCCCGCATCCGAATGTGGTCAAGCGCACGATTGCGGGCAATCCGGGCAGCCCAGCCGCGGAAGCGGTCCGCGTCGCCACTGAAGCGGGCGAGGTCTCGGGTTATCTGGAGCCAGGACTCGGACGCCACGTCCTCCGCGTCCGCTTCGCCCACCAAGGTCCGCACATACCCCAGAAGTCTGGGATGTACTGCACGGTAGACGAGGCGGAAGGCCGCCTCGTCGCCGTCCTGCGCCGCCTGCACGGCAACCGTCAGCCGACCGTCGTCCGGCTGAATGTCGTCCCCTCGCACGGGTCCATCCTGTCGCACGCTGAATGTCCGCCGCCCGGTCCTTGCCGCATCGCGCTGCCGCTGTTTCTTCGCTGATGGTTCGTCGTTCGTGCCGTCGTGGCCGCCGCGCGATCAGCTCGCTCAGCCGCTCCGCCGACCGCCGGTAATCCGGCCGCGTCTGCTGACCGTAACCCGTGAGATCGGTCTTCCGGCACCCGGCCCACCTCTTGGGACGTTCGGCGCACAAACGTCACGCGCGCACGATTCCATCTGAACTCCCGGGTAACTGGCCGTTCTTCGGCCGCCGGAACAGCCGTGATCAACACGCCCGCGGGCGCGTTCCCGCACGTTACGGGCCCGGCCCGGCCCACGTCCAGACCACTGGCCGTGCCGCCGCCCGTACCCGGTGTGACGCTTTTCGGCCCGCCGGCGCTGTATCGATTAGGAGCCCGTCGCGGGCTCCCCGAGAACGACGGCCGGGGCCTCTCCTGTGGGGGGTGGCGGCCCCGGCCGTCCCTCGTATCCCGCCTCCGGCCCTTCTGCCCGGAGCGCTCACACCCGGTTCGCCAGCGTCTTGAAGCCCGCCCAGGACAGCGCGGGGGTCCGCGGGTCCCAGGTCTTCTGCGCCAGCGCCGCCAGCGGCAGCCGGATCCCGTCCGCGATCTGTTGCGAGCTCTGCGCGTCCGCGTGGTCGCACCAGACCGCGAACCGCCCGCCCGGGATCCGGTCGGGTCCGGTCTGGCCGGCCGGCACGGACACCGGGGAGGTCCCGCGCAGCACCCTCGGGGTCCAGCTCTCGTAGATCCGCTGACCGGTCGGATAGAGGAAGTTGTTGGGCTCGCCGAGCACGTAGTAGAGGTACTCGTCATTGGCGTTCAGCACGGTGCGGCCCTCGTTCAGGTACTCGGCCGGGTCGCGGGCGCCGATCTCCTTGCCGGTCCAGTAGACGGCCGTGCGGTTCTTGTCCGCGGTCACCTTGCCGCCGGCGAAGAAGCCGTCGTTCCAGGCTTCGATCCGGCTCTTGCCGGCCGCCTCGACGGTCTTCTGCCGGTCGTTGAGCCAGCCGGTCGCCAGGTCCTTGAGGGTGGCGCCGGACCCGTACTTGTCCTGCGCGGCCCGGGCCAGCTGCGGGAACGACGACGCCGGGTCGCTGACCGTCAGCGCCTGGTACTCGTCACCGCCCAGGTGCCAGTACGGACCCGGGAAGAGCCGGGCGAACTCCTTCAGCAGCGAGTCGATCAGCTCCCCGGACTTCGGATTGGAGATGTCGATCGCACCGCGCACCACCCTGCCGGAGGCGCTGCGCAGCCGGAGGTCGGGATAGTGGTCCAGCACGGCGCCGAGGTGGCCGGGCGAGTCGATCTCCGGGATGAGCGTGACGTGCAGGCTCTGCCCGACCTTCACCAGGTGGCGGACCTCGTCCTTGGTCAGATGGTCCCCGGAGACGATCTCGGGGTGGCTGTCGCTCTGGATGCGGAAGCCCTGGTCGTCGGAGAAGTGCAGCTGGAGCTGGTTCAACTTGAGGTCGGCGAGCTGCCGGATGCGGGCCTCGATCCAGGCCGCGGTGAACGGCTTGCGGGCGTTGTCCAGCATCATCCCGCGCTGCGGGCGGTCCGGGCGGTCGTTGATGGTGCCCTCGGGGAGCCCGCCGGCCGTGCGGACGGCCTGCTTGACGGTGCGGGTGCCGTTGAAGATTCCGGCGTCGGTGGGGGCCGTGAGGGTGAGCCGGGTGCCGCGGGCGGTGAGGGTGTAGGACTCGTCGGCGGTGCTGGTGGGCGGCGCGTTGTCCGGCCGGCCGCCGTCCTTCCCGGTGAGTTTCACCTCGACGTCCCCGGGCCGTACGGTCTGCTCTCCCCACACAACCGGGAGCCCGCCGAGATCCTTGGCCATGAGTTGCGCTTCATCGGCGACGGTGCTCTGCTGCCCGGCTGGCACCACCACCCGGGCCCCCTTGGACGGACGCCAGCCGATTCCGTCGGCCGGACGGAACTCCCGTACGGCCGGGACGATGTGCGGCGGACCGGTCACCTTCGCCCAGCTCGGGGTGGGTGCGGCACGGCCTTCGGGGGCGACGGCACGCCCCGGGGGCTGGGAATCGGCCGCTCCCGAGCAGCCGCCGAGCAGCAGCGCTCCGGCGAGCACCGGGGCGGCCAGCAGCGCGGACCGGGCCGCCGGGCCGCGGCCGCGCCGGGGCTTCCAGGGGGGCGGCGGGGAGGCCGAGGGCCGCGGGAACTGCGGCAGCCGCAACGGGTTCGACATCGTGCAATCCTCACTTTTCGGGGCGAAGGTATTGCCAGGTGTGCGGAACGGGTCGTCCACCGAGCGCGCAAAAGCTCTCTCATCCGGGTGAAAATCGCGCATCCATCGGACAGTGGCCGACAAGCGTCGTTAGCGTGGGTTCACCGTCGCTCACCCCCTTCCAGGGGGCTGCTGGACCGCCGGAAATCCGCCGGGTGCCGCATCGTCGGCCACATCACCGCACCCGCCTCCGCTTCCGTACGTATCAGGCTTTTCGTCCATTTCCGCTCAAGCGCCCCTCCAGCTTCCGTCAGCCACCCGCCCCGCACCCGTCGAACAGACCCCTTCGCATCCGATCTCATCCGTCCGAGGAGCCCACGCTGTCCGGCGACACCCCGGCCGCCCGCCCGATGACGCGGCCTCACCCGCACGTCCAGAGGTGCGGCATACCTTGGCAGAGCCGGATCTCTCCGCCGTCGGCGCACCCCCCGCAGCGCGGTCTCGACCGCTTCAACACCCTCTCCCAGGAAGCGGCGGTGGCCGCCCTGCTGGCCTGCTGCGGCAGCCGCCGCTGGGCCGAGCGGATCGCCGCGCACCGCCCCTACCCGGACCCCGGATCCCTGCTGGCCGCATGCGACGAGGCCAGCTACGACCTCACCCCGACCGAGGTGGCCGGGGCCCTCGCGCGCGAGTCCGCCGCCCCGCTCCCGCGGGCCGGGCGTGGCCCCGGCACCCGTGCCGCCGCCACCGCGCTGCGCGCCGCGCACGCCGAGTACGAGCGCCGCTTCCGCCACGTCTTCACGCTCTGCCTGGACGGCTACGGCGACGAGGAACTGCTGGACCGGACGCTGTACGCCCTGCGCACCCGACTGGGCAACGCACCCGACCAGGAGCGGTCGGTCACCGCGGAGGAATTGCGCCGGCTGGCCCGCGGCCGACTGGCACGACTTGCGGCCGGTTGCCTGTGATATCCCGTTTCGTACTTGTGTGATAGCCCGTTGGTGCCTGTTTGATCACACCTAAGGACCCCCGCGCGAGGAACCGACAGCTCGTCGATACGATGACGAGCGGCCGGTGGACCGTACCCGGCCGGGCCCGACCGACAGAGAAGCCGGCGCGGCCCTAGTCCCCGCTCCCGGAGGGTTCTTCCGTGCCGGCTGGAACGCTGTACCGCGGCCGGGAAGGCATGTGGTCCTGGGTGGCTCACCGAGTCACCGGCGTCCTCATTTTCTTCTTCCTGTTCGTCCACGTCCTCGACACCGCTCTCGTACGCGTCTCCCCCGAGGCGTACGACAACGTCGTTGCGACATACAAGACTCCCATCGTCAACGTGATGGAGTACGGCCTGGTGGCCGCCATCCTCTTCCACGCGCTCAACGGCCTCCGGGTCATCGCCGTGGACTTCTGGTCCAAGGGCCCGAAGTACCAGAAGCAGCTGCTGTGGACCGTTGTCGGTGTCTGGGTCGTGCTGATGGCCGGTGCCTTCTACCCCGTGCTCCAGCACACGCTGCGCACGCTGTTCGGGAGCTGACGCGAGATGTCTGCTGAATCCACGACCGCAGGTGCCACCGCGGCGGGCGCGTCCGACGGCGTCCCGCTCTACGACGTGGACAACCCCGCACCGGTCATCGAGCCGCCACGCAAGCGCACCTCGAAGACCCCGAAGTCGACCCGCACCAACTTCGAGCTGTACGGCTGGCTGTTCATGCGGCTGTCCGGCATCGTGCTCGTCGTCCTGGTCCTCGGCCACCTGCTGATCCAGCTGGTGCTCGACGGCGGCGTCTCCAAGATCGGCTTCGCCTTCGTGGCCGGCCGCTGGGCCTCGCCTTTCTGGCAGGCATGGGACCTGTGCATGCTCTGGCTCGCCATGCTGCACGGCGCCAACGGCCTGCGCACCGTCATCAACGACTACGCGCAGCGGGACACCACCCGCTTCTGGCTGAAGATGCTGCTCTACACCGCCACGGTGTTCACCGTCCTTCTGGGCACGCTGGTGATCTTCACCTTCGACCCGAACATCCGCTAGGCGCCGGGCCACGAGGGACCGAGGTACCAATCCATGAAGATCCACAAGTACGACACCGTCATCGTCGGCGCCGGCGGCGCCGGCATGCGCGCGGCCATCGAGTCGACCAAGCGCAGCCGCACCGCCGTGCTGACGAAGCTCTACCCGACCCGCTCCCACACCGGCGCCGCCCAGGGCGGCATGGCCGCCGCCCTCGCGAACGTCGAGGAGGACAACTGGGAGTGGCACACCTTCGACACGATCAAGGGCGGCGACTACCTGGTCGACCAGGACGCCGCCGAGATCCTCGCGAAGGAGGCCATCGACTCGGTCCTCGACCTGGAGAAGATGGGCCTGCCGTTCAACCGCACCCCGGACGGCACGATCGACCAGCGCCGCTTCGGCGGCCACTCCCGCAACCACGGTGAGGCCCCGGTCCGCCGGTCCTGCTACGCCTCGGACCGCACCGGCCACATGATCCTCCAGACGCTGTACCAGAACTGCGTCAAGGAGGGCGTGGAGTTCTTCAACGAGTTCTACGTGCTCGACCTGCTGCTCCAGGACGTCGACGGCGTCAAGAAGTCCGCGGGCGTCGTCGCGTACGAGCTGGCGACCGGCGAGATCCACG
Organism: Streptomyces sp. YGL11-2; assembly: GCF_050054615.1. Classification (NCBI taxonomy): domain Bacteria; kingdom Bacillati; phylum Actinomycetota; class Actinomycetes; order Kitasatosporales; family Streptomycetaceae; genus Streptomyces; species Streptomyces sp. YGL11-2. Next base: position 91,479 of record NZ_JBNHIN010000007.1, read on the forward strand.
TCTTCCAGGCGAAGGCGATCATCTTCGCGTCCGGCGGCACCGGCAAGTTCTTCAAGGTGACCTCCAACGCGCACACCCTGACCGGTGACGGCCAGGCCGCCGCGTACCGCCGCGGACTGCCGCTGGAGGACATGGAGTTCTTCCAGTTCCACCCGACGGGCATCTGGCGCATGGGCATCCTCCTGACCGAGGGCGCGCGCGGTGAGGGCGGCATCCTCCGCAACAAGGACGGCGAGCGCTTCATGGAGAAGTACGCGCCCGTCATGAAGGACCTCGCCTCGCGTGACGTCGTTTCGCGCTCCATCTACACGGAGATCCGCGAGGGCCGCGGCTGCGGTCCCGACGGCGACCACGTCTACCTGGACCTCACGCACCTGCCGCCGGAGCAGCTGGACGCCAAGCTCCCGGACATCACCGAGTTCGCGCGCACCTACCTCGGTATCGAGCCCTACACGGACCCGATCCCGATCCAGCCGACCGCGCACTACGCCATGGGCGGCATCCCGACCAACGTCGAGGGCGAGGTGCTGGCCGACAACACCACCGTCGTCCCGGGCCTGTACGCCGCCGGCGAGGTCGCCTGTGTCTCCGTGCACGGCGCCAACCGCCTGGGCACCAACTCGCTCCTGGACATCAACGTCTTCGGCCGCCGGGCCGGCATCGCCGCCGCGGAGTACTCGGCCACCGCCGACTACGTCGAGCTGCCCGAGGACCCGGCGCAGCTCGTCGCCGACCAGGTGGAGCGGCTGCGCAACTCCACCGGCACCGAGCGGGTGGCGGAGCTGCGCAAGGAGCTCCAGGAGTGCATGGACGCCAACGTGATGGTGTTCCGCACCGAGCAGACGATCAAGACCGCGGTCGAGAAGATCGCCGAGCTGCGCGAGCGCTACCGGAACGTGGCGATCCAGGACAAGGGCAAGCGGTTCAACACCGACCTGCTGGAGGCCATCGAGCTGGGCAACCTGCTCGACCTGGCCGAGGTCATGGCGGTGTCGGCCCTCGCCCGCAAGGAGTCCCGCGGCGGCCACTACCGCGAGGACTACCCCCACCGCGACGACGTCAACTTCATGCGGCACACCATGGCGTACCGCGAGGTGGGCGCAGACGGCTCCGAGTCGATCCGCCTCGACTACAAGCCGGTCGTGCAGACCCGCTACCAGCCGATGGAGCGTAAGTACTGATGAGCACCCCCACTCTCGACAAGCACTCCGCGGCACTGGACGCGGCCGAGAACGACGCGTCGCACCTGATCAGCGTCACCTTCCGGATCCGCCGGTTCAACCCGGAGGTCGCGGAGGAGGCCAGCTGGCAGGACTTCCGGCTGGAGATCGACCCCAAGGAGCGCGTCCTGGACGCCCTCCACAAGATCAAGTGGGAGCAGGACGGTTCGCTGACCTTCCGGCGCTCCTGCGCCCACGGCATCTGCGGCTCCGACGCCATGCGCATCAACGGCCGCAACCGCCTGGCCTGCAAGACGCTGATCAAGGACATCAACCCCGAGAAGCCGATCACCATCGAGGCCATCAAGGGCCTGACGGTGCTGAAGGACCTTGTCGTCGACATGGAGCCCTTCTTCCAGGCGTACCGGGACGTGATGCCCTTCCTGATCACGACCGGCAACGAGCCGACCCGCGAGCGCCGGCAGTCCGCCGAGGACCGCGAGCGCTTCGACGACACCACCAAGTGCATCCTGTGCGCGGCCTGCACCACCTCGTGCCCCGTGTTCTGGAACGACGGCCAGTACTTCGGCCCGGCGGCGATCGTCAACGCGCACCGCTTCATCTTCGACTCGCGCGACGAGGGCGGCGAGCAGCGGCTCGAAATCCTCAACGACAAGGACGGCGTCTGGCGCTGCCGTACGACCTTCAACTGCACGGACGCCTGCCCGCGCGGTATCGAGGTCACCAAGGCGATCCAGGAAGTCAAGCGGGCGCTGATCACCCGGCGCTTCTGAGCCGACCGGCCCCTGCCGGGGCCACCCGGCCGCCGAGGGCCCCGCTTCCGTACCCACGGGAGCGGGGCCCTTCGTCGTGCGCCGGGCAGAGCGAAGCCCAGGAGCGGGCCCCTTCGCCGTACACCGGGCAGGAGGAAGCCGCCGCCGGATACACCAGCACCGGCGGCAGCTCCCCGTCGGCCAGCGCCACCGGCGCGTCCCGGCAGAAGTACGAGGGGACGAAGACCAGTCCCCGCCCCGCCAGGTGGAGTTCGCGGTCGACCGGGTAGGCGACCTCCAGAACGGGCGGCTGCCAGCGCATCGCCGGACCGAAGGTGCGCAGCATCGCCTCCGCGCCCGCCTCGTCGAGCGCGTGGCGGCGCAACGCCCGGTCCGCGCCGACCTGTTGGGCGATCCGCGGCCAGCCGGGCGCGATCGCGAGATGGTGGTAGGTGCGCAGCCCGCGGGCCAGCCGGCGCAGCGCGGGCGGCTCGCCGTCGGCGATCTCGCGGGCCCAGGGCGGCAGCGGCTGCCCGTGCCGCTCGGCCAGCAGCGCCAGCTCCGCGCGCAGCCGCCGGCGCGGGGTGCTCATCACCGCCTCCAGGCCGGGCTCCACGCCGTACAGGGACGCGAACGGGGTGAGGAAGTCCGGGAAGTAGCCGTGCTGCGGCACCAGCGGCAGGATGCCGCGCAGCGGGCCGGGACCGTGCCGCACGGCGTGCCGGCGCCAGGCCGTGAGCGCCGGGTCGCTGCGGGCCCGCGGGTCGCGCAGCACGTGCAGGCTCAGCACCGTCTCCCACAGCGGATCGGCCCCGTCGGCCACTCGTGTGCAGGCCAGATCCCGTGCCGTGAAATGCACTCTCAGCACGCCGTACCCCCGTCGCTCCCGATGATGGCGCGGTGCGCGCCATGCCGGCGGCTGCTCTGCCCGGCGGGTGTCCGGCGCGCCGCGCCGCTCAGGCCGACCGTAGCGCCATCACGGCCAACGCCCGGTCCTGGACGCGCCGTTCCCGCATGATCTGTGCGTACGCGTCCAGCGCCGCCCGACGCTGCCGCAACTGGTCCATCTCCGCGTCGAGTTGGGCCATCTGCTGCTCGACCACACCGCACGAGAACGCACACGGGGTCAGCCCGGGGCCGCCCTGGGCGCAGGGCAGCAGCGCGCGGACGGCGTCGGTGTTCAGCCCCGTGGCGAGCAGGTCGCGGATCCGGGCGACGGTCTCGACCGACTCGGTGTCGTAGCTGCGGTAGCCGTTCGGGTCGCGGCCGGCCCGCAGCAGCCCGCGCTGCTCGTAGTAACGCAAGGAGCGGGCGCTGGCGCCGGTGCGGCGCGCGAGCTCCCCGATGCGCATCCGATGATCCTCCATGCGGTCCTCTCCCCTGCTGCTCGCGCCGGCGGAACCTGCTGCCGCGGCCGCCGACTTGACCTTGACACCGGTGTCAGGCTGCAACCTCCTTCCCATGACGCAGATTCCCGCACCGCACGGCGCCCCTGCCCCTCTCCCGCCGCTCGCCACGACCGTCGCGGGCCCGGCCGCCGGCCTCGGCGTGCTCCTCGCCCACGGCGCGACCGGCAGCGTCCGGAACAACTACGGCACCCTCATCCCCGCCCTCACCGCCTCCGGCCACCGCGTGGTGGCCCCCGACTACCCGGGTTCCGGCGAAACCCCGCGCGCCACCGGCCCGTTGGAGCTGGACGCGCTGGCCGACGCGGTGGTCGCGCAGGCCACCACGGCGGGCCTGGAGACCTTCACCCTGATCGGCTTCTCCCTGGGCACCGCGGTCTCCGTACGGGCCGCCGCGCGCCACCCCGAGCGGGTGCGCGGCCTCGTCCTGGCCGCCGGCCTGGCGAAGCCGGACGCCCGTGCGCGGGTCTGGCTGGACCTGTGGCTGCGCCTCCTGGACCGGGGCGACCACACCGGCTTCGCACAGGCCCGCGCCCTCAGCGGGTTGGCGCCTGAGTACCTCGGCGCGCTGCCGCCGGCCGAACTGGCGGCGGTCCTGGACCCGGACCCGGCGCTGCCGCCGCGCGGCTCGGCCGAGCAGACGGCCCTCGTCCGGGAGGTGGACACCACCGCCGACCTCCCGGGCATCGCGGTCCCGACCCTGGTCATCGCCACGACGCGGGACGCACTGGTGCACCCCGCCCACTCCCGCTACCTGGCCGACCACATACCGGGAGCCGCCTACGCGGAGATCGAGAGCGGCCATCTGCCGATGGTGGAACGGGGGACGGAGTGGCTGGCGCTGATCACGGACTTCCTCGCCGAGCACGGGCTGTGAGCAGCAACCGGGGCCCGGCCGCCCGGTCGGGCCCCAACGGCCGTGCGGACAGGCCCTGGTGGGCCGGACCCCGGGAACCGACGTCCAGTGGACCCAACCCTGGAACCGGGATCTAGTGGGCCGGGCCCTGGTGCGCGCCCTCCAGGACCTTGTCCAGGAAGGCGTCCAGGTTCCGCACCGTACGAGCGATCCGCTCCTCCAGCGGAAGCGTCTCCTCGTGCCGGCCCGCCAGTTGGGACCGCTTGCGCCCGCGGACGTAGAGGGAGCAGGCGAGATCGGCGCAGAGATACGTCCCCACGGTGTTGCCCTGGCGGCCCGCGGGACCGGCGCGGCGGGCGGCGAGCAGACTGACCCCGGAACCGGGGTGCCCCGTCAGACAGACCGAGCACACCGTCGTCTTGGTGAAGGTCCGCCGCACGCCCTGCGGCACCCGCAGCGTCACACCGATCAGGCCGTCCCCGCGCGGCGCGACCAGATAGCTCCGGTCCGGCGCGCCCGGGTCACGCCACCCCAGGAAGTCCAGGTCCCCCCAGGAGACGTCCGGCAGTGCCGGCAGATTGACCCGGTTCGCCTCACCTTTCGAGCAGTTGACGAAGGACGTGCGTATCGCTTTTTCACCGACGGGGTCCATGGACGCGGAAGCTAGCAGGGCGGCCGGAGCACCGTCTCCCGATTTATCCCCCGCAGGGCGCCGCACGCCGGGTCGACGGCGGCGGCGCCGACTCCTCGGTCTACTCGATGACGCGGGGCGCCACCGTGCGCTCCGGCGCACGGGGCTCCTCGTCCTCGATGAGGTCATCCGGCCGCTGCCCGCCGGTGCGCTCCTTCTCCGCCTTGCCCTTCCCCGGGGCTCCCGCTTCTTCGGCGGCCTTCGCACCGCCGCGGCTGCGGTGGAGTGCGGAGCCGCCCTGCCGGGTGCCGCCCGCCGGACCGCCCGGTGTGCCGGCCGCGCCACCGCGGGCCCGCGCCGGCGCACCGCCGCGTCCGGCGGCCGAACCCGGCGCGCCCGCCCGGCCCTTGGCACCGCCGCCGGCCGGCACCGGCCCGGCACCGGCCGTGCCACCTGCCGCGCCAGCGGGACGCCCGGCGGCGCGGGAACCGGGGGTACGGACCCCGCCCCCGGCGGCGCGGGGGGTGCCGGAGCCCGTACCGGCGCCCGGTATGCCGAGGACGCCCGGCGGAATCGCGCCGGCGGGAAGGCCGCCGACCGGACCGGCGACGGCACCGTGCCCGGCGCCCGGCGTGCCGGTGCCGACCGGACCGACTGCGGCGACCGCGCCGGTGCCGCCGTGCGGCGGGGCGAGGGTGCCACCCTGCACACTGGCCAGCCCGGTGGTCGTCGGCACCTCGGGCCGGCTGACCTTGGGGCCGTCGAACCCGGCCGGCACGGCACCGCCGCCCGCGCCGCCGGGCGCCTGGCGCGCCGGCTGGTGCACCGCGCTGCCGCCCGCCACCGACACGTTCACGGGGGCCGGCGAGGGGCTCGACGAGGGGTGCTTGGGCCAGTCGCCGGCCACGCCCCGCGGGTCGTAGCTCTCCCTGAGGACCTTGGCGTGGCCGTGGTAGTTGGCGGCCAGCTCGTCCATCACGACGACCGCCTCGACCTGGCGCTGCTTGCTCATGGGCAGGCTGCCCCGGTTGAGTTCCAGCGCCGTGCGGGTGTCCATCTTGGGGTTGGCCATGTCCCGCTGGAACTGGCTGTCGTCGCCGGCCTCCAGCTCGCCGCCGGCCGGGCCCGGGTCGTGGATCTTCGCCATGGCCTGCTTGGCCTCGCGCAGGTTGTGGGCGACGCCGTGCTCGGGCCCGGTGCCCCGGGTGCCGACCAGGCTGCGCTCCACGACCCTGGCGTGCGCGTAGGTCCGGTCGATCTTCGCCAGAACCTTGGCCGCCTCCCTGCGGAACGCCTGGGCCGCCGAGCCCTCCCAGTGCGCCGAGGCGTGCTCGACGGCGTCCAGGAAGGACTTCCGGATGCCGCTGTGTCCGTCCTCGCCGCCGATCCCGTCGGCGGCGGAGCGCCAGTGCAGGCCCGACGCGTCGATGGCCGCCGGGTTGGCGCTCTCGACCATCCGCCGGAGCTCGCCGATGGAGCGGTGCTGGAAGTCGGACGGGGAGCGCCGGGTGTGGGCCTGCCCCGCGAGCGACGCGAGCCGCTCCTCCCGCTCCGCCGCCGCGCGCCGCTGCTCCGCCGCCCTGGCGCTGCCGTACTCCTGCCGGGCGTCAGCCACGCCCGCCCCCCTTCGTCGTCACCCTCGCCGCCGCGCCGCCGCGGAGTCAGCCGTTCATGGACTTGGTGGTGTGCTCCAGGTCCTCGTACGCGCCCCGGCTGGCCTCGGTCTTCTCCCCGAACTTGTGGAGCAGCTCCTGGAGCGCCGCGATGACCTGCGACATGTACTCCTGCATGTTGTCGTGGGCGCCGGCGAGTTCCCCCGCCTCCAGGAAATCGATCCCGAACGCCGACTTCGGGATCGTCGTGCTGTACTTCACCTTCTGGCCGGGGTCGTCCATATCGCGCTGAAGGCGCCTGAGCCGGCGTACGACGGTGTCCAGCTCTTCCAGGTCGACCTTGAACTGCTCAGCCATTTCCGCTGCTCTCCCCGTTACCCGCGCGCCCTTCTCGCCCCTTCGCACCGCCTCGCGGAGCCACCACGGTAAGGACACCGTAAAGATAATCCAGATTACGGAGTCAGCGGTCCGAATAGCAAGATCGTAAGTCGTGAACTGTCCGATTCATGGCCATTTACGAATGCCATTGACGGGCAGGTCGTTACCAAGGGGCCGCAGGGCTCCCGCTCCCCCGTTCTCCTCATACCCGCCAGGGAGCGATCCGTAGCGCGGAGACCCCGGCCGCGCCACCCAACCGAGCCGCTCCGCAGGCACGCTGACGGTCCATCAGCCCCCTCGCGGCGCGGGGTGCGGACACCGCGGCGAGCCGCGGCCGACCCCGGAAGTACGCGGCCGGATCACCCGTGGCGCACAGCGCGGAGCCGCCGCCCCGCTCCAGGGATTCCCGGCGAAAGCGCTTCACCCGCACTTCACCCGCACCTCATCAGCACCCCGACGGCAGGGCGCGGAGCCACCGGCCGGATACTGGCAGGGCAAGGCTCCCCGCAGCAGAGGACACATTCCCATGAAGCTCAGCCGCCCCGTCTCCTGGTTCCTGCTCGCCTTCGGCGCTTGGTCGTGGATGGTCTGGGTGACCTTCGTGAAGAATTTGATCAAGGACGCCAGCGGACTGGCCTTCGATCACGGGAATCCCACCGCCTATTTCTGGATCCACCTCACCCTGGCCATCGTGTCGTTCATTCTGGGGACCGCTATTGGCGTTATCGGGCTCCGGGGCCTTCGCGCGCTCCGCCAGGAGTCGGCACAGCAGGCTCCCGCGGAGGGCTGAGCGGGTCCCTCGGGAAGGGGCCGCCGGGGGCGCGACAGCGGGGCGATCGGGGGCGGGCGGGGCCGCGCCGGACGCGGCCCCCACCAGCGGGGTCGCCCGGCCCGTCGGCCGAGAGCCGGCGTCGTTCACCCGAACGGGAACAGCGGAGGACGATCCCCCGCCCTTCCGGACGCACCCGCACGGCGCAGCGACCCCGCCGCGCCTCCCACCCCTCCCCGTCGCACCAGGGGCCCAACTCCCCTCTCCCGACTGCGCGGTTGACCTCGCACACCCGGCTCATACAGGCACTCATACAGGCACTCATACAGGCACTAGTGCAGGCGCTCGTGCAGGCACTTGTCCCTGCACTCGTCCATGGTTGCTCGCCGTGTGGCCGGCCCCTCGCGCGCTCGGCACAGACCGCCTTCCCCACGCCAAGTTCGCCGGCCCGCGCCGCGTCCATGAGTGATTCACATCCCGGACGAACGGCTCAGGGATCCCAACCGGACCACCCGACGTCTTTGAACCTGTGGACTACCTGCCAACCCCGACTGCCGGCCGGCGCCGCACCGGCGACCGCCCGCGCATCGGGCGACGCTCCGGAGGCGTCGGGGCGTGCTGTGGGCCGTCGGGCGTACGTGATGGACCGTCAGGCGCACCCGGCGCACCGCCGGGCGTACGCGGCGGACCGCCGGGCGTACGCGGCGCCGCGAACCGTGTCCAGATGCTCGCCACCGGGCCGCGACACGCACCGTGTCATGCGCTCCGACCTGCTCTTTCGCCCAGTCCCCGCGCTGTGACGGTCAGTTGTTTGTGAAAGGTGAACCAGATGCGCCAACCCCCCACCCCGATGGCGAGCAGGAACCAGGACATGGGGCGAGAGAGCTTCACGGGTTCCCGTACCGGCAGCGGCTCCATCCGGCCGTCGGGAGGGGCACTCTTCCGTGGCATGCGTTCGGTGATGCGGCTCAGGGCGGGTACGTTCACGGACGTGCCGACGACCTTCTCTCCTTCCGCCGCGGGTGCCACCCCCGGTCCCGACTCCGATTCCGCCGCGTCCGGCGGCCGACCGGACTCGTCCGCCACCCCGCGCGCGACCCGGTCCCCGGCGTCGTCCTCGGGTTCTCCCGTACGGGCGGTCGCCGCGCTGGCGACGTCCGCACTGCTGGCCTCACCGCTGCTGGCGGGCACCGCGTACGCCCTCCCCCATGACGGCAGGCAGCCGCCCAAGGCCCCCGTGCCGCCGGCGAAGATGTCGCAGGTCGGCGGGGACCGGCTGGGCCTGCCCGGCGTACAGGTGCAGCCGAAGGCCGGGGCGCCGAAGCTTCCGGGGCCGGAGGAGATCACCGCCCGTTCGTGGATCGTGTCGGACGCCGAGTCCGGGCAGGTGCTGGCCGCCAAGAATCCGCACTGGCAGCTCGCCCCGGCCAGCACGCTGAAGATGCTGTTCGCGGACACCGTGCTGCCGAAATTCCCGAAGACCAAGAAATACACCGTCAAGTCGGCCGACCTGGCGGGAATGGGCGCGGGCAGCAGCCTCGTCGGGATAAAGGAGAACCTCACCTATACCGTCCACGATTTGTGGCTGGGAGTATTTCTGCGGTCCGGAAACGACGCGGTGCACACACTCTCCGCGATGAACGGCGGGACCGCGGCCACGGTCAAGGAGATGCAGCAGCGCGCGAAAGAGCTGAGCGCGACCGATACGCATGTCATCACGCCGGACGGATATGACGCGCCGGGGCAGGTGTCCAGCGCGTACGACCTGAGCCTTTTCGCCCGGACCGGACTCCGGAACGCCGACTTCCGGGAGTACTGCTCCACCGCCAGCGCGCAGTTCCCGGGCGACGAGGGCAAGGACGGAAAGCGGGCGACATTCGGAATCCAGAACACCAACCGGCTGCTCAGCGGGGATTACGACATCAAGCCGTATCCGGGGATCGCCGGGGTGAAGAACGGGTCGACGACGAATGCCGGGTCGACGTTCACCGGTGTCGCCCAACACGGCGACCGCAAGCTCCTGGTCACGGTCATGAACCCGGAGAAGAAGGTCCACAACGAGGCGTACAAAGAGGCCGCCAAGCTCTTCGACTGGGGCTTCGCCGCGGACGGCAAGGTGGACCCGGTCGGCAACCTGGTCGACCCGAAGGGCGCCAACGGCGACAGCAGCGCCAAGGACGACCAGCGGGCGCAAGCCGAGCTGGACTCCGCCGGCGGCACGGGCAGCGCCCTGACCGTGGCCGGGATCGCCGGCGGGGCGCTGGTGCTGCTCGCCGCGGTCGCGATCGCGGTACGGCGGCGCCGGGTGCTGGCGGCGGCCCGCCGGGGCGGCTCCGAGGAGCCCGTGGACACCGGGGACCTTGGCGGTTCCCGGGGCCGCCGGCGGAAGTGAGCCGGCCGGGGCCCAAGCCCGCTCTCCCGCGCGGCGCCGCGGGCGCTACGCGCCGGGGGCGGGCTCCGGCTCCGGCCGCTGGGTCGCCGTCCAGGACGCGCAGAAGACCAGCAGCTTCGCGGTGAAGTTGATCCACAGCAGGAGCGCGATCGGGGTGCCGAACGCGCCGTACATGCTGCGCGCCGCGACGCCCCGCAGATAGCCGCTGAGCAGCAGCTTCAGCAGCTCGAAGCCGATCGCGCCGATGAGGCCGGCGGTGATGACCGCGCGGCGCGGCGGATGGGCGCCGGGGAGCTTGGTCAGCACGTACGCGAGCAGCACGAAGTCGGCGAGCACCGCGATGCAGAAGCCGGCGGCCGTCAGCAGGCCGCCGGCCGCGCCGCCCTCCGGCAGCCCCATCGCCTCGACCGCCCTGCCGACCGCCGCGGTCGCGAAGGCCGAGCAGCCGACCGAGACCAGGGCGACCGCGCCGAGGCCGAGCAGCAGCCCGCCGTCGCGGAGCTTGTCGAGGAAGAAGTTGCCCTTCTCGTCGGGTGCCTCCCATACGGCGCGCAGGCAGTCGCGCAGCGACCGGACCCAGCCGATGCCGGTGAAGAGCAGGATCGCACCGGCGATCAGCCCGACCGTGCCGGCGTTGTCGACCAGTCCGGCGATGTCGAGCTGCCGGGAGATGCCGGGGATCTGCTCGGCGAGCTTGGCCTCCAGCTTGTGCAACTGCCCGTCGGTGAGGGCGGCGGCGCCGATCGCGGCGCCGACGGTGAGCAGCGGGAAGAGCGCGATGAAGCTGGTGAAGGTGATGGCGGCGGCGAGCCGGGTCCAGTGGACCCGGAGCATCCGCGCGTAGGCGCGCCAGAGGTGGGAGGCGAGCAGCCGGTCGACGGCGGGGGCCAGCGCCGGGCCGACGACGGGGAGCCGTGTCAGCCAGGCGAACGGGTTGCCCCCCTCGCCGCCCCCCTGGTCCGCGCCGGGCTCCGGCTCCCCGCCGGACCCGCGGTCACCTCCCCCGCCCCCTCCGCCGTCCCCGTCCCCGTTCCCCCGAACGCCCCGTACGTTCTTCATGCCCGCGTCGCCCTCCCGTGGCAGCTCTCCCGGTCGATCCGGAACACCAGCTTCCGCGTACCCCAGAAGCGCAGGCACGTACCCAGCGCCATGCCGATTCCCGCGCCGGAGACCACATCCGCGCGCGGTGAGGTCAGGCCGAGCAGGTAGTGCGAGACGCCCAGGCAGAGGAGTTGGACCAGGGCGCCGGCCACGTTCACCACGACGAAGACGCCGAACTGCCGCGGGCGGCTGTCGTCCGCGGCGGCACCGCGGTAGGTGCCCACGGCGTTGCCCACGTAGGCGACCAGGCAACCCGCGAGGAACGACAGCGTCTTCGCGCACACCGGGCCGGCACCGGCCGCACCGCGCAGCCACACGAACAGGGCCAGGTCGACGGCGTACGCCGAACCGCCGGCGAGGGCGAACCCGAGCAACTCGCCGCGCAGCCCACGCCGTACGGGGGCGGCGGGCCGGGGGGCGGGGCGGTCGCTCATACGTGCCTTCGTGGAGAGGAGACGTCAGACGTGGGCGACGGCCATCGCGTACACCGCGAGCCAGCCGAGGCCGATGGCGGCCAGGGCGCGGTCGCGGAGGAGGACGTCTTCAGGGGCGTCGGCGGTGCCGCGGTCGGCGAAGACCGCGTAGCGCAGGACGGCGAGGAGGAACGGCACCATCGACAGCTGGCGCCAGGGCAGCAGGCCGGTGTCCGGCCGGTCGTTCTCCAGGGCCCACAGGCAGTACGCGAGCATCGCGCCGCCGGCCGCCAGCTGCCAGACGAAGCGGAGGTAGCCCTCGGTGTACTCGCGCAGCAGGGCCCGGGTTTCGCCCTTGGTGCCGGCCATCCGGACCGCCTCGGAGTAGCGCTTGGCGGCGACCATGAACAGCGCGCCGAACCCCGCGGTGATCAGGAACCAGCGGGAGAGCGGGATGCCGAGCGCCAGTCCGCCGGCCATCGCGCGCATCAGGAAGCCGCTGGTGACGACGGTGAGATCGACGACGAGGACGTGCTTGAGGCGGAAGCAGTAGGCGAGTTGGACCGCGACGTAGACGGCGATCAGCACCGCGGTCGCGGTGTTGCACAGGACGGCGGTGGCGGCGGGGGCGAGCAGGGCGAGCAGTCCGCCGAGGGCGTGGGCGAGTGGGACGGGGACCTCGCCGGCGGCGACCGGGCGGTGGCACTTGTCGGGGTGGGCGCGGTCGGCGGCGGCGTCCCGGGCGTCGTTGATCAGGTAGACAGCGGATGCGGCGGCGGTGAACAGGACGAAGACCAGCGCCAGTTGGCTGAGGGTGTGGAGGCGGAAGAGGCGGCCCGCGGCGGCCGGGGCGGCGGCCACGAGGATGTTCTTGACCCACTGGTGCGGGCGCGCGGTGCGCAGCAGGGCGAACGGCAGGCGCAGCGGGCGCGGCCGGCCGGCCGGCGTGGCTCCCGGGGCGGCGGACGGGTCGGGCTGCCGCGGCTCGTCCTCAAGGAGGGCGGTGCGCTCAGCCATGGGGGCCGCCGTGCGCCGCTCCGCTGCCCGGCGTCCCCGCCCCGGCCGCGTGCATCCATCCCGCGCCCAGCCGCGCGGTGAGCGCGCCGAGGGCGACGCCGGCCGCGATGTCGGTGGGGTAGTGGACGCCGGCCACCACACGGGAGACGCAGACCGCGCCGGCCAGGACGGGCAGCGCGGTGCGCAGCCCGGCGCCGGTCCGCGTACCGGGCGGGGCGAGTCCGCGCAGCGCGACGACCGCCGCGGCGGCGGAGGTGGCGTGTGCGCTGGGGAAGGAGTGGCCGCCCACCGTGCCGACGAGGGGCGGCCGGTCCGGGAGGCGGGGACGGGGGCGGCGGACGGCCTGTTTGACGGCGGCGCCGGCCAGGTGGGCGGCGCCGATCAGGGCGGTGCCGCGCAGCCAGGCGGCGCGCCGGGGTCGGTCGGCGGCGGCGCCCGCGAGTCCGGCGGCGAGCCACAGCGCACCGTGTTCGCCGATACGGGAGAGGGCGCGGGTGGCGGTCGCGATCCGCGGGTTCGTGCCGCAGTCGCGCAGGGCCAGGAGCAGGCGGTGGTCCATCCGGTCTCCATGAGGGCGTCGGCGGGGACGGGGCGTCGGCGGTATGGGGCTCGGCGTAGGGGACGGGTCCCGGCGGTGCGGGTCCCGGCGGTGCGGGTGTCGGCGGCCGGGGGCTCGGCAGGCGGTGGGCGTGGTCCCTTCCGACTGTCACTGCCCGAGGGCCGGGTTTCCCGGTGATTAGCCCATCCACGCCATTAATCACTCTTTTCGGAGCGAGTCGCGGAAACATGCGGATATCCGGGCACATCTCTCCGGGTCCGCGGCACTACCGTCGCTGCCATGCCGCCACCCGACACCGCCTCCCGCACCCTCACCGGCTGGGGCCGTACCGCGCCCAGCGCGGCCCGGATCGTACGGCCAGGATCGGTGGCCGAGGCGGTCGCCGCGGTGCGCGACTGCGGTCCGCGCGGCGGCATCCCGCGCGGGCTCGGCCGGGCGTACGGCGATGCCGCGCAGAACGCCGGCGGCACCGTCTGGGACATGACGGGGCTGGACCGCGTCCTGTCCGTCGACGCGGAGGCGGGGGTGGTGGTCTGCGAGGCGGGGGTGAGCCTGCACCGGCTGATGCGGGTGCTGCTGCCGCTGGGCTGGTTCGTACCGGTCACGCCCGGGACCCGCTATGTGACCGTCGGCGGCGCCATCGGCGCCGACATCCACGGCAAGAACCACCATGTCGCGGGGTCCTTCTCACGGCATGTGCGGTCCCTGGAACTGCTCACCGCGGACGGCGAGGTCCGCACCGCGGCCCCGGGCTCCGACCTCTTCACCGCCACCTGCGGCGGGATGGGGCTGACCGGCGTCATCCTCTCCGCGAGCGTCCAACTCCTGCCCGTACGCACCTCGTTGATGACGGTGGACACCGAACGCGCCCGGGACCTGGACGATGCGATGGCCCGGCTGGACGCCGAGGACCACCGCTACCGCTACTCCGTCGCCTGGGTCGACCTGCTGGCGCGCGGCCGGACGCTGGGCCGGGCGGTCCTCACCCGCGGCGACCACGCGCCGCCCGGCGCGCTGTCGCCGCGCGCCCGCCGCGATCCGCTCGCCTTCCGCCCGGCGCAGCTGCCGCCCGCCCCGCGCCACCTCCCGCGGGGGCTGCTGAACCGGCACTCCGTCGCCCTCTTCAACGCGCTCTGGTACCGCACCGCACCGCGCCGCCGCACCGGTGAACTCCGCAGGCTCGCCCCCTTCTTCCACCCGCTGGACGGTCTGCCGTACTGGAACCGCGTCTACGGGCGCGGCGGCTTCGTCCAGTACCAGTTCGTCGTGCCGTACGGCCAGGAGGACGCGCTGCGCCGGATCGTGCTGCGGATCGCGGACCGGCGCTGCCCGTCTTTCCTCGCGGTCCTCAAGCGCTTCGGGGCCGCCGATCCGGGCTGGCTGTCGTTCCCGGCCCCGGGGTGGACGCTGGCGCTGGACGTCCCCGCCGGGCTGCCGGGCCTGGGCGGCTTCCTGGACGAGCTGGACGAGCGGGTCGCGTCGGCCGGCGGCCGGGTCTACCTGGCGAAGGACTCCCGGCTGCGGCCCGACCTGCTCGCCGCGATGTACCCGCGGCTCCCCGACTTCCGCGCCCTGCGCGCCGAACTCGACCCGCGCGGGGTCTTCACCTCGGACCTCGCCCGCCGGCTCGGCATCGCGCACCGGCCGGGCCGTTAGCACCCACCCCACCCCGTGAGGACCGCTCCCGTGAAAGACGCCTTCGGCAGCCCCCAGTCCCTCCTCGTCCTCGGCGGCACCTCCGAGATCGGGCTGGCCACCGCCGCGCGCCTGGCCGCCCGGCGCACCCGCACCGTCTGGCTGGCCGGGCGGCCCTCCCCGGCGCTGGAGGCGTCGGCCGGGCGGCTGCGCGCGCTGGGCGCACAGGTCCGTACGGTCCCGTTCGACGCGCTGGACACCGACCGCCACGAGGAGGTGCTCGGCAAGGTCTTCGCCGAGGGCGACCTCGACATGGTGCTGCTGGCGTTCGGTGTGCTCGGCGACCAGCCGCGCGACGAGCGGGAGCCGGCCGGCGCGGTACGGGTGGCCGCCACCAACTACACCGGCGCGCTGTCCGCCGCCCTGATCTGCGGCCGGGCGCTGCGCCGCCAGGGCCACGGCTCCCTCGTGGTGCTGTCCTCGGTCGCCGGCGAACGGGCCCGCCGCTCGAACTTCGTCTACGGCTCCAGCAAGGCGGGCCTGGACGCCCTCGCGCAGGGACTCGGCGACTCGCTGCACGGCACCGGCGTGCACGTGCTGGTCGTCCGCCCCGGGTTCGTGCACACCAAGATGACGGCCGGGCTGCCCGCCGCGCCGCTGGCGACCACGCCGGAGGCGGTCGCCGAGGCGATCGAGCACGGGCTGCGGCGGCGGAGCGAGGTGGTGTGGGTACCGGGGGCGCTGCGCTGTGTGATGGCGGTGCTGCGGCACGTGCCGCGGGCGGTGTTCCGCCGGCTGCCGCTGTGAGCCGGGCGGGGCGGGCGCCCGCTCAGCAGGAGGGCGCGGGCGGACGGGCGCGTTCCGCCTCGCCGGCCTGCCGGGGCACCGCCACCGCGGGTGTGCCGGTGCGGCCCGCGCCGCCGAAGGGATACTCCCGCTGGAGGCGCCAGACCTCGTCGGGCCCCTTCTCGTAGAGCGCGAAGCCGCCGGCCGTCCAGGTGGCGGAGAAGTCGGCCAGCTCCGTCTGCGCGCGGTCCATGGCGTCCTCGGCGATGCCGTGCGCGACGGTGACGTGCGGGTGGTACGGGAACTGGAGCTCGCGGGCGCAGGGACCGGAGGCGGCGCGCACCCGGTCCTGGAGGGCGGTGCAGCCGCCCGCTCCCTCGGCCAGCTTCACGTACACGACGGGCGAGAGCGGCCGGAAGGTGTCCGTGCCCTCCAGGCGGAGCGGGAAGGGGAGGCAGGCGGCGGCCACCTCGGCGAGGTGCCGCTCGATGCCGGGGAGGCCGTCGGCGTCGGCCTCGGTCGGCGGGAGGAGGGTGATGTGGGTGGGGATGCCGGAGGCGGCCGGGTCCCCGAAGCTCTCGCGCTTCCGCTGGAGGAAGCTGCCGTACGGCTCCGGGACCGCGAGCGAAACGCCGAGCGTGACGGTCCCCACTGCGTTCTCCCTCCTGACGTTCGCGGTGCGCCTCGTGTGTGGCGCCCACGCCTCCTGCTCAGTGTGCCGGGGACGCACCTTACGCGGCGGCGTCCCCGGCCCTGTCCGGTCAGCGCTTGGCCGGCAGGAACCCGAGCCGGTCGTAGGCGGTGGCGAGGGTCTCGGCCGCCACCGCGCGGGCCTTCTCGGCACCCTTGGCCAGGATCGTGTCCAGCGTCTCGGGGTCGTCCAGATATTCCCGCGTACGGTCCCGGAACGGTGTGACGAAGTCGACCATCACCTCTGCCAGGTCGGTCTTCAGCGCGCCGTACATCTTGCCCTCGTAGGAGCGCTCCAGCGACGGGATGTCCTGGCCGGTGAGGGTGGAGAGGATGGTGAGCAGGTTGCTGACGCCGGGCTTGGCCTCGCGGTCGAAGCGGATGACCGTGTCGGTGTCGGTGACGGCGCTCTTGATCTTCTTCGCGGTGACCTTGGGGTCGTCGAGGAGGTCGACGATGCCCTTGGGTGAGGACGCCGACTTGCTCATCTTGATCGACGGGTCCTGGAGGTCGAAGATCTTCGCGGTCTCCTTGACGATGTACGGGTTCGGCATCGTGAAGGTCTGGCCGAAGCGGGTGTTGAAGCGCTCGGCGAGGTCGCGGGTCAGCTCCAGGTGCTGGCGCTGGTCCTCGCCCACCGGGACCTGGTCGGCCTGGTAGAGCAGGATGTCGGCGACCATCAGCACGGGGTAGGTGAACAGGCCGACCGTGGTGCGGTCCGCGCCCTGCTTGGCCGACTTGTCCTTGAACTGCGTCATCCGGGACGCCTCGCCGAAGCCGGTGACGCAGTTCATGACCCAGGCGAGCTGCGCGTGCTCGGGCACATGGCTCTGCACGAAGAGCGTGCAGCGCTCCGGGTCGAGGCCGGCGGCCAGCAGCTGAGCGGCGGCGACCCGGGTGTTGCGGCGCAGCTCCGCCGGATCCTGCGGCACGGTGATCGCGTGCAGGTCGACCACCATGTAGAACGCGTCGTGGGACTCCTGCAGCGCCACCCACTGGCGCACCGCACCGAGGTAGTTGCCGAGGTGGAAGGAGCCGGCGGTGGGCTGAATACCGGAGAGTACACGCGGACTTTCGAGAGCCATGGCACCGATTGTCTCAGGTCCGCGGTACTCCCCGGCGTGCGGTCGCCGGGCCGCTCGGCCGGCGGTCAGGGGGCCGCTCGGCCGGCGGTCACCGGGGCACTCAGCCGGCGGTCGCGAGCCCCGGCGCAGGGTGGGCCGCCATCAGCTCCGCCACCTCCGTGCGGATCACCGCCAGCGCCTCCTCGTCGCCCTTGGCGGCGGCCGAAACGCCCCGGTCGATCCACTCCGCGACCTGCGGCATCTGCTCGGTGCCCAGCCCGCGGGAGGTGAGCGAGGGGGTGCCGATGCGGATGCCCGACGGGTCGAAGGGCTTACGGGGGTCGAACGGCACGGTGTTGTAGTTCACGACGATCCCGGCCCGGTCCAGCGCCTTGGCGGCGACCTTGCCCGGGACCTCCTTGGAGGTGAGGTCGATCAGCACCAGGTGGTTGTCGGTACCGCCGGAGACCAGGTCGAAGCCGCGGGCCAGCAGCGCCTCGGCGAGCGCCTTGGCGTTGGCGACGACGGCGTGCGCGTAGTCCCGGAAGGAAGGGGCGGCGGCCTCGCGCAGGGCGACCGCGATGGCGGCGGTGGTGTGGTTGTGCGGGCCGCCCTGGAGGCCGGGGAAGACCGCCTTGTCGATGGCCTTGGCGTGCGTGGCGCGGGACATCAGCATGGCGCCGCGGGGGCCGCGCAGGGTCTTGTGGGTGGTGGTCGCGATCACGTCGGCGTGCGGGACCGGCGACGGGTGGGCGCCGCCCGCGACCAGGCCGGCGATGTGCGCGATGTCGGCGACGAGTACCGCGCCGACCTCGCGGGCGATCTCGCCGAACGCGGCGAAGTCGATGGTGCGCGGCACGGCCGTACCGCCACAGAAGATGATCTTCGGGCGCTCCTTGCGGGCCAGGTCGCGGACCTCGTCGAAGTCGATCCGCCCGGTGTCGGCCCGGACGCCGTACTGCACGCCGTTGAACCACGTCCCGGTCGCCGAGACGCCCCAGCCGTGCGTGAGGTGCCCGCCCATCGGCAGCGACATGCCGAGCACGGTGTCGCCGGGCGCGGCGAAGGCCAGGTAGGCGGCGAGGTTGGCGGGCGAGCCGGAGTACGGCTGGACGTTGGCGTGCTCGACGCCGAAGACGGCCTTGGCGCGCTCGACGGCCAGGGTCTCCACGAGGTCGATGTTCTGCTGGCCTTCGTAGTAGCGACGGCCCGCGTACCCCTCGCTGTACTTGTTCTGCAGGACGGTGCCGGTGGCCTCCAGCACGGCGGCCGAGACGTAGTTCTCGCTGGGGATCAGCCGCAGGGTGTCGGCCTGGAGCCGCTCCTCGGCGCCGATCAGCGCGGCGAGTTCGGGATCGGCGACCTGCAGGGCGGGATGGGCGGGGGCGTGCAGCGCGGGATGGGCGGGGGCATGCGGTGCGGGATGGGCGGGGGGATGTGCCGTCATGGCGTCCTCCGGGGCGATCGATCGGGTCGGTCGTGGTCCCGGGGTACCCAGGCGGGCGGCACCTCGCGTCTGTCGCCGCGCACCGCTCCCTCGGGGTCGCTTCCCCGTGCGCCAGTCGCGGTGCGCACCGGCAGTCTACGGGCTGCCCGCCCGCTGCGTTCGGGCCCGTACGGCCGTGACGGGCGCCCGGCCCGCCCGGCGGGAACAATGAAGAGGGGGCCGGAGTGCATCTGCCCGCACCACCACACCGGCCCGTACCACCGCACCGGCTCGTACCACCGCACCGGCTCGTGCGACCTACCGAACGGAGTCCCCGTGACGTCCCCGGAAGAGTTCCTCGCCGCCGCCGAGGCTCACAGCGCGCACAACTACCACCCGCTGCCCGTCGTCGTGGCCACCGCCGAGGGCGCCTGGATGACGGATGTGGCGGGCCGGCGCTATCTGGACATGCTCGCCGGGTACTCCGCGCTGAACTTCGGGCACGGCAACCGCCGCCTGCTGGACGCCGCCCGCGCCCAGCTGGAGCGGGTCACCCTCACCTCGCGCGCCTTCCACCACGACCGCTTCGCCGACTTCTGCACCCAGCTCGCCGAGCTGTGCGGGATGGAACTCGTCCTGCCGATGAACACCGGCGCCGAGGCGGTGGAGACGGCGATCAAGACGGCCCGCAAGTGGGGTTACCGGGTCAAGGGCGTCCGGGACGGCCGGGCGAAGATCGTCGTCGCCGACAACAACTTCCACGGCCGCACCACCACCATCGTCTCCTTCTCCACCGACCCCGAGGCGCGCGACGACTTCGGCCCGTACACCCCCGGCTTCGCGATCGTGCCGTACGGCGACCTGGCGGCGCTGGAGGCGGTGGTCGACGACGACACGGTGGCGGTGCTGCTGGAGCCGATCCAGGGCGAGGCGGGCGTCCTCGTCCCACCGCCCGGCTACCTGGCCGGGGTACGCGCACTGACCCGGGCCCGGAACGTGCTGTTCATCGCCGACGAGATCCAATCGGGCCTGGGCCGTACGGGCAGGACCTTCGCCTGCGAGCACGAGGGCGTGGTGCCCGACATGTACGTGCTCGGCAAGGCGCTGGGCGGCGGGGTGGTGCCGGTGTCGGCGGTGGTGTCCTCCCGCGAGGTGCTCGGGGTGTTCCGGCCCGGCGAGCACGGCTCGACGTTCGGCGGCAACCCGCTCGCCTGCGCCGTGGCGCTGGAGGTCATCGCGATCCTCCGCACCGGCGAACTCCAGCGGCGGGCCGCGGAGTTGGGCGACCACCTGCACCGCGAACTGGCGCCGCTGCTGGAACGCGGCGCGGCCGACGCGGTACGCGGGCGCGGCCTGTGGGCCGGGGTGGACGTCAACCCGTCACGCGGCGACGGCCGCACCGTCTCGGAACGGCTGCTGGCCCGCGGCGTCCTGGTCAAGGACACCCACGGCGCGACCATCCGCATCGCCCCGCCACTGGTGATCAGCAGGGAGGACCTGGACTGGGGGCTGGCACGGGTGCGGGAGGTGTTGGGGGTGTGACCAGGGCAGGGGCCGGGGAGCGGCCGCCCCCTACGGCCTCCCCGCGATCCCCCCGTACAGTCGGTCCATGCTCCTCGGGATGATCTGTGCGCTCGCCTCCGCGCTGTGCTTCGGCACCGCCTCCGTGTTCCAGGCCGTGGCCGCGCGGGACACCACCCCCGGCACCGGTTCGGGGGTGGACGCCCGGCTGCTGCTGCGGGTGCTGACCCAGTGGCGCTATCTGCTCGGGCTGACGCTGGACGGGCTGGGGTTCCTCCTGGAGCTGGTGGCCCTGCGGTCGCTGCCGATCTACACGGTCGGCGCGGCGCTGGCGGCCACCCTCGCGGTCACCGCGGTGGTCGCGGCGCCCCTCCTGGGCACCCGGCTGGCGCGCGCCGAGTGGCTGGCCGTGGCGGTGGTCTGCGGCGGGCTGGCGATGCTGGCGCTGTCGTCCGGCGCCGAGGGGCATCTGCGGGGCACCCCCGGGCTGCGGATCGGGGTGCTGGTCTTCGCGGTCGCCGTACTGGCCTCCGGCGCGCTGGCCGGCCGGCTGCCGGAGCGCGCCCGTGCGGCGGCGCTGGGCCTCGGCGCGGGCTTCGGCTTCGGCGTGGTCGAGGTCGCGGTGCGCCTCATCGACGGTTTCGCGCCGCTCGACCTCCTCACCAACCCCGCGAGCTACGCCCTGGTGATCGGCGGCGGCGCCGCGTTCCTCCTGCTGACCACCGCCTTCCAGCGCGGCTCGGTCACCGCGGCCACCGCGGGCATGGTGATCGGCGAGACCCTCGGCCCGGCCCTGGTCGGCGTCGCCTGGCTCGGCGACCGCACCCGCGCGGGCCTGGCCCCGCTCGCCGTGGCCGGCTTCGCGCTGGCGGTGGTGGGCGCCCTGGCTCTGGCTCGCTTCGGCGAGGCCCCGGCGGCGGAAACGGCGGCGGGCGCGCCTGCCTCCGGAGACGTGGCCAGGGGCAGGGGCGAGGGCGAGCCGGGGCCGGTGGCGGCGGAGACCCCGTAGCAGTCCACCCGTAGTGGGAGGCCCCCGGAAAGGCACCCCGCGGGCCGTCCCGGCGGTGCGCCTCCTAGGCTGACGCCCTCAGGTACTCCGCTCGCCGACCGAAGGGCGATGACGACGCCGTGGACGCAGCCGACGACATAGCCGACACAGCCGAACGCCCTCCCGTGCCGGGCCGATTGACCGGCGAGCTGACCGTGCGCCACCCCGCGCCGGTGGACCATGCGCGGCTCCAGGTGGCGCTGGCCGGCTGGTGGGGCGGGCTCGGCGGGGAGGCCGGGGTGCTGCAACGGCAGTTGCTCGTACCGCGGTTGTTCCTGCAGCACTTCGCCGGGACAAGCTTCCTGGTCGAGCGGGCCGACGGGACGCTGCACGCGTTCCTGATCGGCTTCCTGTCGCAGACGGAACCGGACACCGCGTACATCCACTTCGTGGGAGTGTGCCCGGACGGCAAGCGCGGCGGCGTCGGCAGCGCCCTCTACCGGCGCTTCTTCACCCTCGCCCGGGAGGCCGGACGGACCCGGGTCCGCTGCATCACCAGCCCCAACAACCACGATTCGATCGCTTACCACACCCGTATGGGGTTCCGGATGGAGCCGGGCGACCGGACCGGGGACGACGGGGTGCCGGTGCACACGGACTACGACGGTCCGGGGCTCGACCGGGTGTCGTTCGTAAGGGAGTTGTGAGCGCGGAGCGAGCACCCGGGCACCTGAGCCATCACCACGGTGAGGGTGATGGTCCCCTTGGGCAGATTGGCCAGATACCCGGGAGGTTCAGCGGTGAAGACGCAGCCGACAGGCTCCGTCGTCCCGCCCGAACCCTTGACGTTCACTTCCGCTGGGGACGGGTGGGGTCCTGCCTGCGCTGTACCCGGCACAGAAGCTGCGCCAAGTCCGGCTACCGTGGCTAACGACGCGGCCAAGGCCCTCACACGGTGGTGCATGATTCCCCCTTGCTCGTAGCTCCTCGCCGCCGACAGCGACAAGGTGGTCACGGACAGCCAACCTCCAACGGATAAACGCCCAATAAACAAAGGGATTCGCATAAATCCGGCCACCATGTCCTGATTCGCGCGAAAGTCCTGGGTGGGCCGTGAGGTAGTCCCATGGGGCACGGCCCCGCGGTCAGGGGAGCACCCGCAGCAGTGCCTCCAGCGCTCCCGTGAACGCATGGTCCGGCGGCGTCCCGTAGGCCACGACCAGCCCGTCGAACGGCGCGCCTTCCGTGTCCGTCCCGCCGTGCCGGAACCAGCTCAGGCCCTCCAGCGCCAACCCCGCACGCTCCGCCGCCCGTACGGTGCTCTGCTCGGTGCCGGGCGGTAGGCGGAGCACCATGTGCAGCCCGGCGGCGATCCCGGTGCCCTCGACGTGCGGTGCCCGTTCCGCGAGGGCGGCGATGAGCTGGTCGCGGCGGCGTCGGTAGCGCTGCCGCATCCCGCGCAGATGCCGGTCGTACCCGCCGCAGTGGATGAACTCGGCGAGGGTGAGCTGGTCCAGCGAACCGGACTGCCACTCGCCGGTCGCCTTGACGGCGAGCACCCGGTCGATCAGGCGGTCGGGCACCACCATCCAGGCCAGCCGCAGCGCCGGGGCCAGGCTCTTGCTCGCGGTGCCGAGATAGACGACGTGGTCGGGGTCCAGCCCCTGGAGGGCACCGACCGGCTGCCGGTCGTAGCGGAACTCGCCGTCGTAGTCGTCCTCCAGGATGTAACCCCCGGTGGCGCGCGCCCAGTTGACGGCGGCGGCCCGGCGATCGGGGTGCAGCGGCACGCCGGTGGGGAACTGGTGGGCGGGGGTGAGCAGGGCCGCACGGACACCGTCGAGGGATGCCAACCGGGCGGCGTCCGCGCCGTGTTCGTCCACCGGGAGGGGGACCGTGCCGAGCCCGGCGCGGGTGATGACGTCGCGGTGGATGGCGAGGCCGTAGGACTCGACGGCGATGCGGGCGTTGGTGTGGGGGTCGCCACCGTCGCCGGCCTCGGCCTCGGCCTCGTGCAGCGCGCGGCAGAGCAGGCCCAGTCCCTGCATGAACCCCGCGCAGACGATGATCCGCTCCGGGTCGGCCCGTACGCCGCGGGCGCGGGCCAGATAGTCGGCGAGCACCGTGCGCAGCTCTGGGCGGCCGGCCGCGGTGCCGTAGCCGAACGCCTCGCTGGGTGCGGCGGACAGCGCCCGGCGGGCGGCGGCCAGCCAGGCGGTGCGCGGGAAGGAGGCGACGTCCGGGGTGCCCGGGGTGAGGTCGAAGCGTGGCGCGGCGGCGCGGTGCCGCGGGCCGGCAGCCCGGCCCGTGGCGCGGCGGGCCACCGCCGTGGTGCCGGAGGCCGGCAGCGGCCGCCCCGGGACTCCGGCCGGTTGGGGGTCCCCCCGGCGGTTGCCGGGGGAACACCCCCAGGCGACCCGGGTGCCGGAGCCCTGGCGGGCGCTGAGCCAGCCCTCGGCGACCAGCTCGGCGTAGGCGTCGGCGACGGTGTTGCGGGCGATGCCGAGGTCGGTGGCGAGCGAACGGGAGGACGGCAGCCGGGTGCCGGGGGCCAGACGCCCGGACCGTACGGCGGCGCGCAGCGCGGCCATCAGGGAGGCTCGCAGCCCGCCCGGACCGGTGAGGTCCAGATGCAGATCCCGCCCGAAAGTGGCCCGCGAATTCATCATGGAAGTGGACCATACCGCTGCGCCACTCGCGCCGTAGCGTGGTGTCCATGACGAACGGGAACGCACCATCCGCACCGCCGGACACCTCCGGCACGCACCATGGGCACGGCCCCCGCATGCGGTGGGCCACGCTCGCCCCGGAGGCGTTCAAGGCCATGGTCGCGCTGGACGCCGCCGCCACGAAGGGCCTGGACCCGGCACTGGTCGAGCTCGTCAAGATCCGCGCCTCGCAGCTCAACAAGTGCGCCTTCTGCCTCGACATGCACATCACCGACGCCCGCAAGGCCGGTGAGACCGAGGAGCGCATCCACCTCCTGAACGCCTGGGAGGAGGCGGCCGGTTACTACACCGAGCGCGATCGGGCCGCCCTGGCGCTCACCGAGGCCGTCACGGTGCTGACGGAAGGCTTCGTCCCCGACGCCGTCTACGAGCGGGCCGCCGCCCACTTCGACGAGACCGAACTCGCCCATCTGATCGCCCTGATCACCACCATCAACGCCTGGAACCGCTTCGGCGTGACCACGCGCATGACCCCGGGGCAGGGGTGACCCGATGAGCCGGCGGATGAAGATCTGGGGCCTGCTCCCCGAGTTCGGCAAGGCCCAGCTCAGGCTGACCGTGGCCGCCAAGAAGGGCCTGGGCGACCCGGTCCTGGTCGAGCTGGTCGTGCTGCGCGCCTCGCAGGTCAACCGGTGCGCGTTCTGCATCGACATGCATGTGAGGAACCTCCGCGAGGCCGGGGTGAGCCCGCGGCGGATCGATCTGCTGCCCGCGTGGGAGGAAGCCGGCGACCTCTACTCCGAGCGCGAGCGGGCGGCCCTGGCGCTCACCGAGGCGGTCACGGTGCTGACGTGGGGGTCCCCCCGGTCGAGCGGAGCCGAGACTGGGGGAGGCTTCGTCCCCGACGCCGTCTACGAGCGGGCCGCCGCCCAGTTCACCGAGGTCGAACTGGCCCATCTGATCGCCGTGATCGTCGCGATCAACAACTGGAACCGGGTCAATGTCACGGTGCGCCAGCCCCCGGGGGAGGAGCTGTGACCGCCGGCACCGGGCCCGCCGCCGCGGCGGGGGT
>NZ_JBNHIN010000007.1:116515-148071 GCF_050054615.1 Streptomyces sp. YGL11-2
CCGCCGCGGCGGCGCTGCGCGCCCTCCACCACGGCCGGCGGCCGGGCGATCCGCTGGTCCTCCCCACCGTCTGGGACGCCGCGGCCGCCCGGGTCTTCGCCGACGCCGGCTTCCCTGCCCTCGCGACGCCGAGCGCGGGCATCGCCGCGTCCCTCGGCTACGCGGACGGCGAGACCCCGGCCGACGAGATGTTCGCGGCGATCGCCCGGATCGTACGGGCCGTGGACGTGCCGGTGACGGCGGACGTGGAGGCCGGTTACGGGCTGTCCGCGAAGGAGTTGGTGGGCCGCCTCGCGGACGCCGGCGCGGTCGGCTGCAACCTGGAGGACTCCGACCACGCCTCCGGCGCCCTCCGCGACCCGCGGGAGCAGGCGGAGTGGCTGGCGGAGGTGCGCGCCGCGGCGGGCGACGCCCTGGTCGTCAACGCCCGGGTCGACACCTTCCTGCGCGGCGACACCGGTACCGCGGCGGCCGTCGAGCGCGCCCGCCTCTACGCCGAGGCCGGCGCCGACTGCATCTACCCCATCCTGGCGCCGCCCGCGCTGCTGCCCGAACTTTCCGCGGCCATCGCCCTGCCGCTCAACGCGCTGGCCGTGTCCGACGGTCCGTCACCCCGTGAACTGGGCACCCTGGGCGCGGCCCGGATCACCTTCGGCGGCGGTCTCCAGCGCCGGGCGACCGCGGCGCTGGCGCCGGTGGCGGAGCGGCTGCGGGACGGCAACTGACGCTGTGGGCTCGGTGGTTGGCGGGTGGGGAACCCTGAGGCGTCTCAGGGTCGCCCCCTCCGGAGGATGACGTGCGGCGCGACCGCAGGATGACGTCCGGCGCGACCGGAGGCTGACGACGCGGGCCGCCGCCGTCCGTAGCGTCGTCGCCGTCACGACATCGCCGCAACGGAAGCGAGAGCATGTCCCCCACCCTCCACCGGCGCCGACCCCGGCGCGCGCTCGGCGCCGCCCTCGTCGGCCTGACCATCACCCTCGCCGCCACCCTCGTACCCGGCACCCTCCGGGAGCTGGCCGACCCGGCCTGATGTCGCACGCCGGCGCACACGGCCGGCGCCATACGATGAGCCATGCTCTCCCTCGTCGTGGCGCCCTGGCGGCGCCCCCCGGTGGTCCTGCGCAACGCTGACGTCCCGCACGAGGCGGCCAGCACCATGAAGGTCGCCGTGCTGGCCGCCCTCTACCGCGGCGGGCTGGACCTGGACCGGCAGATCCCGGTGGTCAACCGCTTCACCTCCGCCGCGGGCGGCACCTTCGCCAACTCCCGGGCGGGCGACAGCGATCCGGAGCCCTGGGAGCTGCTGGGCGGTACCGCGTCGCTGCGCTGGCTCGCCGGGCGGATGGTCAGCCACTCCTCCAACCTGGCGACCAACCTCTGCCTGGCGCACGTGGGGCGGGAGGCGGTGGCCGAGGTGTGGCGGCGGGCCGGCGCGTCCGCCGGCACCGACACCCCGCGCGGCGTCGAGGACCGCCCGGCCCGCGCCGCCGGCATCTTCAACCGGGTCACCGCACACGACCTGGTCCGGCTGCTGGAGTCGCTGGAGCCGGAGGTGCTGGGCCTGTTGGAGGACAACGCCCACGGGGTGGACCTGGCCGCGGGCCTGCCGCCCGGCACCCGGCTGGCCAGCAAGAACGGCTGGATCTCGGGGGTACGGAACTGCGCCGCCGTGGTCCACCCGCCCGATGCCGCCCCGTACACCCTCGCGGTCTGCTACACCGGCCCGCTCGCCAACGGGCAGGACACCGGCGACCCGGCCGCCCGGCTGCTGGCGCGGGTGTCGGCCCGCGTCTGGCGGGCGCGGCACCGGCTGACGGCGTGAACCGGCCGGCGCACCGGGCCCGCGGGGGCTCGGTGCACCGGCCGGCTCGGGCCGCCTACCGCTGGGCGGCGAACTTCTGGCTCAGGGTGGTGAAGACCTCCTGCGCCTCCGGGCCCAGGTGCGGGCCGGCCAGCCAGGTGTGCTGACCGTTGGTGATGGAGGTGTTGGACACCAGGGTCAGCTTGCCGCCGCGGCTGACGAACCAGCCGCCGCCGGACGAACCGCCCGTCATCGTGCAGCCGATGCGGTCCATGGGGGGCATGTTCCGTTCCATGGTGAGGCGGTCGGGCCGGTCCAGGCAGCTCATCATCCGCGCACCGTCGTAGGGCGCCGCGGCCGGGTAGCCGAACGCCTTCAGCGAGCCGATGCCCTCCGCGTACGGGGAGTTGAACCAGATCTGGGCGGCGGCGCCGACGGTCTCCTCAAGGGACTTGCCGCTGCCGTTCTCCGGCTTGACGTGCATCACGGCGAAGTCGTAGACGGAGCCGTCGTTGCCTTTCTCGCCGCCCATGCTGATCCACTGGTTGGACGTGTTGACCCAGTCGGCCCAGAACTTGCCATACGGCATCATCTGCGCGGCCGTCGTGTTGTTGAGCTGGTTCGCCGGCACACCGTTGTCGTTGAACGACGGGACGAAGACGATGTTGCGCATCCAGCCGCCCTGCTTACCGGTGTGGACGCAGTGGCCCGCGGTCCAGACAAGGTTGGACTTGCCGGGGTGCGCCGGGTCCTCGACGATCGTGCCGGAGCAGACCATCGGGCCCTCGGGGCTGTCGAAGAAGATCTTGCCTATCGGGGCCATGTTGCGGTGGTACGGGCGGACGACCTCCTGGGCGGTGACCGCCGCCTTCGGCCCCGGGGCGGGGACGTCGGACTGGCCGCCAAGAGCGGCGTCCTGTACGCCGACGTCCGGTGCGGACTTGGCCTGGGCCAGCCGCTCCGGGTTCCAGTGGTCCTTGATGATCGGGTTGGCGAAGTCCTGCGCCCGGCGCGACCACTTGTCCCAGTTCTTCCAGCCGCCGTCCTTCCACTTCTTCAGGCCGTCGATGCTCGTCGGCAGGTCGCCCGGGTGCTTCTGGCCGGCGGACGAACTGCCGGGCGCGGCCGAGGCGTTGTTGTCGGTGGGGCCGCAGGCGGTGGCGGTGAGCGCGAGCAGCGCGGCCGTAGCGGCGGCGGCAGCGGTGGAGCGGCGGACACGGGACCTGGTCGGCGTGGATATCCCGGACGGTCGAGACGGCATGGAGCGTTCCCCCCTGATACGGACCGGCGCCGGTGGTGCGCGCCGTTTGTGTCATGCCCCTGTTGGGACTGCGCTCTACTATGCCGTCACGGCACGGTGGCGGGGCAGCGGGGGTGGCGGCCCACCGGTCAGACGCGGTGCGCCCGCGGATCCCGGCGTGCGACGGCGTGCGCCCGTCCCCGCGCACCCGCCCCGGCACCGGCCCCCACCACGACCCCGGCACCGGCCCCGGAGGCGACCGCGTGCCGGAACTCCTCGATCTGCTCGCGGGTCGGATACCACTTCTTGTCGCAGCGGTGGCACCACCACCGCCAGTTGTCCCAGTGCACTTCGGTGGTCGTGGTGTCCCTCCACAGCGGGTCGTCGCAGTCGGGGGTGGGGCACTTCGGCGGCGGCAGCGGCATGGTCCTAGCCTGGGCCGCCGACCACGGCCCGGCGGTGCGCCACGTGGCGCACCATCCGATCGGGTGAGGGCCCCGCCACGGATGTGACGGACCGGCTCCGTACGGGGGCACCGGCCGCGGACGTGCCACGACGTGCCACGGAACGGCCCACGGCGGCGCCGGGAGATCGTCCGCCACCGGGCCGCGCCTCCGAACACCCCACTCCGGCGGCCCGCGGCGACCCGGAGCGGAAATGCGATCACGGGTGATCGGCGCTGCGATGGAGGCATGGCCACGACCAGACAGGGCGTGACGCGGCTGCATCACGTCTTCGAGTCCACCTGTGACCGCATGCCCTCGGCGACCGCGCTGGAGTGCGGGCGGCGCACCCTCACGTACGCCGAACTCGACGCGCGCGCCAACCAGATCGCGCACCGGCTCCGCGGTCTCGGCATCGGCCCGGGGGCGCGGGTGGCGATCCTGGTGCCGCGGTCGGTGGACATGTACGCGTCGCTGCTGGGGGTGGGCAAAGCGGACGCGGCGTTCGTACCGATCGACCCGGCGGCGCCGCCGGACCGGGTCGCCTTCATCGCGGCGGACGCCGGCGCGGACGCGGTGCTGACGACCGCGCGGACGGCGGCGGGGCTGACCGGCCTCGGGGGGCGGACACGGGTGGTCCGGCTCGACCCGGACGGCGGCGCGGGCGGGGACCCCCTGGCCTCCCTGCCGACGACCCGGCCGGACCCGGCCGCGCCCGGGGAGCCGGCGGCACCGCCCGACCCGGCGATCCGGACCGCCCCCGGCGACCCGCTCGCCTACGTCATGTACACCTCGGGATCCAGCGGGCGCCCCAAGGGCGTGGCGATCGCCCACTCCAGCATCTGCAACTTCCTCGACATCGTCCCGGACGTCTACGACGTGCGGCCGGACGACCGGGTCTACCAGGGCATGACCATCTCCTTCGACTTCTCCATCGAGGAGATCTGGCCGACCTGGGCGGTGGGCGCCGCGCTCGTCGCGGGGCCCGGCGGCACCGACTCCGACTCCGGGTCCGGCTCCGGCTCCGGGCGCTTCGGCGCCGAACTCGCCGACACCCTGGAGAAGCGCGCGGTCACCGTGCTGTACTGCGTGCCGACGCTGCTGGCGACCATCCCCCGGGAACTGCCGCAGATCCGCAGCATCATGGTCGGCGGCGAAGCCTGCCCGGCGCAGCTCGTCGAGCGGTGGAGCCGGCCGGGGCGCCGCATCCTCAACACGTACGGGCCCACCGAGACCACCGTCACCGCGACCGTGGCGGAACTGCGGCCGGGCCGGCCGGTCACCATCGGCAGGCCGCTGCCCACCTACACGGTGGTGCTGCTCGACGAGCAGCACCGGGCGGTGCCCGACGGGGCGGTCGGGGAGATCTGTGTCGGCGGCCCCGGTGTCGCCGCCGGCTACGTAGGACGGCCCGAGCTGACCGCGGACCGCTTCATCGAGCATCCGCTGGCCCCTGCGGGCAGCCGGCTCTACCGCACCGGTGACCTCGGCCGGATCACCCCGGACGGCGAGATCGCGTACCTGGGGCGGGCCGACGACGAGGTGAAGGTCCGCGGCTACCGCATCGATCTCGGCGAGATCGACAACGTGCTGCTGGAGGACCCCGGCGTGGCCGAGGCCGCCACCGCCCTGGTCGCGATGCCCCACCACAATGGCAACGGGAACGGGAACGGGAACCACCGGGAGCTGTCCGCATACGTCGTCCGCACGGCGGGCGGCGGTGACCACGACCGCGACGGGGACGCCCTCGTCGCCCGGCTCCACCAGCGCCTGAGGCACCGGCTTCCCGCCTATATGGTCCCGCCCTTTCTGGACATCCTCCCCCAGCTGCCCGCCATGCCGAGCGGCAAGGTGGACCGCAAGCGGCTGCCCGCGCCGACCGGCCGCCGGCTGACCGGCGGCGGCCGGATCGTCGCTCCCGAAGGGGAGTGGGAGACCCGGGTACGGGACATCTGGGCCGAGGTGTTCGGGGTCCCGGCGGAGACCCTGTCGGCCGAGGCGGACTTCTTCGCCGAACTCGGCGGGCACTCGCTGCTCGCCGCCCAGGTCGTCTCGCTGCTGCGCAGCCGCGGCATCGGGACCGGCACCGGCCCCGCGCTGCGCGACCTGTACGCGAACCCGACCGTACGGCGCCTCGCGGAGCGCCTGGCCACCGCGGCCAGCATCACCGGTCCGCCGAGCGTCAACAGCCTGGAGAGCACCGTCAGTTCCGGCGGCGCGGGCAGCGTGGGCGGCATCGGCGGCACGGCCAACGGGCACCCGCTGCACGCGGCATCACCGGCTCGGCCGCGCCCGCTCCGCCACGGCAGCGGCCGCATAGCCGCCGCCGGACTGGCCCAGGCCGGCGCCCTCTACGTGCTCCTCTTCCTCTTCACCGTCCCCGTCGCCTTCACCTTCGCCTGGCGGGACGGCACGTTCACCCCCCGGTCGCCGGTGCCGGTCGCGCCCGTGGTCGCCGCCCTGATCAGCTACATCGGCGTCCGCTGGCTCGTACCGGTGGCCCTCGCCCGCCCCCTCGCCGCCGGCATCCGACCCGGCCGCTACCCCCTCTGGGGCACGACCTACCTCCGCCTCTGGGCGCTCGGTCTGCTGCTGAGCGTCAGCCCCCTGCGCGAGCTGAGCGGCTCCCCCTTCATGGCCGGCTATCTGCGGCTGCTCGGCGCCCGCATCGGACCGCGCACGACCATCGCCACCAACGCCGTCCCGCTGCCGGCCCTGCTCCGCGTGGGCGCGGACGCCTCGATCGGCTACGGCGTCGCGCTGCGCGCCTGGCGGGTGGCGGACGGCTGGGTGACCGTCGCCCCGGTGGAGATCGGCCCGCGGGCGTACGTGGGAGCGCATGCGGTCCTCGAACCGGGCGCCCGCATGGAGGCGGGATCCGGGCTGGGCGAGCAGTCGGTGATCGGCCAGGGCGAGGTGGTGCCCGCCGGAACGCGCTGGGCCGGATCACCGGCGTCGCCGGTGGCGACCCTGGCACCCCATGTGGAGGAGATGCTGCGCGCCGGCGGCCGGCGGCCGGCGGAGCCCCGGCGACCGCGCCACCTCGCCGCCGCCCTCCTCGGGCTCTGCTTCCTCGAAGTCCTCACCCTCGCCGTGCTGGTGCCGAGCAGCGCCCTGGGCTGGTTCACCTGGCTGGCCTGGGGCAGCCTGCCCGCCGCGGTGGTCGTCTTCTTCCTCGGCGCCCCGCTGTACGTGCTCACCGTCTGCGCCGCGGTCGCCCTCGCCAAACGCCTGGTCCTGCCCCGGTCGCCGGTCGGCAGCCACCCCGTCCGCAGCGCCCTGGGCGTCCGCAAATGGCTGGCCGACAAGCTGCTGGAATTCAGCCTGATCGCCACCAACTCCCTTTACGCGACCCTCTACACGGCCCCCTGGCTGCGGCTGCTCGGCGCGCGGATCGGCCGCGGCGCCGAGGT
The DNA here is from genome assembly GCF_050054615.1 of Streptomyces sp. YGL11-2. NCBI lineage: Bacteria > Bacillati > Actinomycetota > Actinomycetes > Kitasatosporales > Streptomycetaceae > Streptomyces > Streptomyces sp. YGL11-2. The sequence continues at coordinate 123,416 of NZ_JBNHIN010000007.1, forward strand.
CTCCACGGCCGCGCATCTCGACCCGGATCTGCTGACCCTCGGCGAAGGCAGTTTCGTCGCCGACATGGCGGGCGTCGGGACGGCGGCCTTCGCGGGCGGGCACTTCGCCAGCCGGCCGACCGAGGTGGGACGGCGCGCGTTCGTCGGCAACGCGGCCTGCCTGCCGGCCGGGACGCGGACCGAGCCCGGCTCCCTGATCGGCGTCGGCACCGTCCCTCCCCAGGACGACGTGCCGGCCGGCACCTCCTGGCTCGGCTCCCCCGCGATCCTCCTGCCGCACCGCCAGAGCAGCGGCAACTTCCCCGAGGAGCTGACCTTCCGCCCGACCCGCAAGACGGTCCGCCGGCGGCTGGCCATCGAGTACTTCCGCGCCACGATGCCCACGTCCCTCCTGGGCATGGCCGCCTTCCTCTACCTCCTGGCCCTCTCCGGCACCGCCCACCGTCCGGGCCCCGCCCTGACGGTGCTCCTCGCCCCGGTCTTCCTCATGGGCGCCGGCCTGACGGTCATCGCCTGCTGCGCGGCGGTCAAATGGCTCGTCGTCGGCACCTACCGGCCGCGCGTCGAACCCCTCTGGAGCCTGTTCGTCCGCCGTACCGAATTCGTCACCGGGCTCTACGAGGCGGCCGCCGTCCCGGCCGGCGCCGCCGCGCTCGCCGGAACCCCGTTCCTGCCGCCGTTGCTGCGCCTGTTCGGCGCGCGGATCGGCCGGCGCACCTGGATAGGCACCACCTTCCTCACCGAGTTCGACCTGGTCGACGTCGGCGACGACGCGGCGATCGGCGCGGGCGTAAGCTTGCAGACGCATCTGTTCGAAGACCGGGTCATGAAGATGTCGAGGGTCACCGTGCGGGCCGGCGCCTCCGTCGGCACCCGGGCGATCGTGCTGTACGACGGCGTGGTCGGCGAGGGCGTCTGGCTCGACGCGCTCTCGCTGGTGATGAAGGGCGAGTACCTCACCCCCGGCACGGCATGGCGCGGCATCCCGGCCCAGGGCCTGGCCCTCCGGTCGGCGGACCTCCCGCCCCCACCCCAGCTGACACCCCGCCCCGACAGCCACTCACGGTGAGAGAACCCATGCCACCACCCACCGGCCTCCTCGACTCCGTCCGCCGCGCCTTCGGCGCCCGGGAAGAGCCCGGCGGCGCGGCGCTCCCCGAGCCCGGCGGACGCCGCCTGGCCCTCGTCTACCGGGGCCCGGCCACCCAACCCGGCTGCCCGGAAGCGGTGGCCGCCCTGCTCGCCTCCGGCCCCTGGAACCTCGACGTCCGCTACACCGGCCCCCACGAGGACCTCCCGCTCTCCGCCGAAACGCTGGCCCACGCCTATGTCTACGCCCAACCCGGCGGCGGCTCCCTGGCCCCCGCGTACCGCCGCCTCAAGCGGCAGGCCGACGCGATCCGCGACTACGTCCACGGCGGCGGGCGCTACCTGGGCTTCTGCCTCGGCGGCTACCTGGCCGGCTCCGACCCCGGCTTCGAGCTGCTCCCCGGCGACACCGACCAGTACATCACCTCACCGGGCGCCACCGTCGACCACGAGCGCGACACCCTCGTCGAAACCCGCTGGCGCGGCCAACCCCGCACCCTCTACTTCCAGGACGGCCCGCACTTCATCCTCGACGAGGGCGCCGACGCCACCGTCCTCGCCACCTACCCGAACGGCTCCGTGGCCGCCGCCGTCACCCGCTACGGCAACGGCCGCGTCGGCGTCGTCGGCCCCCACCCCGAAGCCACCGACGACTGGTACCTCGACGAGGGCCTCCCCGTCGTCGAGGCCCGCGACCTGGGCCTCGACCTGGCGGCGGCGGTGCTGGAGGACTGACCGGGCCGGCATCGCAACGTCAGTCGTCGAAGGAGTGGTGCGGGTAGTAGGTGCGCTTCAACGAGGCCTGCTCGGGCGTGAGTTCAGGCACCGCCATGTTCCCCGTGACCAGTACATCGTGGTTCGACCACCCGTCGACATCGAACCGGTGCCCGCCACCCTCCACATGCCAATCTGCATCGGGCAGCTTCGCAACGAGGTCGGCATGCATGATGAAGGCACGCGTCGCCTGAGTGATGATCCACTGCGCCTTCTCCCGATCCTGCGCCGACTCGCGACAGCATCGAGCCGCCATCCGCCAGAGCTTTGACCACTGCACGCCGGGCGTCAGCGGGCCGACGTACGCAACCTGCTGGTCGTCCACGAGTCTCGACGCGTAGCCGAACACGGGGCCGAACATCGAGAACACCGTGACCCTGCCTGTGCCCTTGTGGGCGGCTTCCGACACGAGGATTCCTCCTGGGGAAGGGCCGGCGTCCGAGCCGATGCGCCCGGACGCCGGCGGTCAGCTATCGGCACGGCCTATTTCTTGTCGCCGTCGCCGCCACTGGGCTGCGGGTCACGGGGCGCCTCCGGGGGCATGGGCCCGCCATCGTGCTTCCCGCCATCGTCCTCGGCGACCACCCTCAGGTCCCGGGGGTGCCGGAACGGGATTCCGCGCCAGCCTTCGGCGTCGGGCGTACGCATCTCGTACGTCTCAACGGCTGTGACGCTCATCTACCAACCTCCTCTTTCGCGAGGGGCCATGCCGTCGTACCGTCGAGGGCACGGCCCGTAGGCCCGCAGGGGTCCCTGCGGCTGGTCACCCGCCCCGGCTGCTCGACTGTCCAGGTTTCTGCGGCCGGGGAGGGAGTCTTAGGCTTCGACACTCGCCGGGCATATACGCCAGATGTCGACCGCCGTATACCGTCCACCATCCGGGAGGCACCGTGTCTGGCTGTCTCACATCTCGCCGTGTCTGCGTAGCCAGGCTGCTACTTCGGGCACTTGTCGGCATGCCGGTAGATCACCACAGGTGCGCCGGAGACACGTTGCATGCTCCCCCGGCGCGCCAACTCAAGGGACTTGATCTCTCGAAGGCACGAAGCGCACCGCGCACCCGCAGGCACGTAAGTGAAGTACTCCCACGTATCAACTCCGGCTGTGGCTAACATTTTTCCTCCCGACTGGATTCAACAGATACCCATGATCCTGCGGGTTATGGAGCGCTACCAGCGTTATTCGCGTTGTGGGGTAGGCGATCACGAACGGTACGTCATGCCCCATTCTCCGAGCGCCGCCCTGGCCTCATCGCCGAACAAAGCGTGATCCTCGTACAGGCCGAATACTTCCAGATGTTCGGCGATGTCCCGGGCGTCCTGGAAAACGATGCGCCCCGTGAAGGTCTCGACGGTCGCCAACCGTTGATCGTAGACCGTGAAAGTGTTCAGTGGACCACGCCCAACAAACGTTCCCAGCGGGATGACGCCGATACGCACGTTTGGGAGATGAGAGATTGAGACAAGGCGGTCGATCTGTGCGGCCATCTCCGCACGCGCGACCACAGCCCATCGCACGGCCTGTTCCGTCAGCAGGAACGTGAATCGTTTCGCGTTGTCGTAGATGATTGCCTGCCGTTCCAGCTTCCTGGCAACCGTCTTGGAGACGTCCACTGGCGAGTGGCCAAGACTGGCCCTGATGTACTCAGGTGTGGCCAGGAGCCCCGTCACCATCGCGGGTAGGAAATAGCGGAGTGTCGTGGCTTCGACTTCCAGGCCGGCCAACTCTGCTTGGCGCTTCTCCAAACCTCTGCGCCACGAGGCTCGCTTACCCTGCCATTCCGTATTGGCGAGTCGCGCGAGGGTGGCCACTTCCGTCACGAGTTCCGGGGGTGCTTCAAGTGCTCTAAGAATCAACTCGACATCGATAAGGCCCGGCGTGATCCGACCGGTCTCGATGTTGCTGAGCTTGGTTTGGGACATGTTGCAGCGCTGAGCGAGCCAGACCTGCGTACGGCTGGCTCGCCTGCGCATGGTGCGGAGTGTTTCCACCAGGTCAGCCTTTGACTGGCCCAGCTGCTCAGAGTCAAATGTCAATGCCCTTCACGTACTCCTCGAAGGACACGGCGTGCTCCAGGGCAATTCGCCTCCACTCCCGATAGGGAGCGGGGTCACCCTCGTAGGACTCGCGATTGATCTGGGTGCCGTCCGGTCGGAAATTCAGGTGGGCGATGCAGGTCTCGTCGAACATCCACCAGTCGCGCCCGGAGAGCGGCAAGCCGTAGTCGTTCCGTGTCACGTCCAGGACTCGGATGTCCTCACCGGCCGCGATGTTTCCGGGGATGCCCCATGCGAATTGATACCGCTGGTAGTCGGTGAGCGGCTGGCGCACGATGCGTACCCGCCCGACGCGTCTGCCGGATTCGACGTAGCCGCGCACCCGTTCATGCCAGCGGGCATTGTGGTCGGCAGGCTTGTTCTCGCCCCGCAGGAAGCGGGCAACGTTCTCCTGCTCCCTGGGCATGGTGTACGTGGGCTGTGCCTCGAACCGCCACGCTTCCCGCCCGAAGGCATCGAAGAACCTACGCCAATCCTCACCATCCAAGAGCACGGGCAGCCTCCCTCAGAACGCGCTCGGGGATCTCCACCAGGCCCTCACCCTCAGGGGGACTGAAGGCGTCGGACACGTCCCCCTGGATAACGAATGAACCGCTCTTGGTCCGGTAGACGTTCGGGCAATCGTCGTCGTCACAGTTGGGTCCGCCGACGTCGCCGGTAAGGCGGGTCAGTTGCTCACGCGCCCTGGTTTCCCTCCTCGGATGCAGGGCCGTTCCCTGCCGCCACGGGGACGGTAGGACGGCCGTGGGCACTCGGTCCATGGCGCATGGCCAATATTCGCGTTCTCGGGTAGATGATCACGGGGTGAGGCTCCCAGGACCGCGCTGCCTCGCCAGCCAGGTACGCGACTTGGACGCCTGCGGCTGGTCATTGGGGCCTCTTGGCGGTGTCGCTGTTGATCTTCTTGACCTTCTCGCCGAGGTCCCCGGGGTCGCCCGCCGGCTTCTTGTCGCTCACCGCCGGTCCGCCTCCAGGATCTTGCACAGCCTCTCGGCCTGGTGGAGCAGGAGGAGCGGGGGCACGATCTTGTCCACCATCACACCGCGCGTCGTACTGACGGTCGCGACAAGCGGAGGCTCGGCGTTGAATCCGGCACCACGCAAGGCTTCGTGCAGCCGCCTGCACATGTCGTCCGCTTCCTGGACTGCCGTCCGAACTCCCGTACCTGTCACCGTCGTTCTCCCTCAGGCGCTGATCGCTACTGTCTGCTACCAGACTGCTGCGATGGGTCTATCGTCACCAGTGGTTGAGTGCCGGAGCGTGATCGAGGTGAAGGGCATATGCCGCGAGTCAGGGAAGTGGACCCCGGGGAAGGGCTTGAGCAGTACATCGGCAGCAAGGTGAGAGATGCCCGTGTGGACAAGGCCAGGGCGAAGGTCGAGGGCTGCGAGTGGTCCCAGTCGTACCTCGCCAAGCGGGTGTTCGTGAGTCAGACGCGTATCTCCGAGGTGGAGACGGGGGACGTGCCGCCGGACAGGGACCTGGCGGGCAAGTTGGAGTCGGTGCTCGACCTGCCCAGGGACTCCCTGGTGAACCTGGTGAGGATCTTGGAGCAGCAGACAGTGCGGGACTACGCGAAGCCGTACCTGATGCGCCAGGAGAAGGCTCAGCTGATCCACACAGCTGGGTTCATCGTTCCTGGCCTGCTCCAGACACCTGACTACGCTCGCGAACTGCTGGCGACTGGGCAGGTTGGAGAGCCCGGGCGGATCGACTCTTACGTCGAACTGCGTATGGAACGGCAGAAGGTGTGGGACCGCGAGGATCCGCCATGGATGTCAGCCGTGATAGACGAGGCCACCTTGCGTCACGCGACAACTGCTCAACTGAAGAGGCTGTTGGAAGCACAGGAAATGCCCAACATCACCCTTCAAGTGCTGCCGTTCGGCGCTGGGTTCGTCATGGGCACCATCGTGCTCCTGACCCTCCCCAATGGAAGCAGGGCGGCGTACACGGAGGGCTTCCTTACGGGCAACTACACCGAAGCCGTCCCAGAGGTCATCAGGTACCAGCGAGTCTATGATCGGTACGTCGCTTGCGCTTTGACGACTGAGGCGTCCACAGACAAGATCCACGAAGCACTAAAGAGGTCGCAGTGAGCAGCGAGATACTGAACTGGCACAAGTCCTCCTACAGCGGGGGCGGCGACAACGACTGCGTCGAGGTGGCCGACAACCAGCCCCGCGTCCTCGTACGGGACTCCAAGGTGAACCAGGGCCCCGTCATCGCGGTGACGCGCTCCGCCTGGTCCGCGTTCGTCGACATCGTGGCCAAGTGAGCGCTTGGGCGGGGCCGTTCGCAACGGCCCCGCCCAAGCGCTCACAGCAACTTCCAACCAATAGCTACTTCTTCGGTAGCCACCGCTTCCAGACGTCCGGGTGTTCCTGCACCCAGCGCTTGGCCGCCTCGTCGGCGGAGAGGCCGTTCGAGGCGATCATTTCGGAGACCTCGTTCTGGTTGTTCTTGTCCCAGCTGAAGTTCTTCAGGAATGCCACCGCGGAGCTGCCGCTCTTGGCGAAATCGGTGTTGAAGTACTTCTGCAGGGGCGTGGTCGGATACGCGCAGTCGATGGACTGCGGGTCCTTGGTGCCCTTCGCCGCGCAGGCGTCGGTGTACGCGGGGAGTTTGACCTCCACCATCGGCACCTGGTTGAAGAGCCACTGGGGCTCGTACCAGTACGTCAGGAAGGGCTTCTTCTGCTTGGCGAACTGCTGGATCTGGGTGATCTGCGCCGCTTCCGAACCGGCGAAGACGACCTGGTAGTTGAGACCCAGGTTCTTCACCAGCGCCTTGTCGTTGGTGACATAGGACGGCGAGCCGTCCATCAGCTGGCCCTTGCTGCCGCTCTCCGAGGTGCGGAGCTGGTCGGCGTACTTGTTGAGGTTCTTCCAGTTGAGGACGTCGGGGTGGGCGTCGGCCCAGTACTTGGGGACCCACCAGCCGATGTGGCCGGTGACGCCGTTGCCGCCGCCCGCCGTGATCGTCTTCTTGTCCTGGACGTAGCGCTTCTCCTGGTCGGGGTGGCCCCAGTCCTCCAGGATCGCGTCGACCCGGCCCTGGCTGAGCGCGTCCCAGGCGGGGATCTCGTCCACCTGAACGGTGTCGACGTGATAGCCCAGTTGGTGTTCCAGGAGGTATTTCGCGACCGCGACGTTGGCCTGGGCGCCGACCCAGGTCTGCACGGAGAGCGTGACGGACTTGGAGCCCTTGGCCGCCGCGAACGGCGACGCCTGCTTGGTCATGTCGGCCTTGCCGCAGGCGGAGAGGGTCAGGAGCAGGGCTCCGGCCGTCGCCACCGAGGTGGTCACGAGCTTGATGCGTGTGCGGGTCATGGTCAGGCTCCCTTCCCCGTCGTCCGCCGTTCCGTCGGCTGGGTGACCCGGTCGAGCATCAGGCCCAGGCAGACGATGGCGACGCCCGAGACCAGGCCGAGGGCCAGGTTGCCGGTGGAGAGGCCGGTGACGACGTCGTAGCCGAGGGCGCCGCCGCCGACCAGGCCGCCGATGATGACGACGGCGAGGACGAGCACCACGCCCTGGTTCACGGCCAGCAGCAACGCGGGCCGGGCCAGCGGGAGTTGGACCTGCCGGAGGGTCTGCCAGCGGGTGGCGCCGAGGGAGTGGGCGGATTCCATGGCGGCCGGGTCGACCTGGCGCAGGCCCTGGGTGGTGATGCGGATGACGGCCGGCAGGGCGTAGACCACGGCCGCGGCGACGGCCGGGGCGCGGCCCACGGCGAACAGCGCCACGACCGGGATGAGGTAGACGAACTGCGGCATCGTCTGCATCACGTCCAGGACCGGGCGCAGCAGCGCCTCGAAGCGCTTGCTGCCGGCGGCCAGGATGCCGACGCCGAAGCCCAGCACCAGGGTCGCCACCAGGGCGGCGAGGACCTGGGAGAGGGTGTCCATGGACGGGTTCCACACGCCCAGTACGCCGATGGCGGCCATCACGAGGACGGCGGTCAGGGCGGTGCGCCAGGTGCCGATGAGCCAGGCCAGCGCGGCGACGACGAGCAGCACGCCGTACCAGGGCAGCGCGGTCAGGCCGTCGCGCAGCGGGTTGAGCACCCAGTTGGTGAAGTGCGCGGCCCAGTCGGCGGTGCCCCCGAGGACGGGGACGCCGGAGTAGAGGTGGCCGACCATCCACTCCTTGAAGTCGTTGACCGGGCGGGCGATGGCCACGGTCGCACCGGACGGCCAGACCGTCGAGCCGGCCAGCCGGCCGACGAGGGCGAGCGCGGCGGTGAGCACCGCGATCCCGGCCCAGGCGGGCCAGCCGCGCAGCCACTTGGGGCCGGTGGCGCCGGTGTTGGCGCCCAGCCGTTCACCCGCGGCCGCGGTGGTGCGGTCCATGACGATGGCCAGCAGCACGATCGGGATGGCGGCGGCGAGCGCGGAGCCGACGTCCACCGAGGCCAGCGCCTGGTAGACGCGGTCACCGAGACCGGCCGCGCCGATCATGGAGGCGATCACGACCATGGACAGCGCCATCATGATCGTCTGGTTGACGCCGAGCAGCAGCTCCTTGCGGGCCAGCGGGAGCCGGGCCGTGAGCAGCCGCTGGCGTCCGGTGGCGCCGAGCGAGGAGACCGCCTCCAGGACACCGGCGTCCGCGCCGCGCAGCCCGAGCGCGGTCAGCCGCGCCATCGGGGGCGCCGCGTAGATGACGGTGGCCAGCAGCGCGGCCGGTACGCCGATGCCGAAGACCAGCACGACGGGGAGCAGGTAGGCGAAGGCGGGGAGCACCTGCATGGTGTCGAGGACCGGGCGCAGGATGCGGAAGAGGCGGTCGGAGAGGCCGGCGGCGAGGCCGAGCAGCGCGCCGACGGCCACCGAGGCGGCGACCGCCACGACCATCAGGGCGAGCGTCTGCATGGTCGGGATCCACATCCCGAGCAGCCCGCTGACCAGGAAGGAGACCAGCGCGGTGGCGGCGATCCGGAGGCCGGCGACGCGCCAGGCCAGCAGCGTCAGACCGGCGGTCACGCCGGTCCAGCCGAGGGCGAGCAGCAGCAGGTAGACGGCGCGTACCGAGATCACCACGGCGTTGCTGAGGTGGCCGAGGAAGTACACGAACAGCCAGTGGCTGTCACGGTTGTTGATGATCCAGTCGCTGGTCTTGCCGAGCGGGCCGGAGAGGTCGACGGTCAGCGCGCCGGGCCAGGCGGCGCCGGACCACTTCGCCTGGACGAGCGGGACCAGGACCGCCGCGGCGACGGCGAGCAGCAGGAGCTTGGCGAGGCCGCGGCGGCGCAGGAGGGTCTGCACCGGGCCGAACCGGTCGGCGGCGCCCAGCGCGCCGGGCGTGGTGGTGGGTGCTGCGGTACTCATGCCCGACCCCGCTTCACGGTGCCCGTCGGCACGTTCATCGCGGTGGCGCGCTGGGCCTCGCGCCAGTGGCGCAGCAGGGCGGCGCGCAGCCGGGCGCGGCGGCCGGCGGCGGGGGCGCGGGGGGTGACGGCGCGGGCGGCGCCGCGGTAGGGGGCTGCGGCGTACATCATGCGGCCACCTCACCGTGCTCGTCGTGCTGCGAGCCCTGGAGGCGGGCGACGACGTTCAGCAGACAGGCGTGGTCGACGATGCCAAGACAGCGGGCGCCGTCCACCACGCGGACCGGGCCGCCGGTGCGGGCGACCGCCTCGATGGCGTCGGAGATCAGCGTGTCGGGGGCGAGCTCCGGGCCCTCGCCGGCCTCGCCGTCCTCGGCGGGCCGCATGGCGCGACGCACGGTCAGCACCTGCTCGCGCGGGACGTCCCGGACGAAGTCGCGGACGTAGTCGTCGGCCGGCGAGCCGACGATCTCCTCGGGGGTGCCGAGCTGGACGATCTGGCCGTCGCGCATCAGCGCGATCCGGTCGCCCACCCGCAGCGCCTCGGCGAGGTCGTGGGTGATGAAGACCATGGTCCGCCCCTCCTCGCGGTGCAGGCGAACGACCTCCTCCTGCATGTCCCGCCGGATGAGCGGGTCGAGCGCGCTGAACGGCTCGTCGAACAGCAGGACTTCGGGGTCCACGGCGAGCGCGCGGGCGAGCCCGACGCGCTGCTGCTGGCCGCCGGAGAGCTGGCCGGGGCGGCGCTTCTCCAGTCCGGCGAGGCCGACCTTGTCGACGATCTCGGCGGCCTTCTCGCGGCGCTCCGTCTTGCCCATGCCCTGGATCTCCAGGCCGTAGGCGACGTTGTCGACGACGGTGCGGTGCGGCAGCAGGCCGAAGTGCTGGAAGACCATGGCGGCCCGGCGGCGGCGCAGTTCGCGCAGCGCGCCGCGGTCCATGGAGCGGACGTCCTCGCCGTCCATCTCCAGTTTGCCGCTGGTCGGCTCGATCAGCCGGGTCAGGCAGCGTACGAGGGTGGACTTGCCGGAGCCGGAGAGCCCCATGACGACGAAGACCTCGCCCTTGTGGACGTCGAAGGAGACGTCGCGGACGGCGGCGGTGCAGCCGGTCTTCTCGCGCAGCTCCTGGGCGCTGAGCCCGGCGACGTCGGTGTTCTCCGGAATGCGGTCCGCCTTCGGCCCGAAGACCTTCCACAGGTGCCGCACGGAGAACACTACGGGCCGCTCGTCCGGCCCGCCGTCCGTCACGGTGTCCGTCACGGTGGCCTTATTCTCGGCGTTCTCGGTTTTCTCGGCGCTAGCGGTGTGGTTGGCGTTAGCGGCGTGATCGGCGTTGTCGTCGTTCTTACGGGGGTTGGGCACGTCAGATGCGCCGACGGAGGTGCTGGCCATCACGCATCACCTCCTTGGGTCGGGATCGCATGAAGCATTTGGGCGCACTTCTCCCCCACCATGAGCACGCCAATCATCGGATTGACCGCGGGCATCGTCGGGAAGACCGACGCGTCCGCGATCCGGATGCCGTCAAGTCCCCGGATCCTCAACTCCGGGTCAACAACGGCGAGTTCGTCGTCGGCGGCGCCCATCTTGCAGGTGCCCGCCGGGTGGTAGACGGTGTGTGCGGCCTTGCGTACCAGCTCGCCGATCTCCGCGTCGTCGGTGACCTCGGGCCCGGGGAAGACCTCCCGCTTGAGCCACTTGGCGAACGGCTCGGCCTGGGCGACCCTGCGGGCCAGCTTGATGCCGTCGACGAGGGTCTGCCCGTCGTAGTCGCCCTCGTCCTCGAAGTACCCGAAGTCCAGCGCGGGCTTGACCTCGGGGTCCGCGGAGGTGAGGTAAAGGCGGCCGCGGGCACGGGACTTGGGGATGTTGGGGGTCATCGACACACCGTGCTCGGGGCGCTCGTAGCCCAGCCGCTCGGGGTTGTCGGTGAACGGGATCTGGTAGAAGTGGAACATCAGGTCCGGGCCCTTGTGCTCCGGGTCCCGCTTGACGAACAGCCCGGCGTCCGAGTCCATCGCGGAGTTCCCCGGGATCGGCCCGTTGGTCTCCCACACGATCACCGACTCCGGGTGGTCGATCAGGTTCTCCCCGACGCCCGGCAGGTCCAGTACGCAGTCGATACCCAGCGCCTCCAGGTCCTTCCTGGGGCCGATGCCGGAGTGCATCAGCAGCCGCGGGGTGTCCACCGCGCCCGCGCACACCAACACCTCGCGCGCGGCCTCGACGTACACCTCCTCGCCGTCCTTGGTGCGGACGTGGACGCCCTTGGCGCGGGTACCGTCCAGCTCCAGCCGGTGTGCCCAGGTCTCCAGCAGCAGCGTGAGGTTGGGCCGGTCGCCGGCCTCCATGTGCGGGTGGAGGTAGGCGACGGAGGCGGACGACCGCTTGTTGTTCTCCGGGTGGTAGGCGAGGTCGAAGAAGCCGACGCCCTCGTCGAAGGGCCGGTCGTTGAAGCCCACGACCTCCGGCACGCCGAGCGCCGTCCGCGCCGCCTCGACCCAGTCGGTGGCGATCTGGTTCTGGTCCTTCTTCGCCACCCGCACGATGTTGTTGCGGAGCTTGCCGAAGAACGGGTCCATGTCGGCGGCGCCCCAGCCGGTGGCGCCGGCCGCCTCCCACTCGTCCCAGTCGGACGGCAGCGGCTTGAAGGAGATCAGCGTGTTGTGCGAGGAGCAGCCGCCGAGCACCTTGGCGCGGCTGTGCAGGATGTGCGAGTTGCCGCGCGGCTGCTCGGTGGTGGTGTAGCCGTAGTCGAGGTCGCCGCCGAGCAGGCCGAGCCAGCGGCGCAGCGTCAGGACGTCGTCACGGTCGATGTCGGAGGGGCCGCCCTCGATCACCGCGACGGTGATGCCGGGGTCCTCTGTGAGGCGGGAGGCGATGACGGAGCCGGCGGTGCCACCGCCGACAACGACATAGTCGTACACGGGCATGAGGGGTGTGCTCCTTACTGCAAGAAGTGCGCGGGGTCCGGGAGTTGAGGGTCTGCCGGGGGTGCGGGGGTCAGCCCGCGAACCAGCGCACCGGCTCCGGCCGGAGGTTCTCGTAGATGTGCTTGCTCTCGCGGTACTCGTCGAGTCCGGAGGGGCCCAGCTCCCTTCCGATGCCGGACTTGCCGAAGCCGCCCCACTCCGCCTGCGGCAGGTAGGGGTGGTAGTCGTTGATCCATACGGTGCCGTGCCGCAGCCGGGCGGCGACCCGGCGGGCGCGCGCGGTGTCGGCGGAGAAGACCGCGCCGGCCAGCCCGTACTCGGTGTCGTTGGCGAGCGCGACGGCCTCGTCCTCGGTGGCGAAGGTCTCCACGGTCAGGATCGGGCCGAACGTCTCCTCGCGGACCACCGTCATCTCGCGGTGGCAGCCGTCGAGCACGGTCGGCGCGTAGAAGTAGCCGCCGGCCGGGCGGACGTCGCTGGGCGCGGGGCGGGCGCCGCCGCAGCGCAGCCGGGCGCCCTCGGCCAGCGCCGAGGCGACGTACGCCTCGACCTTGTCCAGCTGCTGCTGCGAGACGAGCGGGCCGCACTCGACGCCCTCGGCGGTGCCGCGGCCCAGCTTGATCCTCTCGGCGCGGCGGGCCAGTTCGGCGACGAAGCGGTCCCGTACGGACTCCTCGATGATCAGCCGGGCGCCGGCCGAGCAGACCTGCCCGCTGTGGATGAACGCCGCGTTCAGCGCCTGGTCGACGGCGGTGTCGAAGCCCTCGTCGGTGGCGCAGGCGTCAGCGAAGACCACGTTCGGGTTCTTGCCGCCCAGCTCCAGCGCGATCTTCTTGGCGCCGGATACCGCCGCCGCGCCCGCCTTCGTGCCGCTGGCCAGCCCGCCGGTGAAGGAGAACAGGTCCACGTCGGGGTGGTCGGCGAGCCGCTGGCCGACCGGCAGCCCGGCCCCGGTGACGATGTTGGCGACGCCGGCCGGGAGGCCCGCCTCGACCAGCAGCCCGACCAGGTGGACGGTCGACAGCGGGGTGACCTCGCTGGGCTTGATCACAAAGGTGTTGCCGGCCGCCAGCGCCGGCGCGATCTTCCAACTGGCCTGGAGCAGCGGGTAGTTCCAGGGCGTGATCAGCGCGCAGACGCCGACCGGCTCGTGCACCACGACGCTGTGCACGTCCGCCGACCCGGCGTCGACCACCCGGCCGCCGCCCTCGTTGATCACGAGGTCGGCGAAGTAGCGGAAGGCGTTGGTCACGTCGTCGACGTCGACCCGCCCCTCCTCCAGCGTCTTGCCGGTGTCCCGGCTCTCGATCAGCGCGATCTCCTCGCGGTCGCGCTGGAGCAGGTCGGCGACCCGGCGCAGCAGCGCGGCGCGCTCGGCCACCGCCGTACGGGGCCAGGTACCGGCGCCGCCGTCGAAGGCCCGCTTGGCCGCCGCGACCGCCGCGTCGGCGTCCTCGGCACCCCCCTCGGCCACGAGCTGGAGCGTCGTCGCGTCGGCGGGGTCCAGGACCTCCCGCGTGGCGCCGGACGCGGCCGTCAGCCACTCCCCGCCTACGTGAATGGTCGCGCTTGTCTCGGTTGCCGACACGTCGATCTTCTGCCTTCCGCTTACCGGTACGTTCTCGCCGCTGTCCCCAGGGGTTCAGCCAGCAACGGGGACCCCTCCCCGAAACCCCTCGACCTATGCCCAAACGTGCACGGAAAGTGACCCGAGTCACGTTGAGCGCTCCATATGCGCCCGATTAGCCCGGAACGTACCCTGAATAGCCGTATGCCCTCACGGGAGCCCCTCGGGACCGGAGGTAGCGAGATGACCGGCACCCGCCGCACCCTCACCGCCCTGACCTGCGGCACGGCCCTCGTCGCCGCGACCGTCGGGAGCGGCGCCACGGCAGCAGCCCACAACCCCGGCAACGAGGGCGACCTCGCGCACCGGACGGCCCAGCAGATCTCCGACGACGCCGTGCACGAACTCCTCGCCGCAAGGTCCCTGCGCCTGCGGAGCGCGACCAGCACCGACCCCACCCGGCTCGATCTCACCCTGGACCGCGACGGCAACTGCGCCGGCCACATCACCAAGGGCCCGCTCGGCCGGGTCGACCTGGTCAAGCGCGGCAAGAACGTCTGGGTGAAGCCCGACGCCGCCTTCTGGAAGAGCCAGTTCCCGGGCGGCGACGGGACCGCCGCCGCCCGGGCCTACGGGGGCCGCTTCCTGCACGGCACCACCGACGACGACTTCCTCCAGCGCCTGACCGCCGCCTGCGACCTCAACGGCTTCCAGCAGGCGGTCGCCACCCCCGAGTCCTCCTCCCCTCCCGACTCGCCGCCGCAGTCGCCCTCGTTCACCCTCACCAAGGGCCGGCCGACCACCGAGGAGGGGACCCCCGTCCTCCCCGTCACCAAGAAGGCCGGCGGCGCCGCCCAGACCGTCTACGTCGCCATCGAGGGCCGGCACTACCCGCGGAAGCTGGTCACCGAGATCGACGGCGAGACCGGCACCATCCAGCTCAGCGACTACGACCGGCCGGTCCCCTCCCACACCCCCGATCCCGGCGCCACCACCGACATCTCGGTACTGGAGGGTCCCGTCCAGAGCGTCTGACCCGACCGCCCGCAGGGCTGCTCGGGTAACGCCCGGCGAGCCGTCGGGGGCGGGTGCGAGGGGCGCGAGACACTGCGGGCATGGCGAGCAAGGCACCGAAGGCAGTACTTCAAGGCGGCCCCGAGGGCATCACGGAGCGGATCGTCGAGGTGGATCCGGACGGGGACGACCTGAAGGTTCCCTACCGCGGTGGCTATGAGCACTTCCGGGTCACGAGCCGGGAGTGGGACACGGCCGAGGGGCGGCTGCCCGTCTACGAGTGGTGGGAGCGCACGGAGCTGCCGGGATAGCTCCGCCGCTCCGTGCCCGGCGGGGGCGGGGCGGCCCGCGGGCCGCTCCGCCCCCGCCGGATCAGCTCGTGGGGGAGAAGGACTGCAGGGCCAGGTGCTCGGTCTCCTGCTGCCGGGGCCAGTCCGCGGCGGGCCCCAGGACGAGGACCGCGAACTGCCGGCCGTCCGCGGCGGTGAACGCGGTGTCGACGGCCTGGACGCGGATGCCGAGGCGGTCGCTGTCGTAGGCGTAGACCAGCTGGGCGCCGCTGGAGCCGGGCGGCCCGGAGACCGGGCCGAGGCTGATCTGCTGATAGCCGGGGTTGCCGGCGAGTCCCTGGGACGCCTGCTCCAGGGCCCGCTGGGGGGTGAGGTCGGATTCGGTGATCTGGAAGATCTGGAGCAGGTTGCGGGAGTCCGCCGAGGTGTAGAAGACGCCGGTGGGCCGTTCGTCGCGCTGCCAGCCGTCGGGGACGGCGAGGGTGAAGCCCTTGGCGTCGTGGACCACGTGGTAGCCGCCCGGGGCGCCGGAGGCGGTGGGCGAGACGGTCGGCGTACCGGACGCGGTGCCGCCGGTGGCGGGCGCCGTGGGGGTGGTGGTGACGGAGGCCGACGAGGTGGGCGGGTGGGCGGCGGGCGGGCCGGCCGGGGTGCGGCCCCAGAGGAGGTAGGCGCCGCCGGCACCGATCGCCAGCACCCCCACCACCGCGGCGGCGATGAGGGCCCTCGTACGACGGTGGCCGGTGCCCGGGACGGGCGGGAAGGGCGGGTAAGGGGTCTCCGGTACGGGTGCGAGCGGCGCGTCGGGCACAGGCGGGAACGGCGCCTCGGGCACGGGTGGGACCGCGGGCCCTTCGGGCGGCGGCGCCGGGGTGCCGGAGGAGGCGAACGGCGGCCAGGGCACATCGGGCGACGGGGCGCCGGCACCGGCACCGGACGCCGTACCGTCAGCGGACGGCGCTCCCATGGACGGGGCGGTCGTCGGGCGGGGCGGCAGCGGGCCTGTGTACGGGCGGGCGGGGCGCGGGGGTCCGGTCTCCCAGGACTGGGTGTCCGGGTTCCAGCGCGGTGCGGGTCCGTCGGGCATGGCCGGTCAGCCTCCCAGGAGGGCGCTGACCGCCTGCGCGACCGAGGCCCCCGAGGACAGCAGGCCGACGATCGAGCCGGCGTCGGTCAGGGCGGTGCGCAGCCGGGCCAGGCGGCCGGGGCCGGCGGCGCCGCTTTCGGTGATCTCGCCTTCGGTGTCGGTGAGTTGGGCGGTCAGGGCGGTGATCTCGGGGCTGCCCACGAGCCGCCCGAGGTCCTCCCGCAGCGCGCGGACGGCCTGGAGGAGTTCCTGCTGCACCGGGTCGGTGGCGGGGGCGGAGCCCTGGTGATGGGTGACGGTGTTGTGGTTGCCGATGGCGAAGGCGCCCTGGACGCTGCCGATGTGGATCCCGTGGATGCCCTGGTCGGCGCCGCCGTTACCGCCGTTGTCGGGGTTGCCGCCGTTGCCGGGTGCGTCAGCCGTTGCCACGCTGGGGCCTGCCCTTCTTGGACGCGGAATCGCGCTGGATGGTGTTGTCGCCGTTGCTGATGAGGGTGTTGTGGTCGCCGATGCCCACGGCGCCCTGTGCGGACTCGACGTAGACACCGCCCTCGGCGATGTTGACTATCCGCTGCTCGAATTCTTCGGTCCGATAGCCGGCGTCGCGCAGCGCGGTCATGACCCCGGCCGCCACCCGGTCCTGAATGGACTTCAGGTAGCGGGCAACGTCCATGTCCTGGAACAGCGATGCCTCGCCGAAGGAGCCCAGCTCGCGGACCGAGGCGGCGGGCCCCTCGGGGAGAGCGCCGCCGTTTCCGCCGGTGAGCAGCCGCCAGGTGGTCCGCAGCCCGCGCAGCAGGGTGAGCACGGCGTCGCCGACGGCGCGCGGGGTGTGGGTCAGCGCCCAGACCGCCGTGCCGAAGTGGCCGTGGTGGCGGTAGCGGTGGGCGATCCGGTCAGCGTCCTGGAAGAGCTGGCGCAGCGGCAGCAGCACATGCGGGGCGACCTCCAACATCAGCATGCCGCCCTGGGAGTGGACCCGCACGAAGACGGTGGTGACCACGCCTTCGTTCCAGCCGCCGACCCTGATCCGCAGGAAGTGCCGGCGGGTCTCGCCGCCCTCCTCGATCGCGGCGGCCCGGTGGGCCTCGAACGCCGCCGGGTCGTACGGTGCCGCCGCGCGGGTCGGCAGCCCGTCGGCGGGGAGGAAGACGCACTCGTCGATCTCCAGGGCGCGCAGCCGGTCGCGCACCGCCGGTGCCGTCTGCGGTGATCCGGACGGGATGCGCAGCTCCTCGACCAGCGGGACGACACGGGCCAGGATCGCGCCGTTGTCGAGCGGTTCGGCCGCGCGGCCGGTCCGAGGGACCAGCTCCACCGAGAGCGACCAGGGCTTGACCGCCTCGCCGGCGCCGCAGAACGGGTCGGCGGCGCGGTACATCACCAGCGGCCCGTGCTGCTCGACCCGGACGCGGTGCCGCAGCCGCTGGAAACGGATGCCGTCGGACTGCTCGGCGGGGTCGGACAGCACGTCCGGGAAGCGCTCCCGGGACAGTTCGCGGGCCAGCACATGGGCGAACCAGCCGCGCTGGAGGGCGACCAGCACGGCCAGCGCCACCGGCAGCAGCAGCGCGACCCAGACCGGGAACACCGCGGCGAAGCCGGACGAGCCCGAGCCGGACGCAGCGGGGCCGGGGCCGGCGTAGGGGCCCGGTCCCAAGCCGCCGCCGAGGGAGCCGGACCCCGAGGAGCCGGAGAAGAGGTTGTCCAGCAGCCAGGAGAGCGGGGACGCGAAGCTCGTCGCGGCATCGTCCCCGCTGAACGCCGCCACCGCCAGCCCCACCACGACCAGGGTCAGCGTGAAGCGGCCGTTCCAGCGGAAGAGGAGGGACAGACCGCGGGCCAGCCACTCCGGGAGCGGCGCCCGGCGGACGTAGCGGCCGATCCCCAGCAGGACGACCGGGAGGAGATAGGCCACCGCCAGCCACTGCGACAGCGGGAGCGCCACGATCCAGGCGAGCAACATCAGCGCCGCCCAGCCCAGTTCGAGGCGGCGGGCGCGCAGGGCGTGGGCGAGCACCCGGGCGGCGTCGATGCCCAGGGACGGCGCGGCGAACCGCTCCTCATGGACGTACAACTCGTCGACGACGGCGTCCCGGAACGCCTCGTCCATATATGTGCCGGCGCACAGCAGGCGGGTGGTGTCGCTGGCGCCCGGCGGGACGGCCAGGACCGGCGGGAGGGGGGCGGCGACCGGCGCGGCGCCCGCGGACTGCTCGGGCACGCCCTTGCCCAGCCGTGGCGGACCGCCCGGCTCCTCCGGCTCCTCCGGCTGTGCAGACACATCCGTACCGCTCATCGGCCTCCCCCGTCGCCGCTGTACCAACTACCCGCCTCAACGCGCCGGTGGGCGGGCGCTGTTCCGGCAGCGCGCCGCCTTCACCCGTACGTGGCAGGGAAGCCGCAGCATAGAGGAGCGCGCCGCACGGCGCACCGCGATTCGGGCCGTCAAACGACCGGGCCCGCACGGCCGTTGGGACCGTACGGGCTCGTTCGGGAGGCGGGGGTGGCTCAGAGGAGGCCGAGACCGCGAACGGCCTCGCGCTCCTCCGCCAGCTCCTTGACCGAGGCGTCGATGCGCTCACGGGAGAAGTCGTTGATCTCCAGGCCCTGGACGATCTCGTACGAGCCGTCCTTGGTGGTGACCGGGAAGGACGAGATCAGGCCCTCCGGGACGCCGTAGGAGCCGTCCGACGGGATGCCCATGGAGGTCCAGTCGCCGTCGGCGGTGCCGTTGACCCAGGTGTGGACGTGGTCGATGGCGGCGTTGGCGGCCGAGGCGGCGGAGGACGCGCCGCGGGCCTCGATGATCGCCGCGCCGCGCTTGGCGACGGTCGGGATGAAGGTGTCGGCCAGCCACTTCTCGTCGTTGACGGTCTCCGCGGCGTTCTTGCCGGCGACCGTGGCGTGGAAGATGTCCGGGTACTGGGTGGCCGAGTGGTTGCCCCAGATGGTCAGGCGGCGGATCTCGGAGACCGGGGTGCCGGTCTTCTGCGCGAGCTGCGAGACGGCGCGGTTGTGGTCCAGGCGCGTCATCGCGGTGAAGCGCTCGCGCGGTACGTCCGGGGCGGCGGCCTGGGCGATCAGGGCGTTGGTGTTCGCCGGGTTGCCGACGACCAGGACCTTGATGTCGTCCGCGGCGTGGTCGTTGATGGCCTTGCCCTGCGGCTTGAAGATGCCGCCGTTGGCCTCCAGGAGGTCACCGCGCTCCATGCCCTTCGTACGGGGGCGGGCGCCGACCAGGAGCGCGACGTTGGCGCCGTCGAAGGCCACGTTCGGGTCGTCCGAGATGTCGATGCCGCGGAGCAGCGGGAAGGCGCAGTCGTCGAGTTCCATCGCAGTGCCCTCGGCGGCCTTCAGCCCCTGCGGGATCTCCAGCAGGCGCAGCTTGACCGGCACGTCCGCGCCGAGCAGATGACCGGAAGCGATGCGGAAGAGGAGTGCGTAACCGATCTGGCCGGCGGCGCCGGTGACGGTGACATTGACGGGAGTGCGGGTCATGGCGATCTCCTGCGCGGTGTTTTCCGGGGGCAAGCCCCTGGACCACCTTGGGTGGCGGTGGGTGTCCCTGCCCATCTATCGAGGTCTCTTGGTATCGAGAGACCCGGCCGTCAGGCTATCGGACCCCCGCCCGGCCCCGACGACGGGCCGGTGTGGGACACCTCACCGGCCACCTCACCGGACCCTGACCGGCCACCTGACCGGGCGGCCCCGGTCCCGGCGCGTACCCCGGCGCGCACCCCCGGCCGGCCGCCGCGCGGCGGTGCGGTGGCCGCCCGCTTGTGGAGGGGAGCGCGAGCGACCACCGGCCTGTGCCACACCCGTGGGGGGTATTCGAGCGCATGCCCGGTATCCGCACGGGCAATCCCCCGGCCGCGGGGCCGCCCGCCCCGAGCGGCGAATCCCGGCCAGCCGGCGGGCCGCCGGCGCGCCTCAAGGGGGCGCCATCACCTTCTGCAGCCCGGCGTCCAGGGCGTCCAGGAACTGCTCGGTGGTCAGCCAGGGCTGCGCCGGGCCGATCAGCAGGGCCAGGTCCCTGGTCATCTGGCCGCCCTCGACGGTCTCCACGCAGACCTGCTCCAGCGCCTTGGCGAAGCGGACGACCTCGGGGGTGCCGTCGAGCCGGCCGCGGTGGGCGAGCCCGCGGGTCCAGGCGAAGACCGAGGCGATCGGGTTGGTGGAGGTGGGCTTGCCCTGCTGGTGGTGGCGGTAGTGGCGGGTGACGGTGCCGTGCGCCGCCTCCGCCTCGATGGTCCGCCCGTCCGGGGACATCAGCACCGACGTCATCAGCCCCAGCGACCCGAAGCCCTGGGCGACGACGTCCGACTGGATGTCGCCGTCGTAGTTCTTGCAGGCCCAGACGTAGCCGCCGGACGACTTGAGCGCCATGGCGACCATGTCGTCGATCAGCCGGTGCTCGTACGTCAGCCCCTTGGCGTCGAACTCGGTCCGGAACTCGCTGTCGAAGACCTCCTGGAAGAGGTCCTTGAACCGGCCGTCGTACTTCTTCAGGATCGTGTTCTTCGTCGACATGTAGACCGGGTATCCGCGGTCGAGCCCGTAGCGGAACGAGGCCCGCGCGAAGTCGCGGATCGAGTCGTCGTGGTTGTACATGGCCAGCGCGACGCCGGGACCCGGGAATTCGTGGACCTCCCGCTCGATCGGCTCGCTGCCGTCCTTCGGGGTGAAGGCCAGGGTCAGGGTGCCGGCGCCGGGGATCTTGAGGTCGGTGGCGCGGTACTGGTCGCCGAAGGCGTGGCGGCCGACGACGATGGGCTCGGTCCAGCCCGGGACCAGCCGCGGCACGTTCTCCATGACGATCGGCTCACGGAAGATCACGCCGCCGAGGATGTCGCGGATGGTGCCGTTCGGTGAGCGGTACATGGCCTTGAGGTGGAACTCCTCGACCCGCGCCTCGTCCGGCGTGATCGTCGCGCACTTCACGCCGACGCCGTGCTCCTTGATGGCGTGCGCGGCGTCGACGGTCACCTGGTCGCTGGTCGCGTCCCGGTGCTCGATGCCCAGGTCGAAGTACTCCAGCTCGATGTCGAGGTACGGGAGGATCAGCCGGTCCCTGATGGACGACCAGATGATGCGGGTCATCTCGTCGCCGTCGAGTTCGACGACGGGGTGGGCAACCTTGATCTTGGCCATGAGGCGGAACATCCCTCTCGCGGTCGGTGCACCCCCCGGACGTCGCCAAGTTACCCGCGTCACACGGGCACGGGCGGCTACGGCACGGACGGCTCGCCGTGCCGCGACCACCGCGCCCCGGGGGCGCGCCGCGCTCGGCTACCGCACCGTGAAGTGCACGATGTCGTCGAGGAACGGGACGTGGATCCACGGCTTGGGCTGCACCATCAGCGCCAGGATCACGATGACGAAGCCGAGCCCGCCGTACGTCGCCATGTCGGTGAAGCGGGACCGTACGGCCAGCATCCCCACCGACGGCAGCGCCCACCGCAGCACCGCGCCGGCCAGCAGGGAGAGGCCGATCACGATCGAGCCGATGCGGAACGCGTCGACCGCGACCAGCAGCAGCCCGGCCGCCACACCGCCCATGACGGCGAGCAGCGGCCACTGCCGGGCCGGTGCGGGAGAGCCGCCCGAGGCGGCCCGGCCACCGCCCTCGGGGCGGGCGGTGTCCCGGGTGACCTGCGGAAAGCGGCGCGAGGTGCGCTGCGGCTCGGAGGCGCCCTCTGAGTGCGCTTCGGCGGCCATGGGTGGCGGTCAGCCCCTTCCGTGTCCGGGTCGTGTCATAGCCAGGCTCTCAGACTCCCCCGGCTAACGCCGGGCGGTGCCCACAGCAGCACGCTCGGCCGCCTCGACGACGTTGACCAGCAGCTGGGCCCGGGTCATCGGGCCGACACCGCCCGGGTTGGGGGCGACCCAGCCGGCCACCTCGGCGACACCGGGGTGCACATCGCCGACGATCTTGCCGTTCTCGTCCCGGCTGACGCCGACGTCCAGCACGGCCGCGCCGGGCTTGACGTCCTCGGGCTTGATGATGTGCGGCACACCGGCCGCGGCGACGATGATGTCGGCCTGCCGCAGGTGCGCGGACAGGTCGCGGGTGCCGGTGTGGCACTGGGTGACCGTGGCGTTCTCCGACTTGCGGGTCAGCACCAGCGGCATCGGGCGGCCGATGGTGATGCCGCGGCCGACCACCACCACGTGCGCGCCCTTGATCTCGACCCCGTGCCGCCGCAGCAGCTGGACGATGCCGTACGGGGTGCACGGCAGCGGGCCCTCGATGCCGAGCACCAGGCGGCCCAGGCTCATCGGGTGCAGCCCGTCGGCGTCCTTGGCCGGATCCATCAGCTCCAGCACGCGGTTGGCGTCGATGCCCTTGGGGAGCGGGAGTTGGACGATGTAGCCGGTGCAGGCCGGGTCCTCGTTGAGCTCCCGGACGACGGCCTCGATCTCCTCCTGCGTGGCGGTCGCCGGCAGTTCGCGCTGGATCGACGCGATGCCGACCTGCGCGCAGTCGCGGTGCTTGCCGTTGACGTACCAGCGGCTTCCGGGGTCGTCGCCGACCAGCAGGGTGCCGAGGCCGGGCTGCACGCCCCTGGCCTTCAGCGCCGCGACGCGGTCGGTGAGCTCGGACTTGATCGCGGCGGCGGTGGCCTTGCCATCCAGAATCTGGGCAGTCATACCCCCATCCTCCCGGATGGAGGCACCCGTGTTCCAATCAGGCCGCGCGGACGGCAGTTGTCCGGAAATGATCATTGCGGTTGGACAAAGGCTGACCCCCCTGACTGGACAGAGCGATTCCTCACCTAGAAGGATTGACGCGCAGTGCCGCAGGCATCGTCGGGGGCGGGCCAGTGAAACCACCTGTTTTTCCTCCGAGTCACGCCGCGTCGTCCCCCACTGACACCCAACGGAGGAAAGCAACACCATGAGCTTCGGTGACCCGAACAACCCGTACGGCCAGCCGCCGCAGGCCCCCCAGGGCCCGTACGGCCAGCAGCCCCCGGTCCCGCCGCAGGGCGGTGCGCCGGGCTACGGCTACCCGCAGCAGGGCGCCCCGCAGCAGCCCCAGCAGCCGTACGGCTACCCCCAGCAGGGCCAGGTGCCGCCGCAGCAGGGCGCGCCGCAGTACGGCGGCTACCCGCAGCAGCCGCAGGCCCCGTACGGCCAGCCGGGGATGCCGGGCATGCCGGGGATGCCCCAGGGTTACGCGAGCTGGGGTGCGCGCGTCGGCGCCTACCTGATCGACGGTCTGATCGTGGGCCTGATCCCGGGCATCCTGTACGCCATCGGCATCGGCATGACGGCGAGCGCGGCCACGTCGATCCACCCGGACTACTCGGCCTGCCAGCCGGGCGACATGTCCTGCTACCGGAACGCGGCCAACGCGGCGACGTCCAGCGCCACCCCGACCGGCGCGATCCTGTGCATCGTGGTCGCCGCGATCATCGCGCTGGTCGGCGGCATCTTCCTCATCGCCAAGGAAGGCAGCACGGGCCAGACCCCGGGCAAGAAGGCGCTGGGCATCCGGCTGGTCAAGGAGGCCACCGGTCAGCCCATCGGCTTCGGCATGGCCTTCGTGCGCAAGATCTGCCACTTCCTCGACAGCCTCGCCTGTTCCATCGGCTACCTGTGGCCGCTGTGGGACGAGAAGTCGCAGACGTTCGCGGACAAGGTCGCCGGCACCGTGGTCGTCCGCGCCCAGTAACGCCGTACCGGGCCGCACGGACGCCCTGAACAGCCCACCGAAGGCCCCCTCGCGCTCGCGACCGGGGGCCTTCGTGGCGCCGTACGGAGCCGGGTCCGTGCCCGGTGGAGCATGACGGAGGCCCGGTGGCCTACCGTCCCGTCAAACGCACCGATATCCGTTCGCGCGAGCGCCGGTATCGGCTCAAGTCGCCCGAAGGACACCGCTCGTGAGCTATCCGAACCCGAACCCCTACGGCCCGCCCCCGGGCCAGCAGCCCGGATACGGCCATCCCCAGCAGCAGCCGATGCAGCCGCAGCAGCCCATGGCGCCGTACGGCGCCTACCCGGGCGGCCCGATGCCCGGTATGCAGCAGCAGTACCCGACGGTGATGCCGGGCGGCGTCAAGGGCGCCCGCGCGATGCTGTTCGTGCTCGCCGGACTCAACCTCATCGGCCTGGTCCTGGCGGTGCTGGGGCTGGGCGGCGTCAGCAAGGCGTCGCACGACGCGGCGTCCTCGCCCTACGCGGACATGTCGGCGTTCAACGTCGGCAAGGGCCTGCTGATCGCGGCGATCGTCATCATCGTGGTGTTCACCGCCGCCGCGATCACCCTCGCCGCGCAGTTCGGCAACGGCGGCAAGGGCGTCCGCGTCGGCAGCATCGTCTTCGGCGTCGGCACCATCGTGGTGAGCCTGTTCACCATCCCGTTCGGCCTGGTGCACACCGTGCTGGGCATCCTGGTGGTGGTCTTCGTCAGCAAGGACGAGGGCAACGCCTGGTTCAGCAGGCCGCGTTACTGACCGCGGCCACACCATGCGGCGGAGTGCCGCACCCCGGGCAGGGGTGCGGC